>DASXBZ010000121.1:0-57312 GCA_036491435.1 Acidimicrobiales bacterium
ACCGCATCTACGGCGCCTCCTACCTCACGACGCCGGACGGGCAGGAGTGACGGTCAGAGACGGAAGAAAAGGTTGCCCTCGTGACTGGTTCTTGGAGCGACATCGGCGCCGTCGCCGATCGGTTCCCAGCTGAGCCGGCCCACCACTGACGGCCACTTATCGTCGCCCTGCGAGTCGCCTCCCAAGGGGATCATGTCCTCGACGCGGAAAATGGTCCGCCTGGTGGGGTATCAAGGGACTCTGCTACCTCTGTCCGGCAGGCGGCTTACAAAGCCGTGCCCTCAGCGCTGCTCGCCAGAGCCTTTCGATGCAGAGATCGTGATCTTCTTCTTTGAGATGGCCGTCCGCCCGGTGCCGAGTCTGACGAATCCGTGGAGCGCAAACGATCTTTTGGTTGGTTGATCTGCCAGCGAAGCCATCACCGCATCGTGCATCATGTGCCACGTCGCCTCGTATCCAGGTTGGAGCGTCAGCGGTAGCGCCGGCCCCGAAGTAGGGGTGTCCTCAAAGAACACCACGTCCTGGCCGTGCCGCAGTCGCAGACCCCACCCCGTTACCGATACTGGAGCCCGACCGACATTGTGCGCCGTCACTGTAATGACTCGGTGCTCGCTGACACCCCTTTCTTGATCAACGGCTAACGCATGGCGTATGTCGACACGTACGCCACGATGGATTGATTTCCAATCAACGAAGCGCCACGCCAGCGCGATGGTCGCGCCGAGGACGGCGATGATCGCGAGGACAAAGCTGGCGAGTTCTATTCCCGTAACTCCGCTCGTAGGACCAACCATGCTCAGCTGTCCCCTCTCTCGGGCCAAGCGAAAGAACTGCTCGTTCGGGCCTACTCAAACGCAAGTTCATGCTGGCACTCGCGAACCGGCTTTGGTAGTCCCTATCGGCAAATGCAATACATAAGAGCTGCTGGCGCCCATGGCCACTGTATGACGATGGCTCGGCCACATGCACCTCTTTCGGGTGTCGCTAAGTGCCTGACTCGTTCTCAGCCTCCCAACTCCATCCCAACAATTGGGTCCCAGCGCGTCCCGTTGGGTCCCGATGCGTCTCAACCCCCACAATCGAGCGAGCCTGATGAGCAGCGAAATCGGCACGATACGGGATGCAGCGGGATGTAATGAGATTCGCGGGATCTGTCTCGTAATGCGCAGGTCGTCGGTTCGAGTCCGACCTCAGGCTCCAAACTCTGCTCGTCAGAACGCCACTCAATGGCCCCGGCTATTGGCCCAACGTCCGTGCCAGCGATGCTTGGTCCTCTCAGGCCATCGCCCGGGTGCGTCTTGGGAAGTGCCCTCGAACTCTCATCGTCAAGGTTCGACGGGACAAGGCGGGATCTTCGGCATCAAGCTCCCTCGGGCTCGAGGACGGGCTCACAGGGCTCGTCGTCAACATCTGCTTCCTCGACCAGCGATACGGGTTCACCGCGCGTGTTTGTAGCCCTAAGCGCGATCACTGCTGCTCCCAGCAAGAAGATGCTGCTGGCCAGCAGCGCCCGATGGAAGCCCTGAGTGAGCGCCAAAGGCTCGGCGACATGACTGGACACCAGCTGATTCGTCCGGTTGGTAGCAATCGAAGAGAAGATCGCCAAGCCCAAGGCAGCGCCGAACCACTGGGAGGTGTTTACCAGTCCCGCGGCGAGACCAGCCTTGTCGGGTGGGACTCCCGCGTTGGCCGCGGTGGTTACTCCCGTGAAGACGGCGCCGAGTCCGATCGACATGATCATCAACCCAGGAAGAAGGTTGGAGAGATAAGTCCCATCGACAGGGATGCGCGACAACCAATACACGCCTGAGGCGGCCACGAGAGCGCCCCCCACGATGATCGGCCTCGTGCCGACCCGTTCGAACAGCTTCGAGGAGATGCCCGCCGACGCGGCGACTCCGAGAGTCACAGGGATGTACGAGACTCCAGCGCGGATGGGAGAGAAGTGCAAGACATTCTGCATGTACAACGTTACGAAAAAGAACATCGAGTAGAAGCCGGCCATGGAGATGACTTGTGTTGCATCCGCGGCGCCGAGGCCTCTGATCCGGAAGATAGACAATGGGAGGAGCGGCCTGGGATGCCTCTGCTCGTTGAGAAGGAAGGCGATGAGTAAGGCGGCTGAGGCAGCCAGTCCGGCTACGGTGCGCACGTTTCCCCATCCGACGTCAGGGACCCGAATGAGTGTGTAGATCAAGAGAAGCATGCCACCGGTCACCGTCGCGGCACCGAGCGCATCGAAGTGTGCCAACGATGCGGATCGCCGCTCTCCGGTCACGATCCGGAAGGAAGCGACGAGGAGAATGATGCAGAGCGGGAGATTGACGAAGAGCACCCATCTCCAGCCGAGCTCCTGAGACAGGATCCCCCCGAGCAAGACTCCGACAGCCGAGGCGATGCCCGCGACGGCGCCCCAGACCCCGAGCGCCTTCAGCCTGTCGGTCCCTTCGCTGAAGGTTGTAGTGAGAATCGAGAGCGCGGCGGGCAGCATCAGCGCCGCACCGAACCCTTGTGCGAGACGCGCACCGATCAGGACGCCCGCGCTGGGAGCCAGGCCACCCATCAGCGAGGACAGGGCGAAGATCGAGATGCCGGCAACGAGGACCCGTCGCCGACCGAGCAGGTCCGCCATACGACCGCCAAGAAGCAAGAATCCGCCGTACGTAAGCAAATAGCCGCTCAGGACCCATTGGAGGTTCTGCACCGAAAAATCCAGGTCGTGGCGGATCGAAGGCAGCGCGACGTTGACGATCGATGCGTCGACAAAGTCGAGGAAGGCAACTGCGCAGACGAACAAGAGGGTGAGCTTGCCGCGGCGTGTTGCCAGCGCGGACGCCTCGGGAGGGCTTGCGGTCATGGTGAGGCGGCTCCCTGTAGAGTTAGTTATCTGACTTACTATAGGAGGGAAGCAGTCCTCCGTCTAGGGTGAAAGTGAGATGGCTGACTTAGGTGCGAGCGTGGCCGGCAAAGAGATTGGTCAGCCACGGGGCAAGCGGGATCGGCTGATCGACGCCGCAACCGAATTGGTCTATCGACAGGGCATCGAGGCGACGACGCTCGCCGATATCGCTGGGGCAGCGACGGTCCCCCTGGGCAACGTCTACTACTACTTCAAAACCAAAGACGAAATCATCGACGCCGTCGTCCAGTCTCATCTGGACATAATCCGGACGACGCTCGCGGAGATCGAAACGAGTCACCGTACGCCAAAGGGCCGCCTGAAGGCGCTCGTGAAAGTCCTAGCGGGTGAACAAGACGTCATCGCCCAATATGGCTGCCCGCAGGGTTCTCTTTGCTCCGAGGTGAACAAGCGCGGCCCTAGCAGCGACAACGTTGCGGCAGATCTCATCCGTGTCCCGCTCAGGTGGGTCGAGGAGCAATTTCGGCTGATGGGTTGCCGAGATGCGAACGAACTGGCCGTGACGCTCATCGCGACGTACCAAGGCACCGCATTGTTGAGCAACACACTCAGTGATCCGACGTTGATGGTTCGCGAGGGCCGACGGCTCACCCGATGGATCGATTCGCTTCCGCAGCGTTGACCTTTTTGGGTTTGGTGCCCGAGGAGGCGCAGCTCCGCGGACTTTAGGCCGATGTCGTGCTCGTCGAGGTGCCCGTCTTCAACGGGCCACACCTTCGGGGCGTTCAGCCTGCACCCGCGCATTGAGACCGAGTTCTCCCGCGACGGGGTCGTCGGGTGGTAGCCAACTTGGTGCCACCCCTTGCGAGTCGAAGGATCGCCAATCACGCTCTGTGGCCAGTTCCTGCGCGATCTCGAGAAAAGCAGCCGTGGCCGGAGGTAGATGGCCGTCGCGCCAGGCGATCGACCAGGGATAGTGCGGCAGGGTCTCTTTGGGCGTGTAGACGGGCAGTCCTTCTGCTGCATAGCGAACCGCGTAGCTCTCGAACTCGAGCGACAGGGCCGGGGTGGTGGCTCGGCGCATTGCGGCCAGGCAATGACTGAAGGCGCCAGGAGTTCCCAGCCACTGCATGGAGATGCCCAAGAACTGCTCGAGTGCGGTCAAGAAGTTGGCGTACACGGGATTGAAGCCGGAACTCGGGGCATCTCCGAACACCTCAATCGTTCGTTCGTAGAACGAGGCCGTACGACGCGGGAGGTCTCCGGGACGCCCGACCAACCTCATCGGTTCTAGACGCAGCAATGTGTGGAACCATCCGGTCGGGTGGTCACGCAGCGTCTCTGGCGTCACCCGCAAGATCGCGACGTCCAGACGATCCTCGAGCAATGCATTCAACTGGGCGGCGCTTTCCATCGCATGCTCGGTCAACGCCACCTCCGGGTGGGCCTTGGAGTAAGCGTCGGCAACTTGCCTGCTCGTAGAGAGCTCGAAAACGTGCGCAATTCGAATCCTGTTGCCATCTGGCTCGCGCTGCATCTTTTCGGCCAGTTGCAGGATCTGCCGCGCGTCGACCAGAAACGCCTCACCTCGCGCGGTAAGTGAGACATGCCGGCTGTCTCGGACGAACAAGCGTGTGCCCAGCTGGTCCTCGAGCTTTCGAATCTGCTTCGAGAGGGCGGGCTGGCTCACGTAGAGCTTGGCCGCGGCCCGGCCGAAGTGAAGCTCATCGGCAACGGCGACGAAATACCGCACCAGCCGTAGGTCGAGATCCATGCTCAGCCCCGTTGACTCCGGGCGCAGGGAAGCGAGGAGCGCCGCAGCCGGCGACGCTACTCCGCAACGCGGGATGCTGCATGTCCAGTTGGTTATCGATCGAGATCGCGCAAGCCTTGGACATTTAGCCTCCGGTGGCGTTGGCTGTGTGCAGCCCCGCGTCGCAAGAGGAGATTGCCATGACCGCTGCCCGACCCGTTGTCTTCATCCACGGACTTTGGTTGCACGCAACAAGCTGGTCCCCCTGGATCGAGCAATTCCGGGATGCCGGCTACGAGCCGCTCGCCCCGGGCTGGCCAAACGAGCCGGCCACGGTCGAAGACGCTCGAGCGCACCCCGACGAGGTCGCCAACATCGGAATCGACGAAATCACGACTCACATGGCTGAGATCATCGACGGGCTCGGCGACGCTCCCGTGATCGTTGGCCATTCCTTCGGCGGTCTCATCGCAGAGAAACTCCTCGGCGAGGGACGCGGGAAAGCCGCGGTGGCCATCGATCCTGCACAGATCAAAGGAGTGCTGCCTCTTCCCCTGGCCCAACTGCGAGCGGGACTCCCGGCGCTCGGTAACCCGGCGAACATCCACAAGGCCGTCTCTCTGACACAAAAGGAGTTTCGGTTCGGGTTCGGCAACGCCGTCTCCGAGGAGGAGTCTGACGAGCTCTTCAACCGTTGGACGATTCCCTCTCCTGCCAAGCCGCTCTTCCAGGCTGCGGTCGCCAATTTCTCCCTTCATTCGCCGGCGAAAGTGGATACGAAGAGGGAGGATCGCGGGCCCCTGCTGCTCATCTCGGGCACGGCCGATCACACGGTCCCTGACGTCGTGACCCGATCCACGCTCAAGCAATATCGAGATTCCACCGCAGTGACCGAACTCAAGCAGTTCGAGGGCCGTGGTCACTCCTTGACGATCGACAGTGGATGGAAGGACGTCGCGGACACCGTGCTCGATTGGCTGAAGGCAAAGGGCGTCTGAGGTCCTGTTGTTACGTGCGATCGATCGGAGTTGAAAATGGACTTGGCACTCGCTGACAAGCGTGCCCTGGTCACCGGAGCGAGCCGCGGTATCGGACTTGCCGTCGCAAGACGTCTCGTGGCGGAAGGCGCCACCGTCGTTTCCGGCTCGCGTGAGAACTCTCTCGAACTGGAAGCATTGGGCAACGTTGTTCAAATAGCCGTGGACCTCCTGACCGAGAGCGGACCCTCGGATCTCGTCAAAGCGGCGACGAACGACGGCCCGATCGACATCCTCGTCAACAATGCCGGCGCCGTGACCCCTCGCCTCGAGGGGTTTCTATCCGTGACCGACGATGACTGGTGGAGAACGCTCAATCTGACGTTCATGGTGGCAGTTCGGACGACGAGAGCACTGCTTCCCCACATGACAGCTCGAAACAGCGGGAGCATCGTGAACAACGTCTCGGTCAACGCTTCGCTCCCGGACCCCTTGGTCATCGACTACAGCGCCGCAAAAGCTGCGCTGCGCAACTTCTCCAAAGCGCTGTCGAAGGAGTTTGGACCACATGGTGTCAGGGTGAATTCGGTGAGCGCTGGTCCCGTCGCGACCGATCTCTGGCTCGGAGACCATGGCGTGGCCGCGACGTTGGCGGCGGCGCACGGAGGCGCGCCCGATGAAATAGCGGGTCAAGCCGTGCGGGACACGGCGACGGGTCGGTTCACACGCCCAGAGGAGATCGCCGATCTCATCGTGTTCTTGGCCAGTGATCGCGCCGCCAACGTCACGGGAGCCGACTATTTGATCGACGGTGGGCTGACGCAGAGCCTGTAACCACCTGTCGCCGGGCAGCCCGTGCATTCGCTCGATCGGAAGGAGCCCGCATGTCAGAAGCCTCGGTTGAAGAGTTCAACAAGTTCGTTGACGAATGCAGAGGCGCCGTCAGCCAGCAGGTGGCGGGTCACACGGAACCGTTCCAAGACCTGTGGTCGCGTGCCGAGGACGTCGTCCTGATGGGAGCGGCCGGCTCACATGCCGTGGGGTGGCAGGACGTCAGTGCCTCCTTGTCCTGGGCATCATCACACCTGAATTTCGGCAACTGGAGCGCGGAGAACCTGTTGACGTTGGTCGAAGGACATCCCGGTCTTACCGTCGACCTCGAGCACATGAGCCGTCTGGTCGACGGGAAGGTGGAGGAGCGGACTCTTCGAGCCAGCCAGGGATACCGGTTCGAAGACGGCCGATGGCACGTGCTCTTTCGTCACGGAGACCCCATGGCGGAGCGGGTCGAGTTACCCGGAGCCCAGGCCAGGTAAATGGCGGAGCACCTCAGGCTCCGGGACCCGAGGTCCCGCCGGCGGGAACGGCCTATCTTGAGGAGATGCTCAAGCGACGGCTTGCGCCGCCCCGAAGGCCGTGAAGGCGAAATCGTGACCGATCAACCGGCAGAGCACTGGACGATCCGGTCCACGTTGGTCACGGTGACCAAGCTCGATCGCTCCGTCGCCTTCTACCGAGAGATCGGCCCCTTCGAGGAGATTGTTCTCGACGACATGGTGGCCGTGCTCGGACAGCAACCGCGCGGCACCATGTTCATCATCTTGCGTCAGGTGCGGAGCGAGCACGCCGTTCGCCACGGTCAAGAATCCCTGGGCGTCCGCTCGTTGACGTTCAACGTAGGATCAACCGGTGAGCTCGACCGCATAGAACCCCTGCTCCGACAGCATGGTCAGTTCACACGTCGATGGACGATGGCCGACGGGGCGGCAGAATTGATGACCGGGCGCGATCCGGACAACTTGCCGCTGGCGTTCGGCTCCTACGACGAAAGCAAGCTGATCGGGACCGAGTACTACGGAGCGATCGCCGGATTCGTGCAGTCGCTCGACATCTGACCCACCATTGCTTCCGCTGGGATCTTCAGCCGGAATCCCTTCGAATCAGCCCACTTTTCCTGTCGCCGTCTCGATCCGGTCACCAACGGCCTTGTCGATGTTGCGCCAATACTCGAACGCGCGCTGGCGGACTTCCTCGCGACGCAGCTTTGACAGGTTTCCCGAAACCGTCGCGACGAGCCGGTCGCGCGCAGCGTCGTCCATCACGTCATTGACCAGCGTGTTGGCCTGGCCGAAATCGTCATCCTCGGCATGGAGGGTGGAGGCGGCACGCACCAGCTCGCCGTCGGCCGCCCAGACTGCCTGCTCGGCGTAGGTGGCGGTGTCTGCCGCGGGGGCGTCCTCGAAGGAGTTCGGGTAGTAGACGGGATCAATCACGTTGTCGATCCGCATCGCACCGTCCTTGGAGTACGAGCGGACCCGTGCTTTGGGCCGATTGACCGGGATCTGCTGGTAGTTGACCCCGAGACGAGCCCGGTGCGCGTCCGCATACGAGAAGCCCCGGGCGAGCAGCATCTTGTCGGGGGAGAGCCCGGTCCCGGGCACCATGTTGTTGGGTTGGAAGGCGGCCTGCTCCATCTCGGCGTGGTAATCGGTGACGTTCCGGTTCAACGTCATCTTCCCGACGTCCATCAACGGGTAGTCGGAGTGGGGCCACACCTTGGTGAGATCGAAGGGGTTGAACCGATAGGTCTTCGCCTCGTCGAAGGGCATGATCTGCATCTTGAGCGACCATGAGGGGTAATCCCCTCCTTCGATGGCGTCGTAGAGATCACGCTGGTGGTAGTCGGTGTCCTCGCCGGCGATGCGGTCCGCTTCGGCCTGGGTCAGGGATTCGACCCCTTGGTCACACTTGAAGTGGTACTTGACCCAGAAACGATCGCCGGCCGCGTTGATCCACATGTAGGTGTGCGAGGAGTAGCCGTTCATGTGGCGCCAACTGCGCGGAATGCCACGGTCCCCCATCAGCCACGTCACCTGGTGCGCCGATTCGGGCGAGAGCGTCCAGAAGTCCCACTGCATATCGGGGTCTCGCAAATTGTTGGCGGCAAGCCGCTTCTGCGAGCGGATGAAGTTCTGGAACTTTATTGGGTCACGGATGAAGAAGACGGGCGTGTTATTGCCGACGAGGTCGAAATTGCCCTCGGATGTGTAGAACTTGACGGCGAAGCCACGCGGATCGCGCCACGTGTCTGGTGACCCCCGCTCCCCGGCCACAGTCGAGAAGCGGATCACCAGGTCGGTCCTGATGCCGGGTTGGAACACCGCAGCCTTCGTGTAGGCGCTCACGTCGTTCGTCACCTCGAAGGTCCCGAAGGCGCCGCCCCCCTTGGCGTGGGGCTGGCGCTCGGGAATGCGCTCCCGGTTGAAATTCGCCATCTGTTCGATGAGATAGAAGTCCTGCAACACGACGGGCCCGTCCGGCCCGACGGTGAGGGAGTGCTCTTGGCTGGCGACCGGGATGCCGGCATCGGTCGTCGTCGGAGGTCGATTGGTTTCCATCGCGTCCTCGCTTTGCTTGCAGTCTCTCGACATCAACGTCGAGCTTGGGACAGGCTCCTTGTCCACCCGGTCGGACCCTACCCACTTACGTGGTCAGTGCACACTCTCGGAGCGTGGCGGCACAGACTGAACGGGCTCCAGCCCCCAGCCCAGCAATGTCGCCAGGCCAGGGGCTCGCGAGCTCTACCGGCTTCATGCACCCGGTTCGGCAGGATCCGCCGCGCAGTCGCCCCTGGGTCGTCGGGTGGAGCGAGCCAAGCGAACAGCGTCAAGAGCAGCCGGTCGGTGGTTGCGCCGGCGAGGGCGTCGGCGCGTCGTCCGGCGCCAGCGATGCGGCGATCTTTCGCCAGAGCACGTCGCTCGTGTTGCTGTAGTTGCCCTGGCAGTCGAACGCGCCCGGCTTGAAGGTCGTCACCACCGCCACAGCGATCTTCTTCGATGGCAGGTACGCCTCCGATGCGCTGTAGCCACCGAGCAGCGGGTTCTGGAGCAGCCAGGAGCCTGACCGCACCACACCGAGCCCGTAGTTGTAGGCAGGAATCTGTGTGAAGCAGGACGGCACGCAATTGAGTTGCTTCTGGCCGAAACCGAGAAGGTTGGGGTCGGTCATGGCGTGATAGCTCGATCGTGTGAGCACCTTTCCCGTCCCGACCGCGAGCGCCGTCTTGGTCATGTCGGAGATGTCGGTCGTCTCGGACGCACCGTCGGGTGTGCCCCACTGGGCGTTCCAGAAGGTCGATTCCTCGTAGAACGAAGTGCTGTCCGGAACGCCGAGTGCCGCCCGGCGCTCGGAGCTGAACGAGTGGAGGACAGGGGTCGGAATGCCGGAGGTACGCGTGGCCGTGGTCTGGGTCAGCCCCATCGGTGCCAGCACCTTGCGCTGCAGCAGCGTGGCGAGCGGCGCCTCGCCGATCATCGACAGGATCTTCCCCAGGATCATGAAGTTCGTGTGGGAATAGCTCCAGTTGGTGCCCGGCGCGAACTGCACCGGTCGATTGAACGCTTCGTTCAGGCGCTCCCGGTAGCTGAAGATCTGGAACGGGTTGCTGTTGAACTGTGCGTTCCAGGTCGGGTCGGTCTCGAAGTCGGGATAGCCGCTGGTCTGGTTGGCCAGCATCTTCAGCGTCACTTGGTGCGACTCGGGCAGGTCCGGCAACCAATGATCGATCGTCTCGTTGAGCGTCACCTTGTGCTCGTCGACGTAGACGAGGAGGAGCGTGCTGACGTATTCGAAGGCGACCGCCCCGTTGCGGAAGTGCATGGCCGTGTTGGCCGTCACACCGTCCATGGAGGTGCCGAAGGCCTGCGTCGTCAACACCGTGTTCCCTCTGGTTACCCGGACGATCACGGCGCGCAGCTGATACTGCGACATGGTGGCGCGGACGATGCTGGCAATGGTCGATGCCGACGAGGTCCGGGTTGTCGAGGAGCCAGATGACGCGGCTGCGTATGCAGGAGCCACCGAGAGCGAAAGGGCCACCACGCACACAGCCAGAACGGCCGGAAGCGGCCGGGCAGACCGTTCGGGCCTGAGGGTTTTCGTGCGACTCGCCACCACATCCTCCCTGATCTGCGGGAATGCGGAGACGAGGGTCGCCGCTCGCGGTCGCGCGCATCGTAACGTGGGCGCTCGGCAATGGTGGAACAGACCAACGGGAGGACGGCGTAGCCGTGGAGGATCGCTGCACCCCGGTGCTGTACCTCGAGCTCGGTGACGCGCCGGCCGCAGCCTGCGCGGAGCGGGCCGCCGTGCTCCTACGCGTCCCCGGCGCCACACGCGTCACGTGGTGGGAGAACTGTGACCTCGGCCGTACGGATTTGCCGATGCGGGTTCGCGACGGCCGCTCGCTCCTGGTCGTCGAGGCAGATGACGAGTTCGTCCCGCCGCCACCTCCATCGGACACTTCCGAGAGCCATGTGTTCGTTCGCCACCCCCGGCCGAGCCAGGGCGTGCTCACCGGAGCGCCCACACTGGGCCTGCTGATCGTGTGGATCGGCCCCCGGGATCCGGAGCTGGCGGGCGCGTTGCGGGACTGGGGCGACTTCGTCCACATCCGTCACATCGCAGACGCAGGGATTCCAGGGTTTACGCAGATCTCGGTTTATGAGAACCAGAAAGGTGCCGACCCTCTCTTCATGCATTTCTACGAGTTCGACACGCTCGATGCCGAAGAGACGTTCTCCACCATGGTCCAGCACGTCGCGCCCCGACTGGGCGGTGCGGAAAGCGAGGCCTACGCGGAGTGGGCGGACTGGCGGGTCGGCCACGGCCGACTGTTCTATTGCAACACCTTCCGTCGACTGGACGAACTACCCGGGTGAGCACCCGTTTCCTTCGCCTGGGGGCGCCCTCCCTGGCGACGTTCGTTTTTGCCCTCGCCGCCGGATCGATGTCCGCACTGGCGGTGGGGGCCCAGACGGCACCCGCCGCCCATGCCAGCCAGGCCCACGTCGGTTTCGCTCCCAGCCCTTCCCCGGCCTTTGCCGGCGACGCCCCCGACCCGGACGTCGTGTATTCGGGTGGTACGTACTACGCGTTCACGACGGGCACGCCGTTGGGCAACCACATCCAAGCGCTGGTCTCGGCGTCTCCGGCGTCGGGGTATGGGTCCTACACCGGCCTTCCTCACGGTTCCACCGCGCTGCCGGCTGTGCCCGGCTGGGAGACGGTGAACACGCAAACCTCACCGGGTGTCTTCTTCTACGGCGGGCACTGGGTCATGTGGTACGACGCCTCCCAGAGCCCGCATACTGCGGATTCGGGGTTCAGCTGCCTTTCGGTGGCGACCACCGCGTCGCTGCCGGTCTTCACCGACAATTCTGCGGGCCCGGCCTATTGCGACGCCGCCAACGGCGGCGTGCTCGATCCGAGTCCCTTCGTGGACCCGAACTCTGGGGTGGCGTACCTCTTGTGGAAGTCGAACGACGGTTCGTCGGGTGCACCGTCGCGAATCTGGTCGGTCCCGCTCAACGCGTCCGGCACCGGCTTCGCCGGGACGCCGGCCGTCCTGCTCACGGTGGATCAGCCGTTGTTGCCCTGGGAGACGACGACCGACGACCCCCAGATGGTCTTCGCCTCGGGCGCCTACGACCTGCTCTTCTCGGGCGGCGACTTCCAGTCGACCAGTTATAACGAGGCCCTCACGACGTGCGCCGGTCCTCTCGGGACGTGCAGCCAACCGGCGGCGCCGTTCCTCACGACATACGGCACTGCGTACGGTCCGGGTGGGGGTTCTCTCTTCCAGGATGCGGGCGGAGGCTGGTGGCTCGGCTACGCCGCGTGGAACATGCCGTGCACCAACTACGGGTGCGGCGCGGTGCGCTATCTGTACACCGCGCCGATCGACCTCAGCACGGGGCTCTCGGTTCCGTGTCATCCGCCGGCGGGGACCCCCGTCGGGTACCGGTTCACGGCGAGTGATGGCGGCGTCTTCAGCTACGGCAATCAGCCCTTTTGCGGGTCGACCGGAGGTATCCACATCAACCAACCCGTGGTGGGGATCGCCAACACCGCCGACGCCGGCGGTTACTGGACCGTCGCTCGCGACGGCGGCATCTTCTCGTTCGGCGACGCCCGCTTCTTCGGCTCCACGGGTGCCGTGCGCCTCAACGCACCGATCGTGGGCATGGCGGCGACGCGCGACGACGGCGGCTACTGGCTCGTGGCATCCGACGGCGGCATCTTCTCCTACGGCGATGCCCAGTTCTACGGCTCGGCGGGCGCGCTGCACCTCAACGCACCGATCGTCGGGATGGCGGCGACGCCCGACGACGGCGGCTACTGGCTGGTCGCCTCCGACGGTGGCATCTTCAACTACGGCGACGCCAAGTTCTACGGCTCGACGGGAGCCCTCCACCTCAACCGCCCCGTCGTCGGCCTGGCCGCCACAGCCGACGGCGGCGGCTACTGGCTCGTGGCTTCCGACGGCGGCATCTTCAACTACGGCGACGCCACGTTCTACGGCTCCACGGGCGCACTCCACCTCAACGCGCCGATCGTCGGCCTGGCCTCGACGCCGTCAGGCCGTGGCTACTGGTTGGCGGCCACCGACGGCGGGATCTTCTCCTACGGCGACGCGCCGTTCTACGGCTCGACCGGCTCGATCCACCTCAACGCTCCCATCGTGGGGATGAGCGGGCCCTGACGATCTGACGCCGGAACGTCAACGGATCAGCGCAGCCGCGCCGAGGCCGAACGGCGCCAGCAGCCAGCCCCAGCGCACGGCGGCGACCACCACCTCGGACTTGTAGCGATACAGCACCGCCAGCTGGATCGGCTGGAACGACGGCGCGCTCAATGCGCTCACCACGGCGACTACGGCCAGCGCGGTCGACCCGGTCGCGGCCGCCACCACCGTGACGGTGAGGAAGTACGCCACCCGGATCACGGTCAGCCACGCCCAGCGGCGGATCGCGTGTTGCGGCCGGGGTACCGAGATGTTGTGCGGATGGATGATTGACCCGGTGAAGAGGGCCGCGCCCGAGAAGGCCAGCAGCGGCCCGGCCAGAACCAGCACGTCGGCCGTCCAGCCTGGAGCGGGACGGACGACGTGCAGCGCCAGCCCCACCACCGACGCGAGGACGGGCGACTGGTCGACCCAGGAGGTCGCCCGGCGCTGGCGCAGCGGGGCGTCGCGCCGCATCAGGTGGGTGCAGACGCTGCCCCACACCGACGTGATCACGTTCGCCAGGACCGCGACCATCGTGCCGGCCGACCCCGCGAACGCCGTGGCAACCGGCACCGCCCAGAAGCCGCTGTTCGGGCTGACCGCCCACGCCTCGAGCGCGCCCTCCCCCGGACTGCGCTGGCCCCGGGTGACAAGGGACGCCCCCAGGAGCAACCACATCCCGGCCGCCAGGGCCAACGGCCCGACCAACTCGCCCGCCGAGGTCAGGCGCCACGCCGCCACCAGGGACAGCGTCGCGGACGTGACGAGGATCTGAACCCGCAGCACCACGGGCCACACCCGCTGCACGGTGGAGCCACCGCGTGCGGCACCCCAGCCCAGAAGCCCGCCCACCAGGAAACAGACCAGGCTGAGCACACCCCGATTTTGCCCCGCCCCGGTGGCCCCTCCGGCCTCGGATGGTGTGACGAGGACCGGTTAAGGTTCCGCGATGCACACTCAACGGATTCACGAGGTGCTTGCGGAGGCGATTGTCGGGCGTCATTTGCTCACGCACCCCTTTTACCGTCGCTGGGAGGCTGGAACCCTGTCGGAGGGTGAATTGGCCGCCTATGCGGAGCAGTACCGGCACATCGAGCGCGAGCTCCCTGTGACGTTGTCGGCGATAGCCTCGGCGCTGCCCGAGGGCCGTGCGCGCTCGTTGGTCGAGGCGAACCTCTCCGACGAGCTCGGGTCCCCCGAGCCGCACGTCCGGCTGTTCGAGTCCTTCGCCAAGGCGGCCGGCGCCAGGCCCGACGCCCCGGCGACGCCGTCGACGGCTGCGATGTTGGCGCTCGTGCGCACGGCGGCGGCCACGGACCCGGCAGCTGCGCTGGCCATGGTGGCGACCTACGAGATCCAGGCCGCCGACATCGCCGCGTCCAAGGCGGACGGTCTCCGGCGCCACTACGGCATGGGCGACAAGGCCACCCGCTTTTGGGAGGTCCACCGGACCCAGGAGGTCGACCACGCCGGCTGGTCGATGGAGGCGCTGGCCGAGCTGGAGGCCGACCCCGACCTCGTGCAGGCGGCGGCCCTCGTGTCGGCCGACTCGTGGTGGCTCTTCCTCAGCGAGCGCGAGGAGCTGGCGCCCGCAAGCGCTGCCTGCTGAGCGACCTCAGCTGAGCGGGCCGTACCGCGCCGCCGCCGCGGCGAAGGCGGCCGACCGCTCTCGATAGTCGCCGAACCGCCCGAAGCTGGGCGCCGCCGGCGACAGCAGGATCACGCCACCCGCCGTGGACCAGCCGATCGCGAGCGCGACCGCGGCGTCCAGGTCCCCCGCGTCCACGACCTCGATCCGCCCGTTGCCGACCGCACGGACGGCGTCGCCGATGCGCGGGCCGTTGTCGGGCATCGTCACCACGAGCGTCGGGGCCGTGCGCGCCGCGAGGGTCTCGGCCAACGGCGCGTAGTCGACGCCGCGGTCGTGCCCACCCACCAACAGCGCGACGGGCCGGTCGTCATACGCGGCGAGCGCCGCCTGCGCCGGCAGCACGTTCGTGGACAGCCCGTCGTCGACGAACTCCACGCCGCCGACGCGCCCGAGCGAGCGGAACCTGCTCGGCAGCGCGTCGAAGCCGGCGGCCGCGCGCTCGAGCCCTGGCTCGTCCACCGCCTCCGGGATGCCCAGGCCCATGAGCACGGCGTGGGCCACCGCCGCGTTGCGCGCGTTGTGCGGCCCGAGAAGACCCAACGCTGACGACCAGGCCCCGTCCCGCGCCACCTCCTCGGCGTCCACCCACCGCACATGCGGCCCCATCTGCGCGGCGTGCGCGCGGAGGCGTTCGTCGGAGCCGTCGGCCAAGGCCACCCGCACGCCGGGTTTGGTGCAGAGAGAGAGCTTGTCGGCGTAATAGCGCTCGACCGTGCCGTGCCAGTCGAGGTGGTCGGGAGCGAGCGACGTCACGGCCACCACGTGCGGTGCGACGGCCAGGTCGGGTACCTGGAAGCTGGACGTCTCGGCGATCCAGTAGTCGGGTTCGCCGTCCTCGGTCGGATCCCAGGGCGGTCGCCCGATGTTGCCGCCGGCGCGCGCGTCGTAGCCGAGGCCGCGCAGCAGGTGCACCGCGATCGCCGTCGTGGTGCTCTTGCCCTTGGTCCCTGTGATGCAGGCGACACGCGCCGGATCGGCCTCCGCCATGAACAGGCCGAGCCCGCCGCAGACGGCGACCCCGGCGTCCTCCAGTTGTGTCACCTCGGGCCGGTAGCGGCTGATGCCGGGGCTCTTCACCACGACGTCGCACTCGAGCAACGCCTGCAGTCCGTCCGGTTCGGTCGTCAGGACCGCACGCCCGTCGATCTCGGGCGCGCCCGGCGCGTCGTCGACGAGGACCGGCGTCACCCCCAGGGCGGCGAGGCGCCGGATGCTGGCCTGTCCCTCGACGCCCAGGCCCCAGACGCCGACCGTCGCGTCAGCGAGCGCGGACCAGGAGATCGGCTGGCGCATAGCGCTCCGGAATGTGGTGGGGCCCCCGCGGCGCGAGGAGCGTCGTCGCGTCGGGCTGCGCCGCTCCCGAGACCCGTGCGACCTCGTCGCGCAGCCGCTGCAGCATCCCCCCGTCCCGCCGGTCCGCGCGCTCGGCGGCCAGGAGCAGGGCGGCCCGGCACTCGTCGACGTCGCCGATGCACTCGAAGGGTCGGGCGTCGTCGCCCAGCCCGAGCAGCGCGCCGAAGCGCGCCTCGTTGGCCGGGTTCTCCAACGGCTCGGTTCCCCCGAATACGGCCTCGAGGTCGGCCCGTGCCATATACGGCGACAGGACGAGGTCGATGAAGCAGCATTTGTCGCAGATGCCGCACCAGTGGTCGAGCCGGGCGGCAGGATCTTGCTGGAACGCGCGATTGCAGCTGCGGAACACGCGGTGGTACTCGCTGCGCGCGGCGAACTGCTGGGCCACCCACAGCTCGGTGCGTGGGCGGAGATAGCTGAACACCGACAGCCGCGGCCCCACCGCGTCCGCCGCCAGACGCTGGAACGCCTCCTCGTAGTCGTCACCCTTGCTCCACTGGTGGTTGATGGCGACGCCGTCCACCACCCGTGTCGGCACGGAGGCCGACCACTCGTTGGAGAGCACCACCGCGTCGCGGCCCTCCAGCGTCGCCGCCACGACCGCCGCCGCCGTCACGATGGCCGTGACCGGCACGTGCCCGTTCAGGAACCCGAGCTCGTCCGACCGCCGCACGAGCGGGTCGATCTCCCGGGCGACGTGGGCGATCGGCAGCCCCGTCACCGCGGCCGCGTCCTCGATCGCCTCGAAACGATCACCCGCCGGGTGCATCACGAACAGCGCCGCCTCAGGGTGATCGGCCGCCAGTGCGGCGACCGTCACGATGGAGTCGATGCCGCCGCCGAACGGGATGAGCGGTCGTCCCGGCACCGGCGCGTACTCCGCCGGCCCGGCATCCACCTCCGCATCCGGACCGACCACGCGCACGTCGCGCAGGTCCAGGCCGTTGCGGAACGCGAACTCCCCGAGCCCCTCGACGTAGTAGCGGGTGAGGAAGGCACGCTCCGCCGCGGTACTCGGGAGCTCGCCGAGGTCGATGACCGGCGCCGCGGTCGTCTTGTAGTACGAGACACCCGCCAGCAAGAACAAGATGCGCACCGCCGCCCCCACCGCAGGGTCGTCCCAGTTCCCTCCACGCCCGAACCCGTAACGCTCGACGAAGGTGTGCGCCGTCGTCGAGTAACGAAAGGTGACGTCCCCCGACGCCGTGTCGACGTCGATGCGCTCGTAGCGGAACTGGTCGGGTGGAGGCATCGGAAAAGGAGGGCGTCCCGCCGTTGCGGGCCGACCCATGCTACGGCCCGAGATCTCCCCGCTCGTTCCTTCGCCGTCCGGTCCCAGCTCAGTCCACGAGGCGCGCCAGGAGGGCGAAGCGCCCGCAGGGCCGCGACGCCCGGTCGCTGAAGAAGCGATCGTCGGCCGTCGTGACCCCGCAGTCGTAGATCTGATCGCCCGCCACCCCGCGCCGCAGCAGCTGCTGACGGTTCGCCGCCGCCAGATCGACGAGCCAGTGCCCGGGCCCGTCCGGCCGGGCCACGCCGCGGTCCAACGCGGCCGGTCGCACCGCGCCCGCCAACCCGTCCCGCACCTCGTCCGTCACTTGATACCGGTTCGCCGCCACCCCCGGCCCCATCCACGCCCGTACCCGCGCCGCCTCGCCTCCCACTTCGGCCATCGCGTCCAGCGCCGCGCCCACCACGCCGGCGGCCGTGCCCCGCCACCCGGCGTGCACCACCGCCAACACCCGCGCCGCCGGGTCCACGAGCGCCAGCGGCACGCAATCCGCGACGAGGATCACCAACGTCACGCCGGGCGCCGACGTCACGAGCACGTCGGCGTCGGCCACGGCGTCGTCCTCGGACCGCACCCCCCTCCCCGCCTCCGCGCCGTCGACGAACACCACCGCCGTCCCGTGCACCTGCCGGGCGAACACGAACCCGCCGAGCCCCACGCCGAACGCCTCGGCCGCCCGCTCCCGGTTCGCGACGACGTCGGCCGCGTGGTCCCCCACGTGCAGGCCGAGGTTGAGCGTGTCGTACGGCGCCGCCGACACGCCGCCGAGCCGCGTCGTCACCGCGACGTCAGCACCCGCACCTGCGTCACCCCAACGGAGCAGTGTCACGCTGCGTGGCGCGTCGGGCGTTCCTTCGGACACGAGCCCGACCATATCGAGCGGCCGCGCCGGTGCCGCCGGAACGGTCCCGGCGGTACGACCCGGTTCTCAGGACGCTTCGCTCTCGTCCCACATGGTGGTGGGGACGAGGGACAACAACGGCTGCCGGGCATGGCTCCGGATCGCATTCGACGGCTGCAAGTCGGCGAAGCCGTAGAGCTCGGCCGTGTCGGCGGCGGCCACGGATTCGGACGCACCGTCCCGCCTGAGCGCCGGCTCCTCGACGCCGAGCACGTCGGCCAGCGATCGCCCGCTGTCGAGGGCGGCGAACAGGACGCCGAGCGACTCGAGGGAGAAGCCCCGGTCCTGCAGCCGCAAGATGGCGGCCAGCCGGTCCCGGTGCGCGGTGCCGTACACGCCGGTCCGGCCCCGCAGCTCGGGGTGGGGGAGCAGGCCGAGGGTCTGGAGCGAGCGGACACGGCGGGTGGTGGTGCCACTGGCGGCGGCGAGCTCGTCGATGGTCAGATCAGTGCCGGTCCCGGTCGTCGGTGCCACTTGACAAGTATGTCAGATATCTATGTAACATCAAGTCCCGTCAACGTAACTGAGCGAAGGCAGGTGTGGGAATGGCACTGAATCCAGAAGCCGTCGGAACGACCTCGGAGCCGGCCGAGCGGTCGTGGACCTCCAAGGACGCGCTGCTCTACGCACTGGGCGTGGGAGCCGGCAGCCTCGATCCGACCGGATTCGAGCTGGACCTCACGACCGAGAACTCACAAGGCATCGCGCAGCGAGTCCTGCCCACCTTCACCACGATCGTCGGGCAGGGTGGCGGCGGCATCCGCTCCATCGGTGAGTTCGACATGGCCATGCTCGTGCACGGGGAACAGAGCATCCGCCTCCACGGTGAGATCCCGCCGGACGGGACGGTGGCGGTGACCTCCAAGGTCGCGGGCATGTACGACAAGGGCGAGGGGAAGGCCGGCGTCGTGGTGCTCGAGGGCGAATCTCGGCACGCCGGCACGGGCGACCTTGCCTTCACCACCCGCACGACGATGTTCATCCGCGGTGCCGGGGGATTCGGCGGGCCGCGCAACCCGGAGGGCGACGACGAGACCGCACTCGCGGCCGAGCCTCTACCGACACGCGAGCCCGACGAAACCGTCTCCTACACGACGCGTACGGACCAGGCCCTGCTGTACCGCCTCAGCGGCGACCGGAACCCGCTGCACTCCGACCCGACCTTCGCCAAGCGGGCCGGCTTCGATCGCCCCATTCTCCACGGCCTCTGCACCTACGGCTTCACCGGCCGCGGCCTGCTGCACATGGTGTGCGCTTCGGACCCGGCACGCTTCGGCGCCATGCGGGCCCGCTTCTCCAAGCCGACGATGCCCGGTGACACGCTCACCATCTCGGTGTGGGATATCGGCGACCAGGCCGAGGGCGCGTTCCGCTTCCGCACCGAGACCCAACGCGGCGAGACGGTGATCGACGCGGGACTCTTCCAGCTCGCGTAGACCACACGGGCAGACGCCGGAAGACGCCGGAAGACGCCGGCAGCTGCCTTCAGCTTCGGCAGTCGGCGCACACCCCGAAGATCTCGACGGTGTGCGAGACGTCGCTGTACCCGAGCTCGGCCGCCGTCGACTCGGCCCAGCGCTCGAGGTCGGGCAGTTCCACCTCGGTGCCCCGGCCGCACTGGCGGCAGACGACGTGATGGTGGTGCTGGTCGCTGTGGCAGCGCCGGTACACCAACTCGCCGTCGGCTGTCTGCAGCGCATCGAGCCGGCCCTCCTCGGTGAGCAGTGCGAGGTGGCGGTACACGGTGGTGAGTCCGACCGTCTCGCCGGCCGCTCGCAGCTCGGCGTGGATGTCCTGCGCGCTGCGGAAATTGTCGGAGCCGAGCACGACGTTGAGCACTGCCTGGCCCTGCCGGGTCTGGCGGCCGGGTCGAGCCGTTTCGGAGCGCTCAGCCATGCGTCAACTCTGCCAGTTCCGGGGTGGCGGCCCGGTTGCGTCGTGCTGCGCTCAAGACCGGGCCAATGATCCGGGCCAACACGTAGAAGCCGAAGCTGACGGCCACGATCAGCACGCTGGGTTTCACGCTGGCGAATTGGAAACTCAGGAGCAGACCACCGTCGGCCGCGACGACGGCCATGACGATCGAGAGCGCGGTGACGACGACCGGATTGACACTGAGCCGTTGTGCGGCGGCCGCCGGGGTGATGGCCAGGCTCAGCACGAGGAGTGTGCCGACGACCTGTGCCGCCAGCGTGACGGTGATGGTCAACACGAAAAGGAAGACGATCCCGAGCAAACCGACGCGCACCCCGCGGGCACGTGCCACGTCAGGATCGATCGACGCGAAGAGAAGAGGGCGCCAGATCAGGATCAGCACCACTGCGACGGCGACCGCGATCGCGCCCAGCAAGATGATCTGGCTCGTGCTCACGCCGAAGATGTTGCCGAAGAGGATGTTCAGCGCCTCGCTCGCGTAGCCGTGGTAGTAGCCCAGCAGGAAGACCCCGAGCCCCAGGCCGGCGGCGAGGATGACGCCGATCGTTGAGTCGCGTTCTGACGCACGTTGGCCCAGGAGACCGATGAGCGCGGCAACGACCAACGCGCCGACGAGGGCGCCCGCCAGCGGGTTGTCGGCGACGAGCAGGCCCGCGACGGCGCCCGTGAATGCGAGCTCACTGGCCCCGTGTACGGCGAAGGACATGGCCCGGGTGATGACGAACGGCCCGATCAACCCGCAACTGACCGCCACGAGGAAGGCAGCTTCGAGCGAGTGCTGCGCAAACGGGAACTGGAGGTAGTAGCCGATCCCCATGGCTCAGTGCGCGTGGTCGTGGTGCGGGTGGGCACCGGGTTCGGTCGGCATTTCGTCCTCGGCGCTGACCACCAGGTACCGGTCGCGTACCTTCACGACGTCGACCTCGATCCCGTAGAGGTCGCTCAGGCGCTCGCTGGTCAGGATCTCCTCGGGGGTCCCGATCGCCCATCGACCGCGTACCAGGTACAGGATGCGATCGACATAGGGCAGTACCGGGTTGATCTCGTGGGTGACGAAGAGGACAGGGGTCCCGTCGCTCCGACGGCGATCGTCGATCAGATGCGTGACGGCTCGCTGGCTGGCCAGATCGAGCGCGAGGAGTGGCTCGTCGCAGAGCAGCACCTTGGGATCGCCCAGCAGTGCCTGGGCGATGCGGAGCCGTTGCTGCTCGCCGCCCGACAGCAGACCGACGGGCGCGTCGGCATACGCGGTGGCGCCGACCGACTCCAGAGCAGCCTCGACGCGCCGGTTGGCTGCTCCCCGATGCAGGGGGACCCCCCACCGGTGCCCGTCGACGCCGAAGCGGACCAGATCCCGGCCCCGGACGGGGAGATCACGGTCGAAGGCCTGCTGCTGCGGCACGTAGCCGACGTCGGGGTTTCCCCGCGAGGGTGTCTTGCCGTTCACCCGGACGACCCCTTCCGAGAGCGGGATCAGGCCGAGCAGCACCTTCAAGAGCGTCGTCTTCCCGGTGCCGTTCGGCCCGAGAACGGCGAGGAACTCTCCGTCGGGGACGGACAGGTCCAACCCGGACCACAAGGTCCGCTGGCCGAGACGGACGCTGGCGTGCTCGAGCTCGACGCGAGGAGAGGGCATTGGTTTATGGACTGCGACTCTCTTGCAGCGCGTGCAGCAGGTTCGTCAACTGCGACCCCTGCCACTGCTGATAGGTCGCCGCACTTGCCGGCATGGTCTCGGACACCCCGACGACCGGGATCCCGTGCGCCTTGGCCAAGGCTCGCATCTGCGAAGTGACCGATGTGACGGTCTGGACGTTGTAGAGGAGGACGTTGATGTCGTGGTTGGTCAGCAGCTGGCGCATGGCGACCGTGTCGGCGGCTCCGGGGTCGGTGCCGTCCTCGATGGACCGGGCGAAGCCCGGCGGGGTCTTCACGTCGAGGCGGGCGTCGGCCAACAGATACCCGGGAACGCGCTCGGTGTAGGCGACCGAGACGTTGTGGTAGTCCTTCTTGATGGTGGCCAACGTCGCGTTGAGCGGCTGCAGCGTCGCATCGAACGTGGCCAGATTCTGGCGAAACGTCGAGGCGTCAGCGGGCGCAACCTTCTTCAGCGCGGCGGCAATGGCGGCCGCGACCTTCGGGACGCGAGGCAGGTCGTACCAGAGGTGCGGGTTCGGGTCGCTGCCGCCGACGTGGAGCACCGACGCGGCGTTTACGAGGCGCGGGTTGCCGCCGTCGGCGCTGAGAAGCGAGCCCATCCAACCGTCGTAACCGGCACCGTTCTCGATGACGACCTGAGCCTGCGCCAAGTGCGCCGCGTCCTGCGCGTTGGTCTCGAAGAGGTGGGGGTCGGCGCTGGGATTCGTGATCAACGAGGTGACCTGGGCGTCGTGCCCACCGATCTGGGCGGCGATGTTGCCCCAGAAGTTCTCCGCCGCCACGACACGGATCGGCGCCGGCTGCGCAGCGACCGCGGTGGCCGAGCCCATGATGACGAGGGGCAGGCCGACGGCGAGGGCCAGGAGGATGGAGCCGGAACGGCGGCGAAGGGCACACATCGGAGTCATAACCATAACGGTAATCATTTCGGATAGGGATAAACAAGTCCCACGCCGAGATTTCTTCGAGCGACGCCGGGTCCGGTCAGACGAGCCGTGGAGATCAGCGGCCCCGGCGGAACCTGCGACGGTCCGGGCCGAGTGGCCCGGCTCAGCCTCCGAACAGCAGCGAGTAGTCCGCCCCCCGGCGCAGATGGTGTCCGCCGTCCACGCCCAGCGTCTCGCCCGTGACGAACGATGATTCCGGCCCCATCAGGTAGCGCACGGCGGCGGCGACGTCCTCGACCGTGCCGACGCGCCCGAGCGGCATCTGCGCCAGGTAGTCGTCGAGCAACGGGCCGCCCACCGTGATGAAGGACATGAGCTCATCGTCGATGATGCCGGGCGCCACCGCGTTCACGCGGATGCCGAGCGGGCCCAGCTCCTCACCCGCCGTCTCGGCCAGGAAGCAGATGCCGGCCTTCGCCACTCCGTAGGCCCAGAGGTGCGGGTGGGGGAAGCGCCCCGCGCCCGAGGACATCAGGACGATCGCGCCGCGTCCGCCCCGGGACGGGTCGATCTCCTGCGCCTGCATCGCGAGGCCGCCCTGCTTCACGCAGATGACCGAGCCCATCAAGTTGAGGTCGATCGTGCCGCGCACCGCCGTCACGTCGGCGGTGAGGACCGAACCGATGTGCGTCGACCCGCCCGCGCAGGCGAACAGCCCGTCGATGCGCCCGGTCGCCTGCCGAGTCGTCGCCACCGCGGCCTCGACCTGATCCTCGATCGTCACGTCGGCCACCACATAGCGAGCCGTGGCGCCGTCGGCCGCGCCCGCCGAGATGCGCGCCGTCGCGTCGGCGAGCTTCTGCTCGGTGCGCCCGCAGATCGTCACGTGCGCGCCGTCGGCCGCCAGGCGCTCCGCCGTGGCCAGCCCGATGCCGCTGCCGCCGCCCGTGACGAGGATGGACCAGCCGGCGATGCCCCCCAGATCGGCTCCGGCCATCAGACGGGGCCGGCTCCCACGGGGGCCGTCGGTGTGAACTCGACGGGCATCTGCTCGATCCCGGAGATGAAGTTCGCCTTCCGGCGCGGCAGGGCGGCCCGGTCCACCGCGAGGCGGAGATCGGGCAGACGCGCCAGGAGGCGCTCGACCATCACGCGCAACTCCAGGCGCGCCAGCTGGTTGCCGAGGCAGAAGTGGGCGCCGAATCCGAAGGCCAAGTGGGGGTTCGGGCTGCGGGTGATGTCGAACGTCTCGGGGTCGTCGAAGACGGCCTCGTCGCGGTTCGCCGACGGATAGAGCAGCAGGATCTCCTGGCCGGCGTGAATCTGCGCGCCGGCCAGCTCGACGTCGTGGGTCGCTGTGCGCGCCATGTTCTTGATCGGCGACACCCAGCGCAGCATCTCCTCGACCGCGCCTTGCATCAGGCCGTCGGGGTCGGCCGCCAGCTTGTCGTGCTGGTCGGGATGGGCCAGCAGCTCCTCGACGCCGCCGCTGATCACGTGGCGGGTGGTCTCGTCGCCGCCGATGAGGATGAGGAGGGTCTCGTGGATGAGCGAGGCGTCATCGAGCGAGTCGCCGTCGATCTCCGCGTGCGCCAGGACGCCGACGAGGTCGTCGGTGGACCCGGTGGCGCGGCGGTCGGCCAGGACCGGGTTGATGTACTCGGTGTACCCGATGAACGCGTGCATCGCCTTGTCCATGGCGTCGGGCTCCGGCGAGCCCTGGCCCTTGAGCATGTCGTCGGACCACCGCAGCAGGTCGTCGCGGTCCGCGGGGGCGACGCCGAGCATGTCGCCGATCATGATGATCGGCAGCGGCGCGGCGAGCTCGTCGACGAAGTCGCAGCTGCCGCGTTCGCAGACCTTGTCTATGAGGGCGTCGCAGACGAGGCGGAGCCGGTCCTCCATGGCCCGGACGCGCCGGGGCGTGAAACCCTCGGATACGAGCCGGCGCCGGCGGACGTGCTCGGGGGCGTCGAAGTCGATCATCATCGGCAGCGGCGGGTACTGGGGGCGGATGCCGCCGGCGTTGGAGAAGGACTCCGTGTCGACGGACGCCTGCTTGACGGCTGCGTAGCTGGCCGCGGCCCACAGGTCGTTGGCCTCGTCGTAGTAGACGGGGGCGTTCGCCCGCATCCAGGCGTACGCGTCGTGGGGCTCACGGCCGTAGAACTCGCCGCTCAGCAGGTCGATACCGAGATGCGCGGGGGCGGTGGTCACGGCGGAAGACCCTATCCCCGCTGTATAGGGTGTTCTCATGGCAGACCAGGCGACTTTCACCGACGTCGCCATGGAGTTCATGCCGAGCCTCTACTCGGCGGCCCTCCGCATGACGCGCAACCCGGCCGACGCCGAGGACCTCGTCCAGGAGACCTACTTGAAGGCGTACCGCTCGTTCGGCTCCTTCCAGGAGGGGACGAACCTGCGGGCGTGGCTGTACCGGATCTTGACGAACACGTACATCAACTCGTACCGGGCCGCGCAGCGCCGTCCCGAGGTGTCCGACGTCGAGGACGTCGAGGACCTCTACCTCTACAAGCGGTTGGCCGGTTCGGGTGGGAGCGATCCGGGCCGTTCGGCCGAGGACGAGGCGCTCGAGCGCTTCACGGACGACGACGTGAAGGCCGCCCTGGAGGCGTTGCCGGAGAACTTCCGCATGGCGGTCATGCTCGCCGACGTGGAGGGCTTCTCCTACAAGGAGATCTCCGAGATCACCGATGTGCCGATCGGCACCGTGATGAGCCGTATCCACCGGGGAAGAAGGGCGCTCCAGAAGGCGTTGCACGATGTGGCGGAAGCACGCGGCCTCGTCGCTAGCGTGCCTGGGGGGTGATGGGATGAGCGACGGTGTGCAGCGAGATCAGCAGCGAGACGACGAAGAACACGGGCAGATGAGCGATCACGGCCACGATCACGGGTCGACCGGGTCGACTGGGTCGAGTCCCGTCATGGACACGAGCGGCCTGTTCGGCCCCGCCGTGGACTGCGTCGAGGCGGTGCACGAGCTGTACTCGTATCTCGATGGTGAGCTGACCGACGTACGCCGCCAGGAGATCCGCGTGCATCTCGATTGGTGTGGCCCGTGTGGCGGTGCTGCGCAGTTCGAGGCGGACCTGCGCCGGGTGATCGCGAACCGGTGCAAAGACCGGGTCCCCCAGAGCCTGATCGACCGGGTCGCCTCGGCCATCGACGAAGAAAGTAAGCAGCACGACGCCAGGAACTGAACTCACACCGACCGAGTCGACGTCCGTGGCATCGGCGTCGTCGACGCCGCCGACGTCCGGTCCCGGTTCTGGTCCCGGTCCGTCCATGGTCGACTGGGCCCTGGCGGAGCGTGTCGCAGCAGGCGCGCTGATCCTCAAGCCCGCGCCGGCCTCGTACCGGTCCTCCGCCCTCCAGTCGCAGTTCGACGAGCTGACGGCGCGCGCCGAGCATCTCGTCACCGAGGCGACCGGTCTGCACAGCGCCCACGGCGAAGCCCGCGCCAAGGTCACCGACCGGCCGGGCTGGGCCGCGCAAAACGTCCGCTCGATGGAACGGTTGGTCGGCCCCGCGCTGGCCCAGCTCGCCGAGAAGCGCGGCGCGAAGCTCGGCGGCCCCTCGTTGGCGATCGGCCGGAGCATCGCCGGCATGCAGCTCGGCCTGATGCTGGCGTATATGGCGACGCGGGTCCTCGGCCAGTACGACCTGCTGATCGACGACCACGTCCGCGTCAAGGTCGACGCCGAGGTCGGGGGGCCCGACGAGCAGGACCTCGTCTCGTATGTCGGCCCCAACATCGTCGCCGTCGAGACGCAATACGGCTTCTCCCCCAGCCAGTTCCGGCTCTGGTTGGCGCTGCACGAGGTGACGCACCGGATGCAGTTCACCGCGGTGCCCTGGCTCCGGGACCACTTCGTCGGCCTCGTCTCGGAGCTGCTCGGTCCGCTCTCGGGGGACCCGGTCGGGTTCGCCGAGGTCGTCAAGCGCGTCGCGACGGAGGTCCGGTCCGGGCACAACCCCGCCCGCGACGCCGGAGTCGTCGGCATGCTCGCCACGCCGGAACAGAAGGTCGCGCTCTCCAAGATCAGCGGGATGATGAGCCTGCTCGAAGGCCACGGCGACGTGACCATGAACCGTGCGGGCGCATCCGAGGTGCCCGGGGCCGCGCACTTCGCCCGCGTCCTGGCGGAGCGCCGGACCCAGGCCAAGGGCCTCACCAAGTTGATGTCGAAGCTGCTCGGTCTCGACGCCAAGATGCGCCAGTACGCCGAGGGCGAGCACTTCGTCGAGTCGGTGGAGGCGTCGGGCGGTCCCGAGCTGATGGCCCGCGTGTGGGAGGGGCCCGAGTGGCTCCCGACCCTCGAGGAGATCCGCGACCCGTCGTTGTGGGTGGCCCGGGCCGGTGGATGACGGGGGCTTCGGCCCCGACGACGTCGACGACCACGGCGACGAGCTCGCAGCACTCGTAGACGACCTCCTGACCCGCTGCACCTTCCCGCCACCTGGAACACCCCTCGCCTGCGCCGTCTCGGGCGGTCCCGACTCGCTCGCACTCCTCGTCCTCGCCACCGCCGCCGGATGCGACGTCACGGCCATCCACGTCGACCACGCCCTGCGCACCGGGTCGGCGCACGAAGCCGACCTGGTCGCCGCCGTCGCCGCCAAGGTGGGCGCCCGCTTCGAGGCCAAGACGGTCTCGGTCGAACCGGGACCCAATCTCGAGGCCCGCGCCCGCAAAGCCCGCTTCGCCGTCCTCCCCGGGGACGTCGCGACCGGCCACACCATGGACGACCAGGCGGAGACCGTCCTGATCAACCTGTTGCGCGGCGCCGGGGCGGACGGGCTCGCCGGCATGGCGCCCGGCTATCGGCACCCGCTCCTCGGCCTGCGCCGCGCCGAGACCCACAGCCTCTGTGCAGCCGCCGGCCTCGACCCCGTCGACGACCCGAGCAACGCCGACCCGGCCTTCGTCCGGAACCGGATCCGGGCCGAGCTGCTCCCGCTGTGCGCCGATGTGGCCGGGCGCGACCCGGTGCCGTTGCTCGCCCGCCAGGCCGGCGTGCTCCGAGATGAGGTCGAGCTCCTCAACACGCTCGCTGCCGGCACCCTGCCCGACCCGTCCGACGCCCGCACCGTCGCCCGCACGCCGCGCCCCGTCGCCCGGCGCGCCCTGCGCACGTGGCTGCGCGACCAGGACCAGTCCGACACTGCGCATCCCCCCTCCCTCGCCGAGGTCGACCGCGTCCTCGACGTCGCCAGCGGCAAGGCCGTCGGCACCGAGCTCTCGGGGGGCCGCCAGGTGCGCCGCTCGAAGGGCCGCCTCAGGGTGGTTCCCAGCACCTCCGGTAACCTCACGCCGGTGACGCCGGGCACGGGTGAGGCGCAAAACCGGGACGACGTCCCGTCCTGGGCCCAGCCCGACGTCGGCTCCGTCCTCGTCGACGAGGACGAGCTGGCCGCCCGCGTCGCCGAGCTCGGCGCCCAGATCACCGTCGACTACGCGGACGAACCGCCCCTGCTCGTCGCCGTCCTCAAGGGCGCCATGCTCTTCCTGAGCGACCTGTGCCGGGCCATCGAGCTCCCGGTCGACGTCGACTTCATGGCCGTCTCCTCCTACGGCTCGGCGACCAAGACGAGCGGCGTCGTCCGCATCGTGAAGGACCTCGACTCCGAGCTCGAGGGTCGCCGCGTCCTGGTCGTCGAGGACATCATCGACAGCGGCCTGACGCTCAACTATCTGCGTCGCTACCTCAACGCCCGTCAGCCGAAGAGCCTCGACATCTGCGCGCTGCTCGTCAAAGAGGGCGAGCAACGGGTCGAGATCCCCCTCCGCTACGTCGGCTTCACCATCCCGCCCGACTTCGTCGTGGGCTACGGCCTCGATGTCGACGAGCGCTACCGCAACCTCCGGGGGGTCCACCGCTACAAGGGAGCCGACCAGTGAGCGTCGACGTCGAACGCATCCGCAAGGCTGTCCACGAGCTGCTCGAAGCGATCGGCGACGACCCCGACCGCGACGGCCTCCTGGCCACGCCCGACCGCGTCGCGTCCATGTACGAGGAACTGTTCTCCGGCCTCCACGATGACCCCGCCCGTCACCTCGAGGTCACCTTCGCCGCCGAGCACGACGAGATGGTCATGGTCCGCGACATCCCCTTCGCCTCCCTCTGCGAGCACCACCTCGTCCCCTTCCTCGGCCGGGCGCACGTCGCGTACATCCCCGCCGAGGACGGCCGCATCACCGGCCTGTCCAAGCTCGCCCGCCTCGTCGACGGCTTCGCCCGCCGCCTCCAGGTCCAAGAGCGCATGACAACCGAGATCGCCGACGCCATCCAGAGCGTCCTCTCGCCCCGAGGCGTGTTCGTCGTGATCGAGGCCGAGCACCTCTGCATGTCCATGCGCGGCGTCAAGAAGCCCGGCACCCTCACCGTGACCTCGTCTGTACGAGGTCTCTTCCGCAGCGACCCCGCCACCCGGGCCGAGGCCATGCAGTTCATCCGGGGGGCCCACTGACCCCGATCCACATCCCTTGACGCTGGCCCCGCCCGCCCGGCACCCCCTCGTCATGGGGGTCCTCAACGTCACGCCGGACTCCTTCTCCGACGGCGGCCTCTACGACACCTTCGAGCACGCCGTCGCCCACGGGGTCGCCATGGCCATCGAGGGTGCCGACCTCATCGACGTCGGCGGCGAGTCCTCCCGTCCCGGGGCCGAGCCAGTCTCCACCGCCGTCGAGCTCGAACGGGTCGTCCCCGTCATCGACGCGCTCGCCACCGCCCCCGAGCTCACCTCCCGCAACGTCCGCCTCTCCATCGACACGACCAAGCCCGTCGTCGCCACCGCCGCGGTCGCCGCCGGCGCCACGCTGATCAACGACATCTCGGCCTCCCTCTACGAGACCGCCGCCGCCGCCGGCGCCGGTTGGGTCGCCATGCACATGCAGGGCGAGCCCCGCACCATGCAGGACGACCCGCACTACGACGACGTCGTCGACGAGGTCCGGGCCTTCGTCCTCGAGCGGGCTCGCCTCGCTCACGACGCCGGCGTCGAGGAGGTCTGGATCGACCCCGGCATCGGGTTCGGCAAGACCATGGGGCACAACCTCTCCCTCCTCCGCCACCTCGGCGACCTCGTCGGCGAGGCCGCCGCCGCCGACTGCGCCGGCGTCGTCGTCGGCACCAGCCGCAAGCGCTTCCTCGGCGCCCTCGCCGCCGCCCCTGACGAAACCCCCGCTCCCGTCGAGGACCGCCTCCCCGGCTCGATAGCCACCGCCGCTGCCGCGCTCGTCGCCGGCACGAGAATGGTCCGCGTCCACGATGTGGCCGCCACGGTCCAACTCACCCGGCTGTATGGTCCTGCCGCATGAAGGGCAAGTGGGCGGCGGGCATCCCGCCTCGCAACTTCACCTGGGTCATCAAGGACCACCTCGCCGTCAGCGAGCGGCCGGGCGGCTTCGGCGTCAACCACCGCCGGGTGCGCCGCCAGGAGGAGATCATCTGGCTCCGCGTCCAGGGCTTCGGTCGGGTCATCTCCCTGCTGCCGTCCCCGCACAATCTCGCCGCCTACGACGAGGAGGGTCTGGCGTGGGCCCACTACCCGCTCGAGCGCACCGGCGACCCCCGGCCCGTCCTCCTCGCCTGCTACCAGGACATCGACGACTCCCTCGCCGCCGGCCTGCGCATCCTCATGCACCAGGACGAGCTGGGCGACCGGACCATGGGCGTCACCGCCGGCTACCTGGTGTGGTCCGGGCGCATCACCAACCTGCCCCAGGCCGTCGCCCTGGTCGAGCAGGTCGTCGGGCACGCCATGGGTGCCCCCGGGCGCGAGCTCCTGGCCGAGATGGAAGGCATGCCCACCCGCAACACCCCCACGTGACCACGCCGCCGCCGTGAACGACCGCATCGAAATCCGCGACCTCCGCGTCACCGGCACTCACGGCGTCCTGCCTGAGGAACAGGACCGCCCCCAGCCCTTCGCTGTCGACATCACCGCCTGGGTCGACATGACGGCCGCCCAACACTCCGACGAGCTGGCCGACACCGTCGACTACGGCGCCCTCGCCCAGGCCGCCGCGGACGTGGTCGGCGGCCGCTCCTACCGCCTCCTCGAGGCCTTGGCCGGCCGCCTGGCCAGCGCGCTCCTCATCGTCGACCCTCGCCTCGAGGCCGTCGAGGTCACGGTGCGCAAGCTCCGCCCGCCCCTCCCTCTCGACGTCGCCTCGACCGGCGTCCGGGTCCGCCGCAGCCGTTGAGCCCACCGCCGGTCCGGCGTGCCTTCATCGGCCTCGGGTCCAATCTCGGCGACCGCCGGGCCTACCTCCGGTCAGCGGTCGACCAGCTCGAATCGACCGGCGACGTCGTCGCCGTCTCGCCGCTCTACGAGACCGAGCCGGTCGGCGGCCCGCCCGATCAGCAGAATTACCTCAACCTCGTCGTCGAGCTGCAGACCGCCGACGCGCCCCGCACGCTCCTCGAGCGCTGCCGGGCCCTCGAGGCCTCCGCCCACCGCGAGCGCGCCGAGCGCTGGGGTCCCCGCACCCTCGACGCCGACCTCCTCTGGGTCGAGGGCGAGCTCGTCGACGACCCCGATCTCAGCGTGCCCCACCCCCGCATGTGGGAACGCCGGTTCGTCCTGGCGCCCCTGGCCGACCTGGCCCCCGATCTGGTGACAGAAGCCCAGCTGGCGGCCGCTGGTGGCGAAGTCGCCCGTGTGGGTAGGCTGTAGCCGACGTTTTCTCACCGTCTGTAGGCGAACGGCACCCGAACGGGGCTGGAACGCCGAAGGAGGTCAGATGCACTCGATCCGCATCATCGGTCCCGGCCGGGCCGGCACGTCCCTCGCCGCCGCGCTCTCGGCGCGCGGCTGGGAGTTCGCCGGCTTCCTCGGCCGCCACGACGATCTCACCAACGCGGCGCGTGGCGTCGACGTCCTCGTGATCGCCACCCCCGACGACGCCATCGCCGAGGTGGCAGCGGCCGTCGTGCCGGTCGTCACCACCACCGTCGTCCATCTCTCGGGCTCGCTCGGTCTGGACGCCCTCGGCGCCCACCCCCAGCGGGCCGGTCTCCACCCCCTCGTCCCGCTGCCCAACGGCGAGGTCGGCGCAGCCCGTCTGTGCTCGGGCGTCACCTTCGCCGTGGCCGGTGCCCCGATCGCCCGCGAGATCGCCGCCACCCTCGGCGGGCGCACCGTCGAGGTTGCCGACGAGGACCGTGCCGCCTACCACGCGGCCGCTTGCATCGCGGCGAACCACGTCGTCGCCCTCCTCGGTCAGGTCGAGCGCGTCGCCGCCGACGTCGGCCTCGACCTCGAGTCCTTCCTGCCGCTCACCCGCGCCGCCGTCGACGACGTCGCCGCCCTCGGCGCGCACGCCGCGCTGACCGGCCCGGCCCGCAGGGGCGACTGGGCGACGCTGAGCCGGCATCTCGATGCGCTGCCCGAGTCCGAACGCGCCGGCTACCAGGCCGGTGCCGCCCTGGCCACCCGCCTCGCGACGCTGACACCGACACCGACACCGACAACCGTCACCCCGTCCGTCACCCCGTCCGTCACCCCGTCCGACGTAGTCCCGGCGCGGGTCTGAGGTCTGAGGCCGAGTCGAGCAATCATCGTCATGGACGTCATCGAGACCGCCGCCGGCTGCCGGGCCCTCCTCGACAAGGCCCGCGCCACCGGCCGCACCGTCGGCCTCGTCCCGACCATGGGTGCGCTCCACCAAGGCCACATCTCGCTCATCACCCGAGCCGCCCGAGAGTGCGACGTCGTCGCCGTGAGCATCTTCGTCAACCCGTTGCAATTCGGCGACCCCGAGGACATCGCCCACTACCCGCGCACGCTCGAGCGCGACCTCGCGATCTGCGCCGAAGCCGGTGCGCAGGTCGTCTTCGCGCCGACCGTCGAGGAGATGTACCCGTCGTGGCCCGACCCGCCCGCCACCACGGTCACCGTCGGAGGCGTCAGCGACATGTGGGAGGGCGCGTCCCGCCCGGGCCATTTCGATGGCGTCGCGACCGTCGTCGCCAAGCTGTTCGCGACGGCGGGGACCTGCCGGGCCTACTTCGGCCTCAAGGACTTCCAACAGCTGGCCGTCGTGCGACGCATGGCGTCGGACCTCTGTCTCCCCGTCGACGTCGTCGGCTGCCCCATCGTCCGGGAGCCCGACGGCCTCGCGCTCTCGAGCCGCAACGTCCGCCTCTCCGACGCCGAGCGTCTCGCCGCCCGGGCCCTTTCCGCAGCCCTCGCCGCCGGCCGCGCCGCCATCACCGCGGGCGAGCGTGACGGCGCCGCCGTCCACCAGGCGATGCGCGCCGTCGCCGATCGGGAGCCCCTCGTCGACCTCGACTACGCCGTCGCCGTCGACGCCACCACCCTCGACGAAGTTGCCGCCATCGCCGACCCCACCACCGTCCGCCTCCTGATCGCCGCCACCGTCGGCCCGGTGCGCCTCATCGACAACAGCGCCGCCACCGTCGACGACCACGACAACGAACAACAGTCCGCCCCGACAACGTCCCACGACCACGTCCCGTCGTCTCTCGAAAGGATCGGCTAACCGCGATGCGCCGCCGCATGATGAAGTCCAAGATCCACCGCGCCACCGTCACCGGCGCCAACCTCAACTACGTCGGCTCGATCTCACTCGACACCGAGCTCATGGCGCTGGCCGACATCCTCCCGTACGAGCAGGTCGCCGTCCTCGACATCGACAACGGCGCCCGCTTCGAGACCTACGCCATCGAGGGCGAGCGCGGTCAGGTCTGCCTCAACGGCGCCGCCGCCCGCCTCGTCGCTCCCGGCGACAAGGTCATCGTCATCACCTACGCCGACTACGAGCGCGCCGAGCTCGATGCGTACGTCCCCCGCGTCGTCCACGTCGACGGGCGCAACCGGGTCATCGACGAGGTCTCGGCCCGCCTCGACGCCGAGCTCTCGGTGCCCCTGACCGAACCGGCGTGAGTGCCGGGGAGCGCCCCGGTCCCTTCGACGTCCTGGTTCTCGGCAGCGGTGTTGCAGGGCTTTCGGCCGCGGTCCGCCTCGCCGGACCGGTCCCGGCGGCCGGACCCTCTCTCGGCGTCCTGACCAAGGGCACGCTCAGCCAGTCCGCCACCCGCTGGGCCCAGGGCGGCGTTGCCGCGGTGCTCGGCGGCGACGAGGACTCGACCGACCTCCACCTCGCTGACACCCTCCGCGCCGGCGCCGGCCTCTGCGACGAGGAAGCCGTCCGCATCCTCGTCGACGAAGGCCCCGCCCGCGTCAACGAGCTCATTGCCCTCGGGGCCGAGTTCGACCGCGAGACCACCGGCTCGCTCGCGCTCGCCCGCGAGGGAGGCCACTCCCGCCCCCGCGTGGTCCACGCCGGCGGCGCGGCCACCGGCGCCGAGGTCGAACGGGCGCTCGTCGACGCCACCTTCCGGTCGGCCAGCGCCGTCCTCGAGGGCTGGTTCGCCCTCGACCTCCTCGTCGAGGCCGGCCGCTGCGTCGGCATCACCGCGCTGCCACCGCACCAACACGGCGCCCGGCCCGCCCCCATCCCCATTCGCGCCGACCACGTCGTCCTCGCCACCGGCGGCGCGGGCCAGCTGTACTCGGTCACCACCAACCCGGCCGAGTCGACGGGCGACGGCGTCGCCATGGTCCTCCGAGCGGGAGTCCCCACCGCCGACGTCGAGTTCGTCCAGTTCCACCCGACCGCGCTCCACCACCCCGCCATGCCGCGGCCGCTCCTCTCGGAGGCGCTGCGCGGGCACGGCGCCCTCCTCCGTGACAAGGACGGCGAACGCTTCGTCGACGAGCTCGCACCCCGCGACGTCGTGAGCCGGGCGATGGCCGCGCGCATGGCCGAGCAGGGCGTCGACCACCTCTGGCTCGATGCGACCGGTCTCGAACGCTTCAGCCAGCGCTTCCCGACCATCGCCGCCTCCCTCTCGTCCATCGGCCTCGACCCGGAGAAGGACTGGCTGCCGATCGCACCGGCGGCACACCACCTTTCGGGCGGCGTCCTCACCGACCTCTGGGGCGCCACCGCTCTGCCCGGCCTCTGGGCCGTCGGCGAGGTCGCCTGCACCGGCGTCCACGGCGCCAACCGGCTGGCGTCCAACTCGTTGCTCGAGGGCATGGTGTTCGGCGCCCGCCTGGCCGAGCGCATCCCCGGCGGCGCCCAGGGCCCCGAGCCGAGCGGCGCCCTCCGGGTCTTCCTCGACGGCGGATCGCTCGACGGCATCGGTTGCACGCTGCTGCCCGTCCGCCAACCGGTCGTCCAGCGCCGCCCGGCCGACGCGAAGACGATGACGTCCGCAACCCCGGACGTCACCAAGCTCCGCGACGTCCTCCAGCGGGCGATGATCCGCGGCGCGGGGGTCGTGCGCAGCACCGAGTCCCTCACCGCCGCCCGCGACGTCGTCGACGAGGTCGCCGCTGCCCTCGGCGACCCGAGCGGCTCGGTCCGCGCCGGCGAGGTCGCAAACCTCCTGCAGGTGGCCGATGCCCTCTTGGTGTCCGCCGAGGCGCGCACCGAGAGCCGTGGCGCCCATGCCCGGCGCGAGTACCCCGACACCGACCGGACCTGGCGCCGCCGTCTCGTGTTCGCGCCGGGAGGCACTCCGTGAGCGCGCCCGAGGCCGACGACACCTACCAGCAAGCGGTTGCCGACGCGGTCACCCGCGCGCTCGATGAAGACCTCGGCCCCGACGGCGACCTCACCGCCGCGCTCGTGCCGGAGTCAGCGACGGCGCACTACGCGCTCCGCGCCCGCGACAGCGGCGTCCTGGCTGGGCGGGCCTGCGCGCACGAGGCGTTCCGCCGCGTCGGTCCCGACCTCGAGCTCGTCTGGCACGCCCACGATGGCGACGAGCTCAAACCCGGCGACACCATCCTCGACGTCACCGGCCCGCTGCGCCCGATCCTCACCGCCGAGCGGACGGCGCTGAACTTCCTCGGCCACCTCTCGGGCGTCGCCACCCTCACGGCGCGCTTCGTCAAGACGGCCCACAACGCCAACCCTGCCGTCGCCGTCCTCGACACGCGCAAGACGCTCCCCGGCCTCCGCCTCCTCGAAAAAGCGGCCGTGCGCGCCGGCGGCGGCACCAACCACCGCCTCGGCCTCTCCGACGCCGTGCTCGTCAAGGACAACCACCTCGCGGGCACCACCATCACCGACGCGGTCGCCCGGGCCCGAGCGCTGTGGCCGGGTCGCATGGTCGAGATCGAATGCGACGCGCTCGACCAGGTGACCGAGGCGGCGCGGGCCGGCGCCGACGCCGTGCTGCTCGACAACATGGACCCCGCCACCGTCGCCGAGGCCGTCCTGGCAGCCCACCTCGACGCGCCGGGACCGATCCTCACCGAGGTGTCCGGCGGGGTGACCCTCGACACGATCGGCTCGTACGCGGCGGCGGGGCCGGATCGCATCTCGGTCGGCGCGCTGACGCACTCGGCGCCCGTCCTGGACCTCGGCCTCGACCTCGTCTGGACCGACGCCGACGAACGACACGAACTAAACGAACGACACGAAGGGAAGAGCTGAAGGTGCTCCTGGTCATTGACGTCGGCAACACGGAGACCGTCATCGGGCTCTACCAGCGCGCCGACACCGACACCGTGCCGGTGATCGAGGACAGCGTCGGCGTCGGCATCGGCACGGAGCGCGATCCGAGCGCGCCGGCCGGGCTGACGCACCACTGGCGCCTTTCCACCGTGCCGACGCGCACACCCGACGAGCACGCCGTCCTCCTCACCCAACTGCTCGACCTGGAGGGCCTCGACATCGCGACCTCTGTCAGCGGCATCGCGGTGAGCTCGTCCGTGCCGCAGATCACGACGGAGCTGCGTCAGATGGCCACGCGGTGGTTCTCCGACCTCCCGTGCGTCGTCCTCGGTCCCGGCACCAAGAGCGGGATGCCGATCCTCTACGACAACCCCAAGGAGGTCGGCGCGGACCGCATCGCCGACGCGGTGGGGGCCTACGACCTCTACGGCGGCCCGTGCATCGTCGTCGACATGGGCACGGCGACGACGGTCGAGGCGATCAGCGCCAAGGGCGAGTACCTGGGCGGCGCCATCGTCCCGGGCGTGGCCATCAGCCTCGAGGCGCTGTACCAACAGGCGGCCGCCCTGCGCCGGGTCGAGCTGGTCGAGCCGCGCAGCGTGATCGGGCGCTCGACGGTCGAGTCGATCGAGTCGGGGACGCTCTACGGGTTTGCCGGCTTGGTCGACGCGCTGGCACGGCGCTTCATGGAGGAACTCGGCCCCTCGACCGTCGTGGCCACGGGAGGGTTCAGTTCGCTCATCGCACCGTATTCGGACACGATTGAGCACGTGGAGCCCTGGCTGACCCTGCACGGCCTGCGCATCGTGTACGAGCGCAACGTCAACTCGTGAGCGACATCCCCTATCGCTTCGAGCGCACGCACCAAGCCGCCGAGGTCGTCGAGGGGTGGGGGAGCCTGGCCCCCGGGGAGGAGTCCGGCGTCACCGTCGGGGTCGCGGGCCGCATCATGCTCTCGCGGCCGCAGGGCAAGCTCGCCTTCGCCGAGCTGCGGGACAACTCTGGGTCGATCCAGCTGTTCGCCGGCGAGAAGTGGACGGCGGGCTTCGACGAGTTCGCCAAGCTCAGCCTCGGCGACTGGATCGGGGCCAGGGGCGAGGTCGTCCGTACGAAGCGCGGCGAGCTGTCGGTCAAGGTCGCCGAGTGGGAGCTGCTGGCCGAGGCCCGGCGCGGTTTCGGCGACAAGTGGCGCGGGGTGACCGACACCGAGATGCGGTACCGCCAGCGCTACGTCGACCTGTGGGCCAACGAGCGCAGCCGGGAGATCATGAACCTCCGCAGCGACGTCGTGCGGCACATGCGGCGTCGGCTGTGGGAGCTGGGCTTCGTGGAGGTGGAGACGCCGCTGCTCCATCCGATCGCCGGCGGCGCGACGGCGCGGCCGTTCGTCACGCACCACAACGCGCTCGACACCGACTTCTTCTTGCGGGTCGCACCCGAGCTGTACCTGAAGCGCTTGGTGGTGGGCGGGTTCGACAAGGTGTTCGAGATCGGCCGCATCTTCCGGAACGAGGGACTGTCGCCGCGGCACAATCCCGAGTTCACGATGCTGGAGCTGTATCAGGCGTACGCGGACTATCGAGACACGATGGTGGTGTTCGAGGAGTTGGTGGCGGGGTTGGCGATGGACGTGTTGGGGACGACGAAGTTGTCGTATGGCGGCCGGGAGTTGGATCTGACGACGCCGTGGCGGCGGGCGACGATGGCGGAGCTCGTCTACGAGGCGAGCGGTTTCAACGTGGACGTGCGGACGCCGAGGGACGAGTTGGTCCGGGTGGCGGGTGAGGTCGGGATCGAGGTCGAGGACGGCTGGGGGCCGGGGAAGTTGTTGCTCGAGATCTACGAGAAGACGACAGAGCCGCAGTTGTGGGGACCGGTGTTCGTGATCGACTATCCAGCGGAGGTGTCGCCGCTGGCGCGCCGGCACCGGGACGGGCCCGATCTCGTCGAGCGCTACGAGCCGGTGGTGGCGGGACGTGAGTTGGGCAACGGGTTCACCGAGCTGACCGACCCCGACGAGCAGCGTTTGCGGTTCGAAGAGCAGGCGGCGAGGGCCCGGGGGGGCGACGACGAGGAGCCGGCGGAAATCGACGAGGACTACATCCGCGCCCTGGAATACGGGCTGCCCCCGACGTCGGGGTTCGGGCTGGGCGTGGACCGCCTGGTGATGCTGCTCGCCGACGTGTCGAACATCCGCGAGGTGATCGCGTTCCCGACGTTGCGGCCCGAACGGGGATAGGCCGGTTCGTCTCTACGAGGTGGCGGCGGGACGGGGGTGGGGTGGGGTTCTTCGGCGTTTCTTAGACTGGCGCCGCATCCCTCACATCGCCCTTACAGGTTCTTCACATCTGGGCTTCAGAGTGATCGGTGTCGTCGAGAGGCGGCAGGTGCGCCAGAGGGCGCACGCGGTCCAAGGAGGACACATGTTGCGCAGGATCATCGCAGGGACGGCTGTGGCTGGTGCGCTGACACTCGGCGTCGCCGGCGTCGCCGGTGCGGCGACCACGGGCAGCGGAACCAACACGAGCACGAGCAACCCGTCGGCGAAGGTGTGCTCGCGGGTGGGCAAGATCGAGGCCCGGGTGCAGAAGGTCGAGGCGAAGGTGAACGCCCGCATCCCCAAGGCCGAGGCGCGGGAGGCCAAGCTCCGGACCGAGGGGCACACGAAGGCTGCGAACCGCATCGCCAGCCGTATCACGAAGGTGCAGAACCGGGAGTCGAAGGTCAACACCCGCCTGAGCAAGATCGAGGCCAAGTGCGGGACGACCGGGACGTCGTCGGCCAGCTGATTTCGGGTCCTTGGCTGGGCCGTCCGAGGGGGACGGCCTTCAGCCGAGTCCTGAGCCCCGGCCTGATGACCTAGTCGGGGAGATCGGTGAGCAGATCGGCCACCAGTCGGGACAATCCAGCTCGCAGGTCGGGTTGGGTGATCCCGGCGGTGGCCGATTGCGCGTCCTCGACGTAGCTGCGCGCTGACGTGACCGCGGCGGCGATGCCGGTCGAGCCCATCACGATGGCGCGGGCCTTGTCGCGCTCGGGCTGCGCGAGCGGCTGACCCAGTAACGACCGGAGGTCGGGCCCGGCGTCGGGATCTTCGAGAGCGACCAGCGCCGGCAACGTGTAGATGCCTTCGGCGAGGTCCTGGCCGGCCGGCTTCTGCAACTGACCGTCGGTGGCGGTGATGTCCAAGATGTCGTCGCGAATTTGGAACACCATGCCGAAGCAGCGCCCGAACTCCGTGCACGCCTCGACTTCTTTCTTCGGCAGTGTGCCGGTGAGCGCACCGATGCGACACGACGTCGCCGTGAGCGCGGCCGTCTTCCCGTTGATGGTGTTGACGTAGTCCTCACGGCTGCGGTCGACCTGGAACGCCGAGCGCACTTCGGTGACCTGTCCCTGACAGAGGCGGCCGAGTGTGTCGGCGAGGAGTGCCGCGATCTCGGTGCCGAGGCTCGCCGCGATGGCGGCGCTGCGGGCGAGCAGGTAGTCGCCGGCGACGATGGCGACGAGGTTGCCGAAGCGGCTGTTGACGCTCTCGACGTTGCGCCGGATGGTGGCCTCGTCAATTACGTCGTCGTGGTACAGCGAGGCCAAGTGGACCAGCTCGACCGCCACGGCGCCCATCAGGTCGTCCTGGGTAGGGTCCCGGTGGCCGCCCGTGGCGGTCGCCAGCGCGAGCAGCGGCCGCAAGCGCTTGCCGCCAGCGGCGATCAAGTGGGTCGTGACCTCGTCGAGGAAGGCGTCGCCGGTGACGACCGCCTCGGTGAGCAGGGGCTCCAGACGTTGCAGTCCCTCTTGCAGGCTTGGCAGGCCGAGGGCCTCCGACGGGTTCACTGAACCGAAACGTTAGGTCACCGTCCCAGATTTACGACAACCCGCTGGTCGGAGGGGGCGCAGGAAAAACGGAAACCCAATGTTTCCCCTCCAAGGTCTCAGGATTTCCAAACCTGCCGCCTGTTGAGACTAAGGCCCCAGGTACACTGAACCGAGACACAAGAGGAGCAAGGCAAGGAGAGGCGGTCAGGGTGTTCGAACGTTTCACCGACCGGGCACGGAGGGTGTTGGTGCTGGCGCAGGAGGAAGCGCGTCTGCTCAACCACTCCTTCATCGGGACCGAACACATCCTCCTGGGATTGATCCACGAGGGCGAAGGGGTTGCCGCGAAGGCCCTCGAGTCGCTCGGGATCTCGCTGGAGGCCGTGCGCGAAAAGGTGGAAGAAACCATCGGCATGGCCGGGACCGCTCCGAGCGGGTCCCCCCCGTTCACGCCGCGCGCAAAGAAGGTCCTCGAGCTCTCGCTTCGTGAGGCCCTCCAACTCGGCCACAGCTACATCGGCACCGAGCACATGCTCCTCGGCCTCGTGCGTGAGGGCGAGGGCGTCGCCGCCACCGTGCTCGTCAGCCTGGGGGCCGACCTCGGGCGGGTGCGCCAGCAGGTCATCCAGCTGATGTCGGGTAGCCAGGGCAAAGAGGCCGTCGGAGCCAGCCAGGGCTCCAGCTCGGGCGACAACCCGTCGGGCTCCCCGGTGCTCGACCAGTTCGGCCGCAACCTGACCCAGCTAGCCCGCGAGGGCAAGCTCGACCCGGTCATCGGCCGACATAAAGAGATCGAACGCGTCATGCAGGTCCTGTCGCGTCGCACCAAGAACAACCCGGTGTTGATCGGCGAGCCCGGCGTGGGCAAGACCGCCATCGTCGAGGGCCTGGCCCAGCGGATCGTCTCCAACGACGTGCCCGAGACGTTGACGGGCAAGCAGCTCTACACGCTCGACCTCGGCGCCTTGGTTGCCGGAAGCCGCTACCGCGGCGACTTCGAAGAGCGCCTGAAGAAGGTGTTGAAGGAAATCCGCACGCGCGGCGACATCGTGCTGTTCATCGACGAGATCCACACGTTGGTGGGCGCGGGCGCCGCCGAAGGCGCGATCGACGCGGCGTCGATCCTCAAGCCGATGCTGGCGCGGGGCGAGTTGCAGACCGTCGGCGCGACGACGATCGACGAGTACCGCAAGCACCTCGAGAAGGACGCGGCGTTGGAGCGTCGGTTCCAGCCGGTGAAGGTCGAGCAGCCGTCCGTTGCCCTGACCATCGACATCCTCAAGGGTCTGCGCGATCGCTACGAGTCGCACCACGCGGTGAGCATCACCGACCAGGCGCTCGTCGCGGCGGCGAACCTCGCCGACCGCTACCTGGCCGACCGCTACCTGCCGGACAAGGCGATCGACCTGATCGACGAGGCCGGCAGCCGCCTTCGCATCCGCCGCATGGCCACGCCGCCGAGCGCCAAGAAGCTCGACGAGGAGATCACGCGGTTGCGGGCCGACAAGGAGACCGCGATCGAAAAGGGCGCCTTCGAGCAGGCCAAGAAGCTGGCCGAGCAGGAGAAGGAGCGCCTCGACATCAAGGAGAGCCAAGAGGCCGAGTTGCGCGCCGAGGGCGTGGACCTCTTCGACGTAGTCGACGAGGAAGTCATCGCCGAGGTGCTGGCCGCGTGGACCGGCATCCCCGTGTACCGCCTCACCGAGGAGGAGACGGCGAAGCTCCTGCGCATGGAGGACGAGCTGCACAAGCGGGTCATCGGGCAGGAAGAGGCACTCAAGGCCTTGTCGCGGGCGATTCGCCGCACGCGGGCGGGCCTCAAGGACCCCAAGCGCCCGAGTGGATCGTTCATCTTCCTCGGCCCGACGGGCGTGGGGAAGACCGAGCTCGCCAAGACGCTGGCCGAGTTCCTCTTCGACGACGAGGACGCGCTGATTCAGCTCGACATGTCCGAGTACATGGAGAAGCACACCGTCAGCCGCCTGGTTGGCTCACCCCCCGGTTATGTCGGGTACGAAGAGGGTGGACAGCTCACCGAGGCGGTGCGCCGCAAGCCCTTCTCCGTCGTGCTCTTCGACGAGGTCGAGAAGGCGCACCCCGACGTGTTCAACACGCTGCTCCAGATCCTGGAGGACGGTCGCCTGACCGACGCCCAGGGCCGGTCCGTGGACTTCAAGAACACGGTGCTGATCATGACGTCGAACCTCGGGACCGCCGACCTGCGCAAGTCCAACATGGGCTTCGCCAAGACGTCGGAGGCCGTGACCTACGAGCGGATGAAGGCCAAGGTCGACGAGGCGTTGAAGGCGCACTTCCGTCCGGAGTTCCTCAACCGGATCGACGAGGTCATCGTCTTCCACGAGCTCTCGCGGGCCGAGGTGGCCGAGATCGTCGACCTGCTCATGGCCCGTACGGTCAAGCAGCTGTCCGACCAGGGCATCGGCCTGGAGCTGACGCCGGCTGCCCGGACCTTGCTCGCCGAGCGGGGTTACGACCCGCAGCTCGGAGCACGGCCGCTGCGCCGGGCGATCCAGCAGATGGTCGAAGACCCGCTCTCGGAGCGCATCCTCTGGAAGGAGTTCCGGGTCGGCGAGACCATCGTCATCGATGTCGAGGACTCGCCGATCGAGGGTGAGGGACCGCAGCTGAGCTTCCGGGCGATCGAAGGCCTCGAGCCTCCGCCGCTCGAGCTGGCGGGCGCGGGGGCCGACCCCGAATAAGCGTCGGGTCCGTCTGCGCTGTCGGACGGCCGACTACTCCCAGCAGTAGGTGAACTCGCCGCGCTGGCGCGCGTCGTAGTCGTCGAGCCGACGCGCCTGAAAGTGCGGCGAGTCCGGCCCGACAGGCGCGTAGGTCAGCCCGAGCGGTCCCGCCGGTACGAAGCCGAAGCGGACGTAGTAGGCGGGATCCCCCAGCAGGACGAGGAGCGGCCAGTGGCGCGACGTTGCCTCGAGGACGAGGGATTCAATGAGGGCGGTGCCGATGCCCCGTTGCTGATGCGACGGTGCCACGCAGACCGGGGCCACGCCGGCGACTGACGTCGGGGCGCCGTCGATTCGGCCGGGCGCGGCCAGCACGTGGGCGACCACGGTGCCGTCGTCGTCGGCGACGAGTTCGATGAGTTGGTCGGTGTCGTTTGATTTCCAGGTGGCGCGGACGATGGCGAGCTCCTCGCCGGCGTCACGTGTCGCGTCGGAGAATGCGGCGGCGACCACGGCGAGGATGCCTTCTTCGTCCCCGGGTCGGGTGGCGCCTCTGACCACGGTCATGGCAGGTGCACACCCGTCGTGACCAGGTGGTGGTCCGAGAGTCCGCCGGCCGGGATGACGGCGGGACGGCGGGCCACGAGGCCGCGCACGAGGAGCCAATCGAGCCGCATCGGTACGAGGTCAGGGAGCCCGGCCCAGGCATGATCCATGGTCGGTGCCGCCACGTTGGCGTCCGTCCAGACGAAACCGTGGGCTCGCGCCACTTCGAAAAGCGGTTCGTAGACGACCGGCCAGGAGAAGCGCCACGGTTCGTCTTCGCGCAGGGCGCGTACGGCGGATCTGTCGAGAAGCACGTCGATGTCCGCGCCGATGGTGTTGAAGTCACCGCCGACGATGGCCGGACCCCCCGCGTCGCGCTCATCGATCGCCCGCAAGACCACCTCGAGCTGCTCCGCCCGGTGGTCCGCCGTGGTCCGGTTCTCGAGGTGAGTGGAGGCCACGTGGACAGGGATGCCGTCAATGGCCACGGTCGCGACCACCGCCATGCGCCCGCCCACACGCGGCTGTGAGGAATCGGCGGCGAACCAGCCGGCGCCGACATCGGGCAAACGCACGACCGCGGGGTCGTCGAGCGAGGACGCGCTGATAATCGCATTGCCGTGGAGGCCGCGGGTGTTGGTCCCACCGGCGGCCTCCTCTTGCTCAGTCCCGTCACCGAGGCCCAGCTCGACGAACTCGACGCCGAACGCGGACGCGAACCCGAGCGCACCGGCGATGGCGTCTGTCGTGTCGACGTTGTGGGTCCGTGCCATGCCGTCGTCGAGCTCGGAGAGCAGACCGAGTTGCACGCCCGCCGAGGCCAGAGCGTCAGCGAGAACGTCGGGACGGCGGCCACGTAGGACGTTCCATGCTCCGACCCGCACCCACCCGGTCAGGGGCGCTGGCGAGGCGGCGTCTCGCAACGCGACCTGGCGGAGGCACGGCACCTCGGCCAGCACGCGCCGATGCGTCTCGTGGGTCCCCAACTGACCGAGCCAGCCGGCGCGCTCTTCCGGGCTCGGTGCGTCCATGGCTCGTGAGCCTGTCACCCCGCAGATGACGCCGCCGGGCACGCTCGTGTGACACCCGATCCGTACCGTTCCGTCATGGTCCTGACACCGACGACGTCCCCACGCGCCCGTACGGAGTTCGCTTGCTCGACGTGTGGTGTCACGTCGCCACGCTGGAGCGGTCGCTGTCCTGGCTGTGGCGAATGGAACACCCTGGCCGCAGTGGTGATGCGCCCGTCGAAGGTCCGCTCCGGCGGGGGACCCCGGCCCGACCCCGTCCCATTGCGTGACGTGTCGGCCGAGGGGGCGCGCCCGCTTCCGACCGGCGTGACCGAGCTCGACCGCGTGCTGGGCGGCGGGGTGGTCGCCGGCTCGGTGACGCTGCTCTTCGGGCCGCCCGGTATCGGCAAGTCGACCCTCCTGTTCCAGGTGCTCACCGCGCTCGCCGCCGCCGGCTCCGACGTGCTCCTGGCCTCGGCCGAGGAATCGTTGACCCAAGTCAGCGGGCGCGCGACTCGACTCGGTCAGGTGCCGGCGCACCTGCTTGCACTCGAAGGCCCCGATATCGAGGCGATCGAGGCGGCGACCGAGCGCGGTCGTCCCGCCCTCGTGGTCGTGGACTCGCTCCAGTCGGTGAGCGACCCCGGTTTGGCGCAGCCGGCCGGGAGCGTGGCTCAGGTACGCGCCTGCGTCGAGCGCCTGACGCGCCTGGCCAAGGGAAGCGGCGTGCCGTTCCTCGTCGTCGGCCACGTGACCAAGGACGGCGATCCTGCTGGCCCGCGTGCCGTGGAGCACCTGGTTGACACCGTGCTCTCCTTCGACGGAGACCGCCACCACGCGCTCCGGGTACTGACAGCGGTCAAGCACCGTTTCGGTCCGGCCGGCGAAGTCGGAATCTTCGAGATGCGTGACGACGGCCTGCGGGCCGTCCCCGACCCTGGCCCGCTCATGCTGGGCGACCGCATGGCCGGCGTTCCTGGCAGCGTCATCGTGCCGGTCATGCAGGGACGTCGACCCCTGCTCGTTGAGGTGCAGGCTCTGCTCGGTCCGGGCACGGCTGGTGTGTCGGCGAGGCCGCACACACTCGGTCTGGACGCGTCCCGGGCCAACCTCCTGCGGGCGCTGTTGGCGTGCCGCAGCGAGGTCCCGGTCCCGGCGTCATCGGAGTTCTTCGTCGCTGCGGTCGGTGGCATCTCGGTGACCGAGCCCGCGGCTGACCTAGCCGTCGCGATGGCCATGGCGTCGGTCGTCAACGGCACACCCGTTCCGCCGGACCTGGTCGCATTCGGCGAGCTCGGACTCGCGGGTGAGCTGCGCACGGTGCCGGAGGCCAACCGGCGTCTGGCCGAGGCGCGACGCGGCGGGTTCATGTGCGCGTTGGTGCCCGCGTCGATTGCCGAAGACCCGTCCGCCGTCTTTCCGCCGCACATGACAGTGCACGGAGTGCGTACCCTCGCGGAAGCGCTGGTCACGGCATTTGCACCGGCCGGAACGCCGACGGCTGCGGGTACGATGCCCGAGTGGTCGACGGTCCCGGCGGTAGTCAGCCGCTGAACGACGCCCTGGCGCTGATCGCGCCGGGCACCGCCCTACGCGAAGGTCTCGACCGTGTCCTCCAGGCAAAGCACGGCGCTCTCATCGTCGTGGGTGACAGCCCTGCGGTGCTGTCGATCTGCACCGGCGGTTTTCTCCTCGACGCCGAGTACACGCCACAGCGTCTGTCCGAGCTGGCCAAGATGGACGGCGCCATCATTCTGGCCTGGGACGCGTCCCGCATCGCCCGGGCGAACGTGCACCTCGTCCCGAAGGCGAGCATTCCCACTTCGGAGACCGGGACCCGCCACCGCACCGCCGAGCGGGTCGCCCGCTCCATCGACGTCCCCGTGGTCGCTGTGTCCGAGGCGATGGCGACCATCGCCGTCTACCGCAACGACCGGAAGCACACGACCCAGACCGCGGGCTGGCTGATCGACCGGTCGAGCCAGGCCTTGTCGACGCTGCAGCGGTTCCGCTCGCGCTACGACGACGCCCTGTCCACCCTGACCAGACTCGAAATGGAGGACTCCGTCTCGGTGCGCGACGTCGTCGCCGTGCTGCAGCCGGGCGAGATGGTCCGCCGGATCGCCGTGGAAATCGAGGGCCATTTGGTCGAGCTCGGCTCGGACGGGCGGCTCATCCGCCTCCAGACCGAGGAGCTGTCGGCCGGCGTCGAGGAGAGCTTGAACCTCGTTCTGTTGGACTACACCGATGAGAAGGGGATCGCACGGCTGCGGTCGCTGGAAGCCGACGCGCTGATGGACCTGCCGAGCGTCGTCGGCGCGCTCAACCTGCGCTCGTCCAGCGACGAGCTGCACGCCGCCCTCGCTCCTCACGGCTATCGGATGCTGCACCGGCTCCCGCAGCAGCTCTCTGCCACGCTCATCAATCGTCTGGTCCAGCGGTTCGGCTCCCTCCCCGAGATCCTCTCCGCCTCGGCCGCCGAGCTCGAGTCAGTCGACGGCATCGGGGCCGCCACGGCCCGTCACATCCGTGACGGCCTTGCCCGCCTCGTCGAGGCCAGCATCTTCGAGCGGTACGAATAGCGCCCGCATCTGGTAAAATAGTTGGCCGCCGTCGGACGGTCGGGCCCGTGCCGACAGCCTCTTTCCAGCTATGCCCGCACGTCCGTGCGCCTGCGCGGGCCCGCCCACCCGTTGCCCAAGGAGTCCTGAGTCCTGTGTCCTTCAAGGTCGGAGACAAAGTCGTCTACCCCCACCATGGGGCTGCCGTCATCGAAAAGCGTGAGACCAAGGTCGCTTTCGGCGAGAAGCGCGAGTACCTCGTCTTGCGCCTCGCCTATGGCGACCTGATCCTCAACGTCCCAGCGGACAACACCGAGGGCGTCGGCCTGCGTGAGGTCATCAACGACGAGGAGGTGGAGGAGGTGTTCGCCGTGCTGCGCAAGAAGGAAGCGCGTATGCCGACGAACTGGTCCCGCCGCTACAAGAACCACTCCGAGAAACTCCGGTCGGGCGATATCTACCAAGTGGCCGAAGTGGTGCGGAACCTCTCCATCCGCGACAAGGACAAGGGCCTCTCTGCGGGTGAAAAGCGGATGCTGCAGCGGGCCCGCCAGATCCTCGTCTCCGAGCTGACGTTCGCGCTCAACGTGGACGAGGAGACCGCCGAAGAGCGTCTGAACGACGCCCTGACCTGATCGCCCGGCCCGGTCGCACCGTGGCATCGGTGTGGTCGATCGTCGTTGCGGGGGGATCCGGTCGGCGGTTCGGCGAGCAGAAGCAGTTCTCGTCCCTGGGCGGCCGCCCTGTGTTGTCGTGGGCCGTCGACGCGTGCCGAGCGCTCTCCGACGGCATCGTCCTCGTCCTGCCGACGGGCGCCCAACCCGATCACGCCGGTGCCGACATCGTCGTCACCGGCGGCCCCACCCGCGCCGACTCGGTGCGCTGTGGCCTCGACGCCGTGCCGCCTGATGCAGACGTCATCGTGGTGCATGACGCGGCGCGCCCGCTGGCGCCACCCACGCTGTTCGCCGCCGTTCTCGAGGCGCTGCACGAGGAAGGCGTCGTCGGAGCGGTGCCCGGGCTGGCCCTGAATGACACCATCAAGGTCGTGGACGGCAGCATGAACGTGACGAACACGCTCGACCGCACCTCACTCGTATCGGTGCAGACGCCCCAGGCCTTCAAGGCCACAGCGTTGCGTGCCGCACACGCCCGGGCACAGCACAGCCCCGACACCGTCGCCACCGACGACGCCATGCTCGTCGAGACGTCGGGCGGTCGCGTGCGCGTCGTCCCCGGTCACACGGGCAACCTCAAGATCACCACGCCCGACGATCTCGCGACGGCCGAGCGGTTGCTCGCAGCGGCACGGGACGCCTGACGTGCGCATCGGCCAGGGCGTCGACGTCCACCGCTTCTCGGACGACCCCGACCGACCCCTCGTACTCGGCGGCGTCGTGATCGGGGGGGCACGCGGCCTCGCCGGTCACAGCGATGCCGATGCCGTCTGTCACGCGCTGGCCGACGCCGTTCTCGGCGCGGTGGGCCTCGGTGACCTCGGACGCCACTTTCCCGACACCGACCCGAAGTGGGCCGGCGCCAACAGCGTCGGACTGCTGACCGAAGTGGTCCGGCTGGCTTCGGCAGAGGGATTCGCGGTCGTCAACGCCGACTGCACGATCATCGCCGACACGCCCCGGCTGGCGCCGCACACCGACGCCATGGTCGAACATCTCGAGGCCGTCGTGAACGCTCCGGTCTCGGTGAAGGCGACCCGTGCCGAGGGCATGGGCGCACTCGGGCGAGCCGAGGGCATTGCGTGCATGGCCATCGTCCTCATGGACGAGCGGTGAGCCCGCCACCCGGCCGTCGAGCCCGTCGTCCGGCCCCGACCACCCGCCGCGGCGGCCGCGGCAACAGCGGCGCACCGCGTCCCGAGCGCCGTCGTCAGTCGTCCGGACCGCCCCTCGGCGAGCTGGGCGGCGACCAGGTCGAAGGTCGTCGCGCCGTGCTCGAGCTCCTGGACGCCAACAGGCGAAGCGTCCGCCGCATCCTCATGGCCGAGGACCAGGATCCGTCCCCCCAACTCGACCGAATCGAGGAGCTCGCGGCCCAACGCCGCGTCCCCGTCGAAGTCGTGCCCCACGCCCGCCTCGACGCACAAGCCCGCACCGACGCGCCCCAAGGTGTCGTCGCGCTGGCCCGCCCACTCGAGCCGGTCTCACTCCACGACCTCTGCCGCCCGGCCGCGGACGGCTCGCCGCCATTCCTCCTCGTCGCCGCCGGCATCACCGACCCCCGCAACCTCGGCGCGCTCCTCCGGAGCGCCGAATGTGCCGGCGTCGGGGGCGTCGTCCTCCCGCGCCACCGCTCGGCCCGCTTGTCGGCCACGGTGACGAAGACGGCCGCCGGGGCGATCGAGCACCTCTCCTTCGCGGTGGTCGGAGGTGTGCCGACCGCCCTCCAGGACCTGCGCGAGCTCGGCGTGTGGTCGATCGGTCTGGCCGGAGAGGCCGACCAGTCCCTCTACGACCTGCCCCTCGGCGACGGCCCCGTGGCCCTGGTCGTCGGCAGCGAGGAAAAGGGCCTCGCGCCGCTCGTTCGCCGTCGCTGCGATGCGCTGGCCGCCATCCCCCAACACGGCGCGCTGCCCTCGCTCAATGTGGGTGTTGCGGGCGCGGTGGCTTGTTTCGAGGTGGCCCGCCAGCGCGCTGGCCGCGGGTAGCCGCCGGACCCGTCACGGCGGTCCACAGTGGCGACGGTCGGGACGTCATGACGCGTCCGCTCGGCCCGACGAAGGTGAGTTCCTCGTTCGCGTTCCCGGACATGGTCCAGTCGCCCTGGTGCACCAAGTGGTGATGATGGACGCATAGCAAACACAAATTGTCGAGGTCCGTCCGACCACGGTCAGGTTTCCAATGTTTGATGTGATGGGTGTTTGTGAAGGTCACGTTCCCACAGCCCGGGAAGCGGCAATGTCGGTCCCGCCGACGAACTTCGCGGCGTTGCGGACCGGTCGGGTCACGACGGCTGCGACCCTCGTACATCGTCCGGCCGGCGTCGTCGTCGACCGCCAAGGCGATGGTGGCGTCGCAGGCGATCCGTTGCACGGTGGACGCGCTGAGCCAGCCGTCTCGCTCGAGTTCCCCGGCGAAGTCTGAGCTCTCACCTGACTCGTCGATCAATCCTGCGATGGGCACGTGGACGACGACGAAGTACGGGCTCTTGGTCGCCCCGGGGGTCTCGTTGCGGCCTCTCGACTGCGAGCGGACCAGTCCCATGAACCCGTCGCACATGCGCTGGTCCCAGGGTGTTTCGCCGTCCGAAGGAATGTCCCGGGCCAGCGCCTGAATGCAATTGCGGGTCTCGGCGAAGGACTCGGGCGGCAGCTGCACGGTCATCGTGCGGAAGGTGTCGTTGAAACGCAGCGACCTCCGGTCGTGGTCCCGGGCGGCCTGCGACGGTGCCGGCGGCTCCGAGTGGGAGCGGGCCACGTCGGCCAGCTCGCGCACCGAACGTTCCCGCGCCGCCTCGACCAACGCGGCGTCGTTCTCGGGCGTGGCGACGTCCGCGACCGCCCGCAGCTTGTCGAAGGTAATGTCGCCATCCTTCAGCGCCTCAGTCAGCTGCGGCAGGTCCCAGGCCTTCTCCGCGACCTGCACGAGCGCCCGTGCGGTCGGCACGGCGACGTTGAACCGCTCGACGGTCCAGTTCTCGGTCGACGTCGCGCCATCGTCGCGGAACGCCTGCCGACGCTCGGCCTCTCCCAACAGGACGAGGATCCGACCGTCGACCGCGGAGCGGAGCCGGAACAAGCCGTCCAGAAGTCCCGCCAGCTGCTCATTGGGCATCCCCGCGACGTCGGCAGCCGTCAGCGCCAAGCGGTCCAAACCCGAGTCCGTGTCCATCGAGGGGTGAATGGTCGCTGTCCACGCGAACGGAGTCCAAAAAAACTCTGTCGAACCCGAATCCCCCGTCCCGCCGGCCGGTCAGGCCGCCGGCGCCACCTCCGACGTGCAATACGCGCACTTGTGGGCCGCCACGGGGATGTCGCTCAGGCACTCCGGGCACTCGCGCGTCTCGGGCTCAGGCTCCTCCTTCGGCAGCAGGTTCATCCGCTTCATCAACGCATTGAGAGGCAGGACCACGGCGAAGAACACCACCGTCGCAATGATGAGGAAGGAGACAACAGTGTTGATGAACGAGCCGTAGTTGAACCTCGAGTTGTGCAACGTGAAGGTGAGGTTCGAGAAGTCGCTCTTCCCGAAGATGGCCGCGATGAGCGGCGTGATGAAGTCCTTCACGAATGCCGCGACCATCGCGGTGAATGCTGTGCCGACGACGATGGCGACAGCCAGGTCGACCACGTTGCCGCGCAGCACGAACTTCTTGAAGTCAGACAGCATTGGCGCCTCCCGGGGGATTCGGTCCTCCCGCGCGTTCCCCGCTGCGCCAAGCGCCAAACCCCCGTGCGGGGAGCCCGCGCAGAGCCCGAGGCAGGAATCGAACCCGCGACATCTTCATTACAAGTGAAGTGCTCTACCAACTGAGCTACTCGGGCGCAGCGGCCAGATTATCCCCAGGGCTGACCAGGTCTTGCGACCAGCGGAAAGGCTTGCACCGGCCATGGTGGCACGGCAGGCTTGATGCAGAAATGAATCGCACGGATGCCTGAAGACGGGCCACAGCACTCCGGGGGGATGACGGGTTCGCTCAAAGCGGTACGAGCGGCCGTCGTGCTCGTGGTCTTCGTGGTGGCGGTCGCCGTTCTCGTCGCCGTCGGGACGCGTTCGACGCCGACCACGCCGTCCAGCGCACAGACCACCTCGACGACCGCGGCCCCGGCCGGCGGGTCGACCACGACAACAGCAGCTGCAGGCGCAGCGACCTCGTCCACGACCACGTCGACGACCGCGAGGCACGGGCACGGCGCCACGACCACCACGACGACGACGCCCCACGCCTCGGTGAGCGTCGTGGTAGCCAACGCTACGAACACCAACGGACTCGCCGCGCACTTCTCGACCGTCATCGGTGCCGGCGGCTGGAAGATGGGGACCCCGATCGACGCGTCGACGACAGAGGCGACGTCCACCGTCTACTACGCGGCCGGACAGCAGGCGGCCGCCCAGTCCATCGCCAGCACCATCGGGGTGAAGCCGGCCCAGGTACAGCCGCTCACGACGGCCGCGCCGGTCGCGGGAGTCACGGGCACCGACGTTGTCGTCGTCATCGGCCAGGACCTGGCAACAGCTTCGGGCTCTTGACCCCGGCCGGGCCGGCCGACGCCCGAAGCACGGACGCCCACCCTGACGCACCGTTGCCCGAGGCACTCGCACCTTTGGCCGCCGACCCCGCGCGCACCGCACTGTTCCTCGATTTCGACGGAACGCTCTCCGCCATCGTCGCCGACCCGCGGGACGCGCGCCCACTGCCCGGGGTACCGGCCCTGCTGTCCGACCTGGCCCAGGAATTCGGGCTGGTAGCGGTCATTTCCGGGCGTCCGACCGCGTTCCTGGCCGAAGCCCTGGGCCACCAGCTCGGCGTGACATTGGCCGGTCTCTACGGGCTCGAGCGAGCGCTGCAGGGACCCGAGCACGACTCCTGGTCCCACGTCATCGACGAGGTCGTCCGAGAAGCGGAGGACAGCGCGCCCGAGGGCGTCTACGTCGAACCCAAGGGACTCACGGTCACGCTCCACTGGCGTCGCGCCCCGGCCCAGGGGGAGTGGGTCATCTCGTTTGCCGAGCGCGTCGCGGCCGAACACGACCTGCTCGTCCACGAAGGACGTCACGAGCGCGAGCTGCGCCCGCCGCTCGATGTCGACAAGGGCACCGTCGTGCGCTCGCTCGCCGCCGAGAACGCAGGACGTCTGGACAACGTCGCCGCCTTCGGCGACGACGTTGGCGACCTCCCAGCGTTCGAAGCGGTCACCGAGCTCACAAAGCCCGACGGGACCCCGCTCTACGCGGTGCGCGTCGCCGCCGTCGACACCGAGAGCCCCCAGCAGGTGGCCGACGCCGCCGATCTCACCGTCGCCGGCGCCACCGGTGCTGTCGCACTCCTCGCCGCGCTACGCGACGCGGCACACGGCGCCGCATCCGCGCCCCCGTCAGCTCAGCCCTGAGCCGCCGCCAGCTGGTCCGCCCACCAGTCCGCCGAGGTCCGCTCCTGCACCGCGGCACGCAGAGCGCCGGCCCGCGCCGCCCGAGCGTCCAACGACATCGTCAGGGCCGCGTGCAACGCGTCCGCGGTACCCGCCACGTCGAACGGGTTCACGCCGAGCGCGCCGTCGCCGCCCAGCTCAAGCTCCTCCCACGCGCCCGCCTCACGGGACAGGACCAACACCCCGTCCGACTTGTTGACCAACGGGCCCTCCTTGGCCACCAGGTTCATCCCGTCGCGTACAGGGTTGAGCAGCAGGACGTCTGACAAAGTCAGAGCCGCCAGCGAGCGCGCATAGTCGTCGGAGGCCGACAGCACGATCGGCGACCACTCGTCCGTCCCGTACGTATGGTTGATCCGCTCCGCCGTGTGCTCCACATCCGCCGCATACGCCAGATACTCAGCCAGTCCCTGCCGCGACGGATACGCGCACACGACGTGCACCACCTGCCCCCGCCACTCCGGCCGCGCCACCAGCAGCTCCTCGAATGCCAACATCCCCCGCACGATGTTCTTCGACGGCTCCATGCGATCCGCCCGGGCCACCACCTGTCGCCCCCCGACCTCCGCCCGCAGCGCAGCGGCCGCCGCCGCCACGTCGTCCCCCGCCGCCTCGTCGGCCACCCCGTCGACGTCCAGCCCGAGCGGGGCCACGAACGTCCTCGGCGCCGCAAGCACCCGCCCCTGTCCCCGTCCCCGTTCCGCCGCGGCGTAACAGCCCACGAAGTCGGCCTCCCACTTGTGGCAGTGGAACCCGCACGCCCCGTAGCCCGCCATCCCGTCCAACAACTCCGACGCCACGTCGTCGGGCAGCACGGCCAACATCGCCGGGGCGGCGAACGGGGTGTGGAGGAAATGCACCGTCCGCAGGTCCGGCCGCCGCTCGGCCAGCATCCGGCCCAGTAGCGAGAAGTGGTAGTCCTGGACCAGCACGGTGTCGCCGTCGCCCGCCCGCTCCGATACGGCGTCCGCCATCGCCCGGTTGTACGCCCGGTACCCCTCCCACGCCTGCCGCCAGTGTCGGTCGAAACGGGGCCGGTTGGGCAGGTCGAAGAGGTGGTGGTGCACGTACCACAGCGTCGTGTTGGCGACGACGTCGTAGGCCTGTCGGTACGTCTCGTCGTCGATCACGACGGGCACGAGGTCGAGCCCCTCGACGTGCATGAGCCCTTGGGCGACGGCCTCGCGGTCCGCCGCCCCCATGGTCACAGAGGCCCACGTCGTGTCGCTGCCCGCGAGAAGCCGGTGCACCGACGACGCCAGCCCGCCTGCCGCGGGCACAGGGACGAGATCGCCGTCCGGCCCGGCGCGAAACGTGAGGGGGCCGCGGTTGGAGACGACGATCGTGCGGCTCACGCGCGGCGCGGCAGCGACGACAGCGCGGAGGCGGGTGCCCGGTCCAACGCGGCTCGCAGGACGTCGACGGCCTGCGGCCGCAACTCGTGCAGCGGGCGGTTGCGGTGGATGCGTTCGCCGAGGTCGACCTGGGCCAGACGGTCCGTCCCGAGGGCTTGGCTCACGTCGATCAGCAGACCGATCTCCACGCCGTAGCCGTCCGCGAATCCGACTTTCTCGAAGACCCAGCGGTGCGCGGCCGTCTCGCCGGCGAGCGGCTGGCGCACGTCGGACAGCTCCGGGAACAAGAGCTCGAGCACGGGGCGGGCCACCAGCTCGGTGACGCGTCCGCCGCCGGTCGGGTCGTCGTGCAGCGGCCGCGTGTAGAAGCCCTTGACCAGCGCGACGTCGTCGGTGGTCAAGAGGGGACCGAGGAGCCCCGTCACGAAGGTCGGCGTGGTGTTGGCGACGTCCGCGTCGAGATACGCCACGACGTCGCCGCCCGCCGCCGCCAGCGCAGCGGCCATGGCCTGGCCCTTGCCGCCGGCGCCTCCGGGGCCGGTCACGACCCGGGCCCCTGCCTCGATGGCACGGACGGCCGTGTCGTCGGTCGATCCGTCGTCGAGCACGATGACCTCGTCGACGAGGCCGTTACCGCCGTGCCCGGTCAGGAAGGGCTGGACCACCGCCCGGACGACCGAACCGACCGTCGACCCCTCATCGCGGGCCGGGATGCAGACCGAGACGGTGCGGCCCGTGCGGGCCTTAGCCTCGAGGACCAGGTCCGCCGGGAAGTCCCCGTGGTGAAAGGTGCGTGCCACGCCCCCGATTCAACCAGGCGGGCTGCGTTGAGGTGACCGGCCGGCAGGGGCTACGATGGTGGACATCATCCAGAGCGACTGAGGGACGGGCCCGTCGACGTCGCGGCAACCAGTGCAACGCACCAGGTGCCAATGCCCGACCGATGAGGAGGACCGATGGTCGATTTCGTCACTGGGCTCCGCTGTCGTGAATGTCAGCGTCCCTTCCCTGCTGAAGCGCTGCACGTCTGCGACTACTGCTTCGGGCCGCTCGAGGTGGCCTATGACTACGAGCGGATCGCCGCGACGGTCAGCCGTGAGCGCATCGAGGCCGGGCCCCGCACGATCTGGCGGTATCGGGACCTGCTGCCGGTCGACGACGAGGCGCCGGTCGATCTGGGCGCCGGGTTCACCCCCCTCGTGCGGGCCGATCGGCTCGCCGCCGAGCTGGGGCTGGGCGAGCTGTGGATCAAGGACGACACCGCGAACCCGACCGGATCGTTCAAGGACCGCGTGGTCTCCGTCGCCCTGACGAAGGCTCGGCGTCTCGGCTTCAAGGTGGCTGCTTGCGCCTCGACCGGCAACCTGGCCAACTCGGTTGCCGCCCACGCCGCCCGGGCCGGCCTGGATTCGGTCGTGTTGATCCCGCACGATCTCGAGGCGGCCAAGGTCACGATGACCGCGGTCTACGGGGGCACCGTCGTAGCGGTGGACGGCACCTACGACGACGTGAACCGGCTGTGCGCAGAGCTCACCAGTGAGCGACCGAGCTGGGCCTTCGTCAACGTCAACGTGCGCACCTACTACGCCGAGGGCTCCAAGACGCTGGCCTTCGAGATCGCCGAGCAGCTGGGCTGGCAGGCGCCGGACCACGTGGTGGTCCCGATCGGGTCCGGGAGCCAGTTGACCAAGGTGGCGAAGGGGTTCTCCGAGTTGGGCAAGGTCGGCCTGTTGCCGGAGGAGCCGGCCGTGCGGGTCTCGGGCGCCCAGGCCGAGGGATGCTCGCCGGTGGCGACCGCCTTCTTGGAGGGGACCGACGCCATCCGGCCGGTCAAGCCCAAGACGATCGCGAAGTCGCTGGCGATCGGGAACCCGGCCGACGGCTGGTACGCGCTCGAGGTGATGCGGAAGTCGGGGGGCTCGTGCGCGGCGGTGACCGACGCCGAGGTGGTCGACGCGATTCAGCTACTGGCCCGAACGGAGGGCATCTTCGCCGAGACGGCGGGAGGCGTGACGATCGCGACCCTGTCCAAGCTCGCCGCGTCGGGCGCCATCCGACCCGACGAGCGGGTGGTCGCGCTGGTGACCGGGCATGGCCTCAAGACCGTGGAGGCGCTGAGCGGGGCGGCGGGTTCGACGCCGACCGCCACCATCGCCCCGACCCTGGCGGCCTTCGACGCCGCCTTCGACAGCATCGAGGAGACGCCGAGCCGATGAGCGTGACCGTCCGTATCCCCACCCAGCTGCGCACCCTCACGGGTGGAGCCGGCGAGGTCGCCGTCGAGGGCGCCTCGGTGGGCGAGGTGCTCAAGGCCCTCGACGCCGCCCATGCGGGGTTGGCCGACCGCCTTTTCGACGAGGGGGGCAACCTGCGCCGCTTCGTCAACGTGTTCCTGGCCGACGAGGACGTCCGCTTCCTCGACGGCCTGGCGACGCCGGTGGCGGACGGGCAGACCCTGTCGATCGTGCCGGCGGTGGCTGGAGGCTGATCAGGCCCGCCCGCCAGGAGGAGGTCCGGCGGGAAAAGGGGCGGCCGCCTGGCCGGCGCGCTCGCCCTTGCACAAGACCCTTAAGGTAGGTACCGTTAGCACTCAGACGACGAGAGTGCTAATGGAGGAATAGAACCAGATGGCCAAGATCATCTCCTTCCACGAGGAGGCCCGCAGGGGGCTCGAGACCGGCATGAACAAGCTGGCCGACGCCGTGCGCGTGACCCTCGGCCCGAAGGGCCGCAACGTGGTGCTCGACAAGAAGTGGGGCGCCCCGACCATCACCAACGACGGCGTGTCGATCGCCAAGGAGATCGACCTCGAGGACCCCTTCGAGAGGATCGGCGCCGAGCTGGTCAAGGAAGTCGC
>DASXBZ010000122.1:0-12247 GCA_036491435.1 Acidimicrobiales bacterium
TTCATGTCGACCGCCAGCCCGCGCAACACCGACTCCTTCGTCTTGCGGACGGCGAAGGGGCCGTTGGCCGTGATGCGGTGTGCGTACTCCATCGCCCGCTCCATCAGGTCGGCGGGGCGGCACACCTCGTTGAGCACACCCATCTCCAGCGCACGCTGCGCCGGGATCTGGTCGGCGCACAACAGGAACTCCATCGCCGCCGGATAGGGGATCTGACGGGGCAGCCGGACCGTCGTGCCGCCACCGGCGAACAACCCGCGCTTGGGCTCCATCACGGCGAACGTCGCCGTGTCCGAGGCGACCCGGATGTCCGTCCCGCCCAGCATCTCCATGCCGCCGGCCACACAGGTCCCGTTGACCGCCGCGATGATCGGCTTGTAGAGCTTGGTGCCGCGCAAGACCGCCTTGACCCCGTCGTCGAGCCGGTAGCCGCCGAGCTCCTCGGGGTGCTGCCCGTCCTTCATCTTCTGGTGCAGCTCGGTGACCTGCGGGATGTAGGTCTTCAGGTCGGCTCCGACGCAGAAGTCCTTGCCCACGCCGGTGACGATCGCCACGTAGGCGTTGTCGTCCTCGCCGAAGCGGTCCCAGGCGGAGCGCAATTGGAAGAAGTGCTCCATGTCCATGGAGTTGCGCGCCTCGGGCCGGTTGATGGTGATGGTGACGATGTGGTCGTCACCCGCGACGTAGTCGATCGACATGGGCTCCGCTCTCTGGGGTTACTCGTTCCGACCGGTCGGGCTCACGTGCGGCCGGTGCATCCGGCCGCAGGCCGCAGGCTCAGTCCTTGTCCATCATCTTCTCGAGGCGCGTCGAGAAGCTGCTGACGCTGACGATGCCGTCCTCGTTCGTCTTCGTGTGCCCGCGGGCCCGCGAGACCAGGGCGACGTCGACGTCGGACGCTTCCGCCCGCAGCGCACCCACGGTGCACTTCTCGCGGGGTCGCACCGAGAACGGGTCGAACTGGAAGTGCTTCATGGCGTTGAGGTGCGTGATCTTGTCGATGTCGCCGTCCGACACGCCGTCGAGATACTTCATCAGGGCCTCGGGGGACTGCGGCCACGTCGAGTCCGAGTGCGGGTAGTCGCACTCCCACGTGATGTTGTCGATGTTCATGTACTGGCGGCTCTGCACGCCGAACGCGTCGTCGATGAAGCAGGTGATGACACGGTCCTTGAACACCTGGCTCGGCAGCTGGTCACCGAAGTCCTGGCCCGTCCACTTGTGGTGGTGCTGGTAGACGTAGTCGATGCGCTCGAGCGCGTAGGGGATCCAGCCGATGCCGCCCTCGGAGAGCGCGAAGCGCAGGTCCTTGTACTTGCGCAGGATCGGCGACCAGACGAGGTCGGCGGCGGCCTGCACCATGTTGATCGGCTGCAGGCTGATCATGACGTCGATCGGCGCCTCGATGGAGGTCATGAGGATCTGCGACGACGAGCCGAGGTGCATGCACACCACCGTCCCCTCGTCCGCGCACGCCGTCCAGAAGGGGTCCCAATGGTCGTTGTGCAGCGAGGGCCACCCGAGCTTTTCGGGGTTCTCCGAGAACGTGACGGCGTGGCAGCCCTTCTTGGCGACCCGGTGCACCTCCTCGGCACCCAGCTCGGGGTCCCAGATCACGGGGATCGACAGCGGGATGAAGCGACCGGGCTCGGCGCCGCACCACCTGTCTATGTGCCAGTCGTTGTAGGCCTGCACCATGGCGCGGGCCTCGGCCTTGTCTTCGCGCCGGGCGAAGAGCTGGCCGCAGAACTGGGGGAAGGAGGGGAAGCACATGGAGCCCAGCACGCCGTTGACCGACATGTCGCGGACCCGCTCGTGCACGTCGTAGCAGCCGACCCGCATGTCCTCGAGCGAGGTGGGCTCGATCCCGTACTCCTCGGGCGGGCGTCCCACGACGGCGTTCAGGCCGACGTTGGGGATGACGTTGCCGTCGTAGAGCCAGACGTCGGTGCCGTCGTCCTGGCGGACCAACTTGGGGGCGGCGTCCTGGTACTTGGCGGGCAGCAGCCCGTCGAACATGCCCCGCGGCTCGATGACGTGGTCGTCGACGCTGACCAGGATCATGTCTTCGGTGCGCATCGCAGTCCTCCCCTTGTGCCCTGACTCACCTGACGGTGCCGGCGTTCCCTGACACCCGTGTCATTCACCTTACGCGCCCCCCGCCCCGGCGTGCGAAGCAGGCCCACACATGGGCGACGGCCGCCCGGTCCTGCCCAAGGCCGCCAAGGCGGCCAGAGTCCGGCGGCTTCAGGGCCGCCCGCCGGGAGGACGGGGGCCGAACCGCTCGGCCAGCCCTCAGGCTGCGGCGGCCTTGCGGGACGGAGCTGGCTGCGGCGGCGTGGGGCGCGCCGGCGAGGTCTCCTGGGTCGGCATGACGTTCTGGGTCGGGGGCGGGTAGGGGACGCCTTCGTCACCGGTGCCGGCCAGCGAGTTGATCACGACCTGTTCGTCGACGGTCGGTACGAAGAGCGAGGTGTCGGGAAGGGCGGGGACGGTGTCGTCGGCCGGCTTGCCGAGGGCCAACGCGCTGGTCATGTCGCCCGTCACGCTGCGGCGCCACGCGGAGAGGTTCGGTACCGGGACCCCGAACAGCGTCTCGATCAAGCGAAGCGTCGACGTGTGGTCGAACGTCTCGTGCGCCACGAAACCGCCGCGGGTGAACGGTGACATCAACAGGCAGGGCACACGGAAGCCGAGCCCCACCGGGCCGGCGACGCCGTCCGCCGCAGCCGGGAGCGGGTTGACGGTCAGGTACTCGCCCGGAGTCCCACTTGGAGGCACCGGTGGCGCGACGTGGTCGAAGAACCCGCCGTTCTCGTCGTAGTTCAAGATGAACAGCGTGTGCGCCCACACCTCGGGGTTGGAGGTGAGGATGTCGAGCACGTTGTGCACCAAGTTCTCGCCCCACTGCGGCGCCGTGGCCGGGTGCTCGCACTGGGTGATCGGCCCGTGGATCCAACTCACCTGCGGCAGTGTTCCGGCGGTGACGTCCGCCTGCAGATCGCCGGGGAAGTTCGGGGTGATCCCGTTGGCGATGAGCTGCTGGCCCCTCGTGGTCGACGGGTCGTTGTACGCCTTGAAGTAGGGGAGGGGGCTGAACAGCGCCAGGCCGGTGGGGTCGTTGTAGACCTTCCACGTCACACCCGCATCGAGCAGGTTCTCCGGCATCGTCTTCCAGGTGAAGGTGTTGTTCTGCTGCGGCCGTCCTGTCGTCTGCGTGACGAGGACGGGACCGCCACCGGTGCCGGCGGGGTCGATGCTGGCCGAGAAGGACATCACCCGGTTGGGGTCCGTGGGGCCGAGCACCGAGCAGAAGTACCCGTCGCAGATCGTGAAGGCGTCGGCGAGCGCGTGGTAGAAGGGCAGGTCGCCGCGAGTGAAGTAGCCCATCGTCGTGACGAAGTTCTGTGTGCCGTCGGCCGCCAAGTGGGCGCGGACCCAGTTGTCCATCTTGCCGCCGTCCCAAGCATTGTGCTGGGTACCCCACTCGTGGCTGATGTCGTTCGTCGTCGCTCCGTCTTCTTGTGGCGGGCTCTGCAGCAGCTCGAAGGGGACCATGTAGCCGTTGGCGTCGATCCCGACGCCGGGCTCGTAGCCGAACTGTTCGAAGACGCTGTAGTTCTTGCCGGCAAAGGGGTAACGCAGCGCCTTGGGGTCCGAGAAGCCGCGCACGCCCGACAACGTTCCGTAGTAATGGTCGAAGGAGCGGTTCTCCTGCATCAAGATCACCACGTGGCGGATGTCGCTCAGGGACGGGTTCGTGCTCGCGGGCTCGAGCGACAAGGCGCGCTCGATGCTGAAGGCCGCTCCCGAGGACATCCCGGCCGCGGTGGCCGCGCCGGCGCCGAATGCGATGCCACCCTTGAGCAGATCACGGCGGGTCAGCCGCTTGGCCAGCCGGCGGTCGTCGTTCCGTCCTCGTGCTCCGGTTCCCGGCGCTTCCATGCATCTGCTCCTCGTCAAGTCCGTGGGCCCTTGTGGGTGTGTTCGGCGCGCGTGGTCGCGTCCAGCCGCTGCCGAGGCTCGGTCCAGGGGTTTTGGGCGCGACACGTCTGCCGACGCTGGGGGAACGAACGTTCGGTAGCCGGCTTACGCGACGTCAGGCTCAGTTCACCGACTGGTCACGGTCACGCCACGGTCGCCTGCACTGCGGGTGCCAGAAACTGTCTTTTTCCTTGCAATCCCCGGTGCAACTCTGCGTAGACTGAGGATGGCGCACGGGCCCCGGCTAGCCCTATCTCCTTGGAGGCCGGGGCTCAGGCGCCAGCGACCTGCAGCTCACGCTCCCTAGGTGCCTCGTGCCCCTGGGCGTCGGCGGCGCCGGGGGCGGCAACGCCACGCCGGGGCAGGATGATGTCGTCGATGATCCCGTAGTCCCGGGCCTCCTCGGCGGTCATGTAGTGGTCGCGGTCGATGTCCTGGGCGACCTGCTCGACCGGGCGTCCGGTGTGGTGGGCGATGATCTCGGACATCCGGTGCGTGAGGGCGAGCACCTCGCGGAGCTGGATCTCCATGTCCGACGGCGCACCCCGCGTCCCCGCCGAGCCCTGGTGGATCATGATGCGCGAGTTCGGCAGCGCGAAGCGCTTCCCGGCCGCGCCGCCGGCGAGGATCATCGCGGCCGCCGACATGCCCATGCCGCAGCAGATTGTCGAGACGTCGGGCTCGACGTGCTGCATGACGTCGTAGATCGCCATGCCGGCGTAGGCCACGCCGCCGGGGGAGTTGATGTAGAGGTAGATGTCCCGCTCGTTGTTCTGGGCCTCGAGGAACAGCATCTGGGAGATGATCAGGTTGGCGACCTGGTCGTCGACCTCCTGCCCCAGGAACACGATCCGCTCGCGCAACAGCTGCGAGTAGATGTCGAAGGCGCGGTCGCCCCGGTTGCCCTCCTCGATCACGGTCGGGACGAGGACCTGGCGGAGGTGGCGGTCGGGGTGGGTCATGGCGGAACTCCTTCTCCTTGGACGTCCTGGTCCTGCCCAGGTTATATCAAATGTGAGATAATGGGCACCGTGAGCGAACGCCGGCACCCGACCGTCTTTCCGGGCTTCAAGGAGATGGCCGAGCGGCGCCGCTCGGTGTCCGGCCAGCTGCTCTCGCTGCGCCGGGAGCTGGGGCTGTCCCAGGCCGAGGTGGCAACGCGCATGGGGACCTCGCAGTCGGCGGTGGCCCGGTTCGAGGCGGGCGACCTGGACGTCCGCCTTTCGACGGTCGAGCGCTACACCATGGCGCTGGGCGCGCGGCTGGAATGGAGGATCGAGCATGGCTGACCGAGGGTTCCGAAGTGGTGCGAGTTCCGGGGGCAGGCCGGAGTGGCCGTCGCTGCCGCAACCGGGTCGCCCGGGACTCCCGGGCCTGCCGGGACTCCCGGGACCGCCGGGACTGCCCGGCCTGCCCGACCCGGGCGGCTCCCGCACCGGGAGCAGCACCGAGCTCTCCGAGCTCCTCGCCCGCCGCCTCATGGAGCAGCGCGTCGTGCTCCTGCACGGGCCGCTCGACGAGCCGAAGGTCACCCGCGTCTCCGCCGAGCTGATGACGCTCGATGCCGACGGCGACGACGCCGTGACGCTGCGCATCGACTGTGGCGAGGCCGCGCTGGCGCCGGCGCTCACGCTCATGGACGTGATCGAGCTGATGGGCGTCCCGGTGCGCGCGGTGTGCCTGGGGCAGGTCGGCGGAGGTGCCGTCGGGGTGCTCGCCGTGTGTGCCCACCGCGCGTCCATGCCGAGCACCCGCTTCATGCTGACGGAGCCCGCGACGCACATGGAGGCGCACGTGCGCAACGTCGCCCAATGGGCCGAGCTGCGCGCCGCCGAACGCGGGCGCTTCTGCGAGCGGGTCGGCGCGGCGGTCGGGAAGCCCCCCGAGGAGATCGGTGCAGACATCGAAAAAGGCCGCTTCCTCGGCGCCGCCGAGGCACTCCAGTACGGGCTGCTCGACGAGGTCGGCCGGCCCGATGCGGACGTGCGCACGCTGCCGGGCTCTGGCTCGACCCCACCGATCGGATTCCGGCCCTTGCGTTGAGCCGCGAGCGGGAACGGGCAGGTCCCCTCCCGGCCGCGGCGGGGTGTGCGTACGATGCTGGCGATGCCAGGCGCCACCGAACCCCGGATCGCACCGCTGCCGCCGGAGGAGTGGGACGAGCGGCTGCGCGCCATCCTCGAGGCGTCGCCGGGCGGGACCGAAGAGCCGATGCACATCTTCGCCACGTTGGCGAGGGCGCCCGACTTGTTCCGCCGCTGGATGGGCTTCGGCGGCGCGCTCCTCTACGGGAGCCTGCCGAGCCGGCTCTCCGAGATCGTCATCCTGCGCACCGCGTACCGCTTCGACGGCTTCTACGAGTGGGCCCAGCACGTCGAGATGGGCCAGGGGCGCGGCGTCACCCTCGAGGAGATCGAGGCGCTCGGCGGCGAGACGGCCGCACTCGACGCCATCGACTGGGTCCCCCTCGAGCGGGCCGCGCTGCGCGCCGTCGACGAGACGCGTGAGCACGGCGGCGTGTCCGACTCGACCTGGGCCGAGCTGTCGGAGCACTTGGACGACGCAGGGTTGATCGAGCTGCTCATGCTGATCGCGCACTACCTCATGCTCACCACCGTGCTGCGGTCGCTCCGCATGCAGCCCGAGCCCCGCGCGCTCGCCCAAGCCAACCTGGTGCGCGGCGGCCCGGGCCCGGAGGCCTGAGGAAGGGTCTGGCGTCGTGAGCCCGCTGCTCGATGGACGCTGCATCGCCGTCGTGGGCGCCGGCACCCAGCCCTCCCGTGACCCCGAGGCGCCCGTCGGGAACGGCCGCGCCATTGCGATGCGCGCCGCCCGTGAGGGTGCGTCGGTCGTCTGCGTCGACAAGGACGAGGCCGCGGTCGAGGAGACCTGGCGCCGCATCACCGAAGAGGGCGGCAAGGCGGCGATCGTCGTCGCCGACGTCACGACCGAAGAGGGCAGCCGCCTCGCCGTGGCCGACGAGTCGGGGCTGACCCCCGACGGCATCGTGCTCAACGTCGGCACCGGCTTCGGCATGGGCGTCGCCGGCACGTCGCCCGACGACTGGGACCGGACGTTCGCACTCAACCTGCGCGCGCACTTCATGGTGGTCAAGCGGGCGCTCGTCACCCTGCCGGACAACTCGTCGATCGTGTTCATCGGGTCGGTGGCCGGCCTCCGGCCGGGCAGCCGCATCCCCGCTTACGACGCCTCCAAGGCGGGCCTCATCGGACTGAACCGCCACGTGGCGATGGAGGGCGCCCGCCGCGGCATCCGGTCCAACGTCCTGTGCCCCGGCCTGATCGACACCCCGCTCGGCCGCGCCGCCTCGGCCGGCCGGCCGTCCCGGACGCGCACACCCGTACCGCTCGGCCGGGAGGGTACGGCGTGGGAGGTCGCGGCAACGGCCGTCTTCCTCCTCTCGGAGGAGGCCAGCTACATCACGGGGCAGGTGCTGGCCGTCGACGGGGGGCTGACCCTGCTGTGAGCGTCCGATGAGCGCCGCCCACTCGGCCCAGCCGAGGTCCGGGTCGCTCGTCGCCGAGCAGACGCCGCGCCTCGGGCGGCGCATGGCGCGGTTCAACCGCGCGGTGGTCAACCCGGTGGCAGTGCACGTCGCGGGCCTCGTGCCCGGCGTGGGCGTCGTCACGCACGTCGGCCGGCGCTCGCGCACCGTCTACCGCAACCCGGTCCTGGTCTTCCGGACCAAAGACGGGTATCGCATCGCGCTCGTCTACGGACGCGACGCCGACTGGGTCAAGAACGCGCTCGCCCACGGTGCCGTCCGGCTCACCACCCTCCGCAAGGTGCACGAGCTGTCCGATCCCGAGATCGTGACGGACCCGCACCACCAGCACGTGCCGGCGCCCGGCCGCCTCTTCCTGCGCGTGTTGCGGGTCTCGGACTTCATCGACTTCCACGCCGCGCGCTGACGCCGGTCCGCGGCGCGGCGCTCGGCGCATGCCGAGCCGGGCGCTCGATGTCCGCGGGGACACAGGAGAAGTCGGTGAACGTGGTCCGTTCCAGGCCGGCGTAATAGCTGTTCGCCTTGGCGCAGTGGGCTGCCGCCCAGCGGAGATCGGGGCTGCGGGATAACGGATCGGTCGCCACGTTGACGAACCTGACCCGACCCTCGGCCACATAGCGGATGAACTGCGCCAGCGTCGGGGTCGACACGTCGCCGGTGTAGCCGCCCACGGGCAGGAATTCGTGCCCGGTGGCCAGGATGTCGTTGCTCGCACCCAACGTCGTCTCGATCGTGTTCGCGGCCACGTCGGGCCGCAGTCGCGACGTGAATTGCACGAGCAGCATCTGCAATCGGGGAAGCTCGTTGGCGTAGGTCCGGGTCACGTCGTTGTGCGCCGCCGTGGCAAACGGTGCGTCGAACGGTCCCAGCTCCTCCATGACGACAAGGCCCGAGGCCCATGCGCTGCCCAGGAGGATGGCGACCACCGCCAGCACCGGACCCACGCTGACGGCCCACACCGAGGCATGGCGCGGCACGAGCGACACGAAGAGGATCCCCGCCGCCAGCCCTCCGACAACGACCAACGACGCCACGATCCAAATGCGGACGCCGACGTAGCTCGGGACGAGGACGATCACGGCGGTCACCGTGGCGATCATGGTGACGGCGAGACCGGCGCGCACCGCGCGCGATCGTCGCCGCTGCCAGGCGAGGCGGGCGCCGAAGGCGCACAGCGCCGCCACCGCCGGGACCAGCGCGGCGAGGTAGTAGGAGTTGATCAGCCGGCCCGCGCTGAAAAAGGCGAAGAGGAGGACGAGCCACGTGAACCACAGGACGACCGCGGCGCGGGGTGCATCGGTTCTCGGTTCCGGGCGCCGTACGACGAACACGGCGATCGCCGACACGAGCGCCGGCAGCAGGAGCCAGGCCCCGTCGTGGCCGAATGGTCCGTAGAAGAGGCGGTCCCAGGTTGCGCCGACGCCGGCAGTGCTGATGTGGTTCGCCGAGGAAAAACGCGCCAAGTTGACGATCCACCTCGATGGCGCGTGGCACCCGGCGTGGGAGAACACGCCCGAGATGCCGACGCGGGCCAGCCCGTTGTAGCCGAAGACCTGCGAGAAGACGGAGTTGTCACAGCTCCCGTCGGCATAGGGTCGGCTCGACGCCGGCACGAGGGTCACCGTGCTCATCCAGCTGAGCGAGACCACGACCGTGACCGCGGCCGACAACGCGACGTCGCGCAGCCGGCGTACGAACGAGACGGTGGGTGCGGCGAGCAGATAGGTCCCGTAGAGCGCAGGGAGGACGAGCCAGGCTTGCAGCATCTTCGTCTGGAAGGCGAAGCCGACGAGTACCCCCGCCCACAGCAGCGGGCGGAGACGGCCGGTCGTGTACGCCCGCGTCGTTGCGTCGGCCGCCAACACCAAGAGGAGGATCAGCAGTGAGTCGGAGATGTTGCCCCGGTCGAGCAGGATCACGACCGGGCTGCCGGCCATGATCACCGCGGCCAACAGCCCGGCGCCCGCACCCGCGACGCGGCGGACCACCCGGTAGAGGACGAGGACGGTCAGCATGCCCTCGACCACCTGCGGCAGCACGATGGCCCACACGTGGAACCCGAAGACCCGAAGGGACAGCGCCTGGAACCACAGCGCGCCGGGCAGTTTGTCGACCGTGATGGTGCCCCAGGGGTCGGCGGCGCCGAAGAAGAAGTTGTGCCAGCTCATCGCCATGCTGCGTGCCGCGGCGCCGTAGAACGACTCGAGGTAGGCGGTGTTGATGCCCCAGGCGTAGGCGAGCCCGGCCAGCGCAGTGAGTATCAGGAGCGCCGGGCGCGCCCATGTCGGCTGGTCCGCGGGGGAGCGCCAGAACTGCAGGCGGCGTCGCAACGACGGACCGCGCTCGCTCTCGGTGTCCGGCTCCGGCGCCGGCGCCGGCCCCGTGCGCTCCGCCGACCCGTTCACTTCGGGCGCCTCGCGAGGAAGGTCGAGGTCGACCCGAGCGAGGTCCGCCTGGTCTACCGCCTGAATTCCCTCCACTGATCGCCCCCGGCGTCCGAATCTAAACCACTGACCGGTGTCGGAAGAGACATGCCGCTCATTGAGCGGTCACTCAGGCGATGACCTCCATGCGCAAGCCGGTCTCGTCCACGTCTCCGCCGAGTCGGATGCACGAATCGCTGAGAGAACGCCGGGCTGTCCAGGCCAGCGCCAAAGCGTCGAAGACGTCATCACTCGTGGCTCCCTTGGGAGGTGCGGCCACAAGGCCGGCGACGTCGCCGAGCGCCGTGCTCAGCGCCATGACGCGTTCGTCCCGACCCTCGGCCGTGCGCTTGTTCTGGCGCATCGGCGCGCCCCCGGACATGACAGCGAAGCTGAGCTCCGGGCACGCCTCGAACAGCTGGCGCTGCAGGCGCGGGGTCACCACCTCGTCGACCTCGCGGATCTTCCCCAAGATGTTGTAGAGCTGTGCCGACACCGCCTTGCCGCTCACCTCCCGGGAAATTGCGCACGCGTCTCTGTACGAGTCCGCGCCGAGCACCGCTCGCACCGGAGCAGGGAACACCGAACTACGTCGCGGCCCGAGCAAGCGGCGCGCCTCCCGGTCGCAGGCACGTGGCCCGGTCGCCGCCAGTCCGATCGGGATGTCGATCGCCGCCGCGGCCACACGGCCGGACTCGAGGTGCGACACCACGTCGTCGAGTGAGGGGACCACCCGAACGTCGAAGTCACGGCTGCTGCGCGTGACACCTCCGACCGCCGGCACCGTCGCCACTACCCATCCGGCCCGACAGCCGTCGATGCCGCAAACGCAAGCGCCGCCGTTCAGCCCAGCGCCGCCCAGTTCACCTGGTCCTTTGGCGTCAGCGTCACCGGCCGGCCGATGAGCTCGTCCTCCTCGGCCGCGGCCAACGCCGCGGCGCCGCCCTCCAAGAAGGCGTAGCAACGGCCACCCTCGGGCAGGTCGCAGATCAGCAGCGCGCGCTCCGGCGACCCGTCACGCCCGTGCAGCACCGAGTACGTCGCGACGGTCGCCGCACCCGCGGACGACGCCACGATCCCCACCGGCGTCTCCACCGGCGCGTACGGCGCCGGGTCCGGCACGACGCCCGTGCCGGGATCCGTCGACCACACCCCGTAGGCGTGCTTCTGCATGTGCATGCCGACGCCGCTCACCACCCCGTACGACCCCGGGTCGCCCCGGAGGCGCTCGGTCATCGCAGCCAGCGAGTGGGTCATGTAGTTCGACCCCGGGCCGCCGTGGTACGGCAGCCCGCCGGTCACGGTCACCGCGGCGGCACGCGCGTCGGACTCGGCGATCCCCAACGAGTCGAGTGCGAAGCACACCGACGATGCAAAGCACGAGTACAGGTCCAGGTGCGCGATGTCGTCGACGCCGATACCGGCCCCCGACAATGCAGCGCCCGCCGTCGCGGCCATGGCGGGGGAGTGCCACAGGTGGGTGTGGGCCGCCACGTGCTCGGGCTCCTCCGCGTACCCCCACCCACGCAGGTACACCCGGCGTTCCTCGGGCACGCCCAACGCGTCGGCGCGCTCGGCCGAGGCGAGCAGCACGGCGGCGGCCATGTCGACGTCCATGATCGAGGTCATCAGCTTCGTGTAGGGGTAGGCGACCATGCGGTTGTCCGGCGTCACCGACGCCACCTCGTCGGCGGTCCGCGCCACCGGGAACCACGCGTGCTGCGGCTCAGCCGCCGCCACCGCCGTCATCGCCGCCATCACCTGCCCGTCGGCCGCACGGTGCTCGGCTTGCGCCCGCCCGAGGTGCGCACGGCGGGCGTTGTCGAACAGTGCGAACGTCAGGTACGCCTCGAAGACCGAGTGGCTGACTTCCGACGGGTCGAAGACCATGTCCATCGGGAACGGCCGCTTCTCCTCCGGCCGGAACGACCACGCCGGCCGCTCACCGGACTTCTTCAGGCGGCGGACGGTGGCCAGCGCCTCCGCGCCGACGAGCAGCGAGAAGTCGAGGTCGCCCGCCCGGATCGCACGTGCGGCCTCGACCGCGAGCACGTGGGGGACCGACCCGCCGATCCCCGAATACCGCCGCCGGGTCGGCGCTCCGCCGAGCCGCTCCGAGAGCCGCTGCATCGCGTCGTCGTACTGCCACGACTGCGAGTAGACGACGTCCATTCCCTCCAGCTCGGCGAGCGCACCGGAGACCCGCCCACCGGCGTCGGCCGCGGCCTCGCGGACCACCCGCTCCCACATGTCGAGCGGCTCGGGGGCCAGGCCGTCGTTGGCGACCACCACGAAGTCGTCGGGGTGCCACGTG
>DASXBZ010000123.1:0-3141 GCA_036491435.1 Acidimicrobiales bacterium
ACTTCCGGCGCGTTGGAGCGGGCGATGAGGCAGTTCGTGTTGCACGGGTTGCCCACGACCAGCACGCGCACGTCCGACGCCGCGTGTGCCGCGATCGCCTGGCCCTGCGGCTTGAAGATGCCGCCGTTGACGCTCAGAAGGTCGCCGCGCTCCATGCCGGCCTTGCGGGGTATCGACCCCACGAGCAGCGCCCACGATGTGCCGTCGAAGGCCGTCTTCAACTCCGAGGTGGGCACGATGTCATGGAGGAGGGGGAAGGCGCAGTCGTCGAGCTCCATGCAGACCCCCTCCAGGGCCTTCATCGCCGGCTCGATCTCCAACAAGCGCAGCACGATCGGCTGGTCCTCACCGAGGAGCTGGCCGGAGGCGATCCGGAACAAGAGCGAATAGCCGATCTGGCCGGCCGCGCCGGTGACGGTGACGTGGATGGGGGCCTTCGATGCGGGTGCCATGGAAATCGATCCTTTCGTGACTGGCGGGCGAGGAGCTGGTGACTCAGAGGCGGTCGACGACGGCCGCGGCGAACTCCGAGGTCTTCACCTCGGTGGCGCCGTCCATCAGCCGGGCGAAGTCGTAGGTGACCACCTTGTCGGCGATCGTGGCCTCCAGGGCCTGGACGATGTCGGCCGCGGCGTCGTTCCATCCGATGTGCTCGAACATCAGCACACCCGACAAGAGCACCGAGCCCGGATTGACCTTGTCCTGGCCGGCGTACTTGGGCGCGGTGCCGTGCGTCGCCTCGAAGATGCCGTGGCCGCTGACGTAGTTGATGTTCGCCCCCGGTGCGATCCCGATGCCGCCGACCTGGGCGGCCAACGCGTCAGAGAGGTAGTCACCGTTGAGGTTGGTCGTCGCGATCACGTCGAAGTCCGACGGCCGCGTCAACACCTGCTGCAGCGTGATGTCGGCGATCGTGTCCTTCACCAGCAGCTTGTCGCCGGGCTCGCCGTCGCAGTCGTCCCATCCCACCGCGACATCATTGAACTCCTCGCGCACGAGCTCGTAACCCCACTCTCGGAAGGCGCCCTCGGTGAACTTCTGGATGTTGCCCTTGTGCACCAGGGTCACGCTTCGGCGCTTGCGGTCGAGCGCGTACTCGATCGCGGCGCGGATCAACCGCTTCGACCCCATGGGCGAGATCGGCTTGATACCGATGCCCGACAACTCGCGGATGGGCCAGCCCATCTCCTCACGCAGGTACGCCGCCAGCTTCTCGGCCTCGGGCGTGCCCGACTGCACCTCGTAGCCCGCATAGACGTCCTCGGTGTTCTCCCGGAAGATCACCATGTCGACCAGCTCGGGGTGCAGCACCGGCGAGGGGACGCCGGCGAACCAGCGCACCGGGCGCAGGCAGACGTAGAGGTCGAGGATCTGGCGCAGCGCCACGTTGAGCGAGCGGATGCCGCCCCCCACCGGCGTGGTGAGCGGGCCCTTGATCCCGATGAGGTGGCTCCGGAACGTCTCCACCGTCTCGTCGGGCAACCAGTTGCCCGTCTCGTCGAACGCCTTCTGCCCCGCCAGCACCTCCTTCCAGGCCACGTTGTGGCCGTGCTTGGCGGCGGCGGCATCGAGAACCAGCTTGGCGGCCGGCCAGATGTCGACGCCGGTGCCGTCGCCCTCGATGAAGGGGATGATGGGCTCGTCGGGCACGACCAGGTTGCCGTCGTCGCCCATGCGGATGAGGTCTGCCATAGGGCGTCGATGCTAGGGGTCAGGGGCGGGTGGGTCCTAATTTGTGCAGGTGGATGGCGCTGTCGGGCGTCTCGGCCTGGCCGCCCGCCGGGCCCCCCGCCGCGAGCCGCACCTGGCGGGACCTCAGGAAGTGCCGGTCGGCCCCAAGCCCAGCGCGGCGTAGATCTCGCGGGTCGCGTTCGAGGTGTTGAACGTGTAGAAGTGCAAGCCCGGGATGCCCGCCTCGAGCAGCTGCGAGCACAGCTCGGTCGCCAGCACGATGCCCTCTTTGCGCACGGCGTCGGGCCCGCCTCTCTCGTCGGCCGCGCGCAGTCGTTCCTCCATCCACGCCGGTGCGGCGGCGCCCATGGCGCCGAGCCGTCCCATCGTCGAGAGCGACGTGACCGGCAGGATCCCCGGCAGCACGGGAACGTCGATCCCCCGTTCGCGCAGGTCCGCCATGAGCCCCTGGTACTCCGATGCCTCGAAGAAGAATTGGGTCACCCCGAAGTCGGCGAGCGCCAGCTTGGCGGCCAGGTAGTCGCGGTCGGTGGCCAGGTCGTCCGAACGCGGGTGCCCCGCGGGGTGGGCCGCCACGCCGATGGAGAAGCCGCCGATGGCCCGGGCCAGCTGTACCAGCTCGGTGGCGAAGGCCAGCTCGCCGGGACCGGCGTCGGGGTCCGTCGGCGGATCGCCGCCGAGCGCCATCAGGTTCTCGACACCTGCCTTGCGCAGCGCCACCAGGATGTCGGCCAGCTCGAGTCGGGAATGCGCCACGCAGATGAGGTGTGCCATCGGGTTGAGCCGTGTCGTGTGCAACATCCCCGAGACGAGGTCGAACGTGCGCTGACGCGACTCGGCGCCGCCGCGATACGTCACCGACACGAACGAGGGCTCGAGTGGCTGGAGCTCCGAGATCGTGCGGGCCAGCGTCTTCAGCTCCTTGTCGTTCTTCGGCGGGAAAAATTCGAACGAATAGGTCGGGCCCGCCTCGAGCAGTTCGGCGATGCGCGTCACGGAGCCGCCTGCCCGGCGCCGGCGCCCGCTCCGTTGTCCACGCGGCCGAAGTCGTCCTCCAGGCGGACGATGTCGTCCTCGCCGAAGTACGAGCCGTGCTGCACCTCGATCAGGACGACGTCCGTGTCGCCGGCGTTGGCGACGCGATGAGCGCCCTCGAGTGGGATATCGATCGAGTCCCCCGGGTGGAGTTCGGTCACCACCCCGTCGATCGTCACCTGCGCCGTGCCGGCGACGATGAACCAGTGCTCGGCCCGCTTGGAGTGGCGCTGATAGCTGAGCCGCTTGCCCGGGTGGACCACGAGGCGCTTGACCTTGTGGTCGGGCGCGTCGTCGTCGAGCACCGTGTAATTGCCCCACGGGCGTTCCGAGAATTCGCGTTCGCTCACCTGGTCCGGGCCTCCCTGGCCGCCGCAGCCGTCACCGTCGCTGCGGCCGCCGTCGCCCAACGGG
>DASXBZ010000124.1:0-38138 GCA_036491435.1 Acidimicrobiales bacterium
GGCTTCATCGGCTCGCTGCCGGGCCTCAAGGTCACGCCGGTGTCCCCGATCATCGGAGCAGTCCAGACGCTGAACGCGCCCTGAACCGACCTCCGTGGCCGGGCCTCGCCCTTCTGGGGCCCGGCCACGGAGGCAAGTCACATACGACTTCGACTTCTGACAGAAGCCCCGGCTGCCGGCCGGGGCTTCTGTTCGCCAGGGCAGCAACCCGGACGCAGCGCCGCCCGTCGGCCGCGGGCAAACTGCCCACATGGACATCGGCGTGATCTTCCCCCAGACCGAACTCGGCTACGACACCGGCGCGGTACGCGCCGTCGGACAGGCGGTCTCGGACCTCGGGTACTCACACCTGGCCGCCTACGACCACGTGCTGGGCGGCGACACCGCCGTGCTCGGCAACCTCGGGGGCCCTTACGGCATCGACCACCCGTTCCGCGAACCGCTCACGATGTTCTCCTATCTGTCCGGCTTCACGAACCTCGGGTTCGCGACGTCCATCCTCATCGGTCCGCAACGCCAGACCGCGCTCTTGGCGAAGCAGGCCGTCGAGCTCGACCTGCTCTGTGGCGGACGTTTCCGTCTCGGGCTCGGCGTCGGTTGGAACAAGCTCGAGTACGACGCCCTCGGCATGCCGTTCCACAGGCGGGGTGCGCTCCTGGAGGAGCAGGTCGCCGTGCTGCGCGCCCTGTGGACTGAGAAGAGCGTGACGTTCGACGGGGAGTTCCACCACATCAACCACGCGGGACTGGCCCCGAGACCCGAGCGGCCCATCCCGGTCTGGATCGGCGCCTTCGATCCGCCGGCCCTCCGCCGCGTCGGTCGCATCGCCGACGGTTGGTTCCCCATGGCGCGCCCGCGCGGCGGGCTCGAAGAGGCGCTCGAGATCATCCGCCAGGCCGCGGACGAGGTCGGGCGCGACCTGAGCGGCTTCCAGTTCGAAGGGCGCCTCGAGTACTCCGTGCGCGACCACGACAAGTTGAACGAACACGCCCGCCGCTGGCGCGAGTCCGGAGCCACCCACCTCTCCCTCAACACGATGCACTCGGAGCTGAAAGGCGCCGACGCACACATTGCCGCCCTCGAGGAGATGGCACCGGTCCTCCTGTAAGCGCTCTGCACGGCATGCCAACATGAGGCCGTGCCGGACGAGCAGACGCCGGAACCGTCACCGGATGCTCGCCCTGACATCCCCCTGACCACGATTGCGCGCGAGTGGGGCCGGATCGGCTGCCTCGGCTTCGGCGGACCTCCGACGCACATCGCCATGCTGCGCCGGCTCGCGGTGGAACGCGAGCAGTGGATCGACGAGATCGAATTCGAGGACGCGATCGCGGCGACGAACCTGCTGCCGGGACCTGCCTCCACGCAACTCGCTATCTTCTGCGCCTGGCGCCTCCGGGGCCTGCCGGGCGCCCTCGTCGGCGGCGCGTGCTTCATCTGCCCTGGGCTGGCGATCATCATCCTGCTGTCGGTCATCTTCCTGGCCTCGAACCCGCCGACCTGGATAAAGGGCGCCGCCCTGGGAGCCGGCGCCGCGGTCGCGCCCGTTGCGATCAACGCGGCGCTGGGGTTGGTCCCCGCGAGCTGGCGGCGGGCGGGCGACGTCCGCGCCCACCAGGTGCGCTGGGTCGTCTACGCGGTCGCGGGCGGCGTGGCCGCGGCGACGGTCGGGACCTGGCTCGTCCTGGTCCTGCTGGGCTGCGGTCTGGCGGAGGTGACGATCGCAGGGGGCGTGCGCTGGCCCCGTGGCCCAAATGCGTTCGCCGTGGTGCCGCTGGGCGTGGTGGCGACCGGCGGCCTCGGCGCGCTCGCATGGGTGGCGTTGAAGGTCGGCGCGCTGTCGTTCGGCGGCGGTTTCGTGATCATCCCGCTCATGCAGGCCGACGCGGTGCACCACTACCACTGGATGACCAACGCCCAATTCCTCAACGGGGTGGCGCTCGGCCAGATCACCCCGGGGCCGGTCGTGCAGACCGTGTCGGTGGTGGGCTACGCCGCGGCGGGTGTCGGCGGCGCACTGTTGGCGGCGCTCATCGCGTTCTCGCCCTCCTTCGTCTTCATTCTCGCCGGCGCGCGGCACTTCGGCGCACTGCGGACGAACCGCGTCGCGCAGTCCTTCCTTGGCGGCGCCGGCCCCGCGGCGATCGGCGCCATCGCCGGTGCGTCGATCCCGCTCGCCCTCGCCATTGCGCACGTCTGGCAGGTCTTCGTCCTCGCGGGCGCGTTGCTGCTGATCGTCGGGCTGCGGCGCAGCGTCGTGCTCGTGCTGGTCGGCGCGGGCGTGTTGGGGGCGCTCGGCGCGGCGCTGGGTCTGCCGACCTGAGGGTGCGCGTCGACGGCTAGGAGCCGGAGAGGACGGCGGTCAGACCCTCATGCCAGTCCGCATGGCGCGGCGACCAGCCGAGCTCGGAGCGGGCTCGATCGCTCGAGACCGCCGGCTGTTCGCACAGCAGGTAGGCGAGGAACGCCCCGGCACCGAACCGGACCAGCGACTCGGGCAAGTGACGCGGCGGCTTGGCGCCCAGGAGATCAGCCGTGAAGGTCATCACTTCGGATGCCGGCGCCGGCACGTCGGCGGCCACGTTGAAGGTGCCGGTCGGGCCCTCGAGCGCCGCCACGGTGGCCGCGGCCGCGTCGTCGATGTGGACGAGCGCGAAGAGCCCGCCGCCCTTGCCCGGGATCGGGAGCACCCGCCGCTTGAGCATCGTGGCGTAGAGCCCGTTCGGCGCGAAGTAGGTGCCGGGGCCGTAGAAGGTGCCGTAGCGGAGCACGACGCCTTCGAGCTCGGGGTCGCCGAGCGTGTTCGACTCGAGCGTGGCGACCGAACCCGTGAGGATGCCGATCTGTCCTTTGGCGTCGGTCCAGAGCGGATCGGTCTCAGTGCGCACGCCCGGTCCGGGTCGGTAGGCGAAGGAGATGCTCTGCGCCAGGATGCGGCGGGCCCCCGCGGCGCGCGCCGCGGTCACGAGCGTCTTCGAGACCTCGCGGCGAAGGCGGCTCGTCAGGTCGAAGCCGCGCTTGATCGCAAGCGGATTGGCGGTCTGAGGCAAGCTCGTCAGCTCGTTGATGACGACCTCGGGCCGGAACGACTGCACGGCTCCGATCAGCGCGTCGGCGTCGAAGGCGTCGCCGACCGCCGGGACGATGCCCGGCACACCAAGGGCGGCCACCTTCTCCGCGCTGCGGGAGTACACCGCGACCTCGTGACCCGCGGCGTCCAATGCCGCAACGAGGGGCCGTCCGATGGCGCCCGTCCCGCCGGCGATGAACACCCGCACGGGACGCAGACTATTGCGACCTGTGTGCGGCGGGCGAAGCCGGAGGAGGCCGGCGTCCCGCAGGGGCCTGGGGCTTTGGCAGGATGTCGGGGTGAGCGAGCACAGCGGGTACCCGGGCGCGCCGCCGGGGTGGTACCCGGATCCGGCCGGCGGGCCGGGGCAGCGCTGGTGGGACGGCTACGTCTGGAGCGAGGCGGTCGTGTTGCCGCAACAGACGCCACCGCCGCCGTGGACCGGCGCACCGCCACCGCAGGGACCGCCGCTCCAGCCCGCGCCGTGGGCCACCGCTTCGCAGCGGCTGGACGCGCACTACACCTCCGGGCTCGTCCAGAGTGAGCTCGGTCTGGCCGGGGTGGCGCGCGTCTCGCTGAGCATCCCCGCGGTCGTGGGCCTCTTGAACCTGGTCCTGCTGCGCACAGAGTCCTCGCGCCTGCTCACACTGGGCCGGGAGTTCAAGATCATCTATGACGAAGCGAGCCGCGGCCAACCGACCTCCACGTTCAGCAACGAGACGATCAGCCCGTGGTTCTATCTCCTGGGGCTGGTCGCGATCGCGGCGATCGTGGTGACCCTCATCTGGCAGCATCGGGCGGCGTCGGCGGCACGGGCCCTCGGGTTCCCGACCACCCATTCGCCCGGCTGGGGCGTCGGCTCGTGGTTCGTCCCGGTCATCAACTTCTGGTTCCCCTACCAGGCCATCCGGGACTGCCTGCCGCCCGACGACCCGAACCGCGCCCGGATCCTGCAGTGGTGGTTGGCCTACATGGTGGCCGGCGTGGCGGGCGGCGGCGCGTTCATCGCGGCATTCTTCTCGTCGGGGGTTGCCGTCGCACTGTCGATCCCGGCCGCGGCGCTGTGGCTCGTGGTCCTGGCGTTTGCACCCCGGGTGGTCACATCGATTGGCGGCGCGCATCGAGAGGCGCTGGCGCGCTAGCGGTGCCTTCGCGAGTGCAACCGGCGTGCCGGGGCGGTCGCACCGGGTCTGGGTCACGACTGAGTTGGAAGCGCAGGTTGCCGAACCCTTAAGAAGTGTTCACCCTGGGATTGCGATGCTGTTGCCGGGCGTTCACCTGGCCTGGCTACGGTCCAGGTAGTGGCAGATGGAGAAGCAACGGAGATCCATAACGATCCCGTTACGGCTACGGGGCAGCAGCGGCGGATCGACGAAGCGCTGCTGATCCTGGACCCTGATGCGGAACGGCCCGAGTACGTGATGGAGGCCGTGAATCTGGACCTCGGGTTCTCGGGACGGATCGTGCTGGCCGACGTGAACGTCTCGCTCAAGCGCGGCTGCATCACGGCGCTCATCGGGCCGACGGGCTCGGGCAAGTCCACGTTCCTGCGCACCCTGAACCGGATGAACGACCGCGTGCCCGGCTTCACGCGCACCGGCGACGTGACCTACGACAACGAGAGCCTGTGGTCGCCGGACGTGGACCTGCTCACGTTGCGCCGGCGGGTGGGCATGCTCTTCCAGCGGCCCAATCCCTTCCCCATGTCGATCAAGGACAACGTCGTCGCCGGCGTGAAGGCGCACCGCATCGCCAAGGGCAAGCAGCTCGACGTCGTGTGCGAGCGGCGGCTGACCGAGGTCGGCCTGTGGGACGCCGTGAAGGACCGCCTGAACGACTCGCCGTTCCGCCTCTCGGGTGGCCAACAGCAGCTGTTGTGCCTGGCGCGGGCGCTCGCGGTGGGACCGGACGTGCTCTTGCTGGACGAACCGACCTCTTCGCTCGACCCCCTGACGACCGAGTCCATCGAGGCGCTGATCCAGACCTTGACGCCGGCGTTGAGCCTCATCGTGGTGACGCACAACCTCGGGCAGGCCATGCGGATCTCGAACAACACCATGTTCTTCTACCAAGGCGCCTTGGTTGAAGTCGGTGCGACAGACGATGTCTTCAACCGTCCGTCGCACCCCGACACCGAGCGCTACGTCACCGGGCGGATCGGTTAGGCGCGTACCCGGCTGACGACGTGTCCCGTACAGTGACCGCCCGCCGATCGACTGGGATCGACCAAGTCGACAAGAGCTACACCAAGTAACCACCTCACAAGGAGAGAACCTGTGACCAAATTGATGAGAACGACGCGACTGACGCGGGGAGCTTTCGCTGTGGCTGCGGCGTGCCTCGCGCTGAGCTCAGTCGTCCTCAGCAGCGCGGCCGCATCTGCGAGTGTCAAGCTGCCCAAGAGCGGCGTCGAGACGCCGACGGGCGGAATCGTGAGCGAGACGGGCAGCACGCTGCTCTACCCGCTCTTCAACCTGTGGTCCAGCGGCTACAGCGAGAAGTACTCGAGCACGACCATCCAAACGGCGGGTACCGGCTCGGGTACCGGCATCTCGGAGGCCACGAACGGCACGATCGACATCGGCGCCTCCGACGCCTACTTGTCGCCCACCGAGGTGACCGCCACCCCGACGCTGAAGAACATCCCCCTCGCGATCTCGGCCCAGCTGGTGGCGTACAACGTGCCGGGTGTGACCGCACACATCAAGCTCAGCGGCCAGGTCCTCTCGAAGATCTACCAGGGGACGATCACCAAGTGGAACGACTCGGCGATCGCGAGCGCCAACCCGGGCGTCACACTGCCGGCCACGCCGATCGTGACGCTGCACCGGTCGGACTCCTCGGGTGACACGTTCCTCTTCACGACGTACCTGTCCAAGGCCGACCCCTCGGGCTGGGGCAACAAGATCGGGTTCAACACGACGGTGCCGTGGCCCAACGCCCCCGGCGCGCTGGGTGAGACCGGCAACTCGGGCATGGTCTCGGGCTGTAAGGCGACGGTCGGTTGTGTCGCCTACATCGGCATCAGCTACCTGACCCAGTCGCTCCAGGCAGGCTTGGGCTACGCCGCGCTGCAGAACGGTGCCAAGCAGTACCAGCTGCCGACCCAGCAGACCATCGCCACCCAGGCCGCCGGCTTCGTCAAGAAGACGCCGGCCAACGGGACGATCTCGATGATCTACGGCAACGTCAAGGGCGGCTACCCGATCATCAACTACGAGTACGCCATTGTGAACGCCAAGCAGTCTTCGAGCTCGACCGCGAAGAACATTCGCTCGGTGCTCGAGTGGGCGATCAACAAGAATTTCGGGGCCAACAGCTCGTACCTGTCGCAGGTGAACTTCCAGCCCCTGCCGTCGAAGGTGCAGGCACAGTCCCTGAAGCAAGTCCTCGGCATCTCCTAATGGCTTCCGTGGGCGGCGTGGCGGGGAGTGTTCCCGCCACGCCGTACGCGGAGTCGGTCGGCAAGCCCTCGCTGCCGAAGCGGGTCGCTGACTTCGCCCGTCGCAACGAGGAGACAGGCTGGCGCAGCGTGGCCTGGGTGGCGGTGCTCCTCCCTCTCGCCGCGCTGGTCTTCGCCATCACGGTGCTCGCCGTGAAGGCGGCCCCGGTCGTCGGCCACAACGGCTGGTACTTCCTCTACGGGCGCACCTGGACCTACGGCAACCAGGGCTATGGCGGCGGCCCGGGCGCGACGTTCGGCGCCTGGGCGATCATCTGGGGCACGATCGCCTCGTCGGTCATCGCGATCGTGATCGCACTCCCGCTCTCGATCGGGGCCGCCTTCGCGCTCACGGAGCGCTTGCCGACGTGGATCTCGCGGCCGCTCGGCTTCACCATCGAGATCCTCGCCGGCATCCCGAGCGTCGTCATCGGCTTGTGGGGCATCCTGGCCTTCGCGCCGTGGCTGGCGAAGAACGTCTATCCGCACATCGCGAGCGTCATGCCCGACGTGCCGGTGCTCCGGTACTTCCGGAGCCCGACCGGTTCGGGCGAAGGACTGCTCTCCGCCGGCATCGTGCTGGCGCTGATGATCGTGCCCATCATCACCTCGACCACCCGCGACCTCTTCATCGGGGTGCCGCCTCTCCCCAAGGAGGGAGCGTCGGCCCTCGGCATGACCGACTGGGAGGTCGCGAACAAGGTCACCCTGCCGTGGGTGCGCTCGGGCATCATCGGCGCCACCGTGCTCGGCCTGGGACGTGCGCTCGGCGAGACGATCGCGATCGCCATGATCGGCGGCGCGGCCCTGCGCATCCCCTCGACGATCTACCTCCCGTTCACCACGATCGCCGCAACGATCCTCACCCAGCTCGACGGACAGCTCGCCAACCCGCAGGGCGTGGCGACCCTCGCTGAGCTCGCCCTCGTGCTGGCGATCATCTCGGTCGCCGTCAACCTGGTGGCCCGCCTCATCGTGAACCGAACGGGTCGCGTCGGGGCACCCGTCGGGGGCGCGTGATGACGACGAGCTTGCTCTCGGCCGGACCGGCGACGCGCCGTCGCCGCGTCTCGACGCACGTGTGGCGCGGGCTGACCTATCTGTCCCTGCTCCTCCTCATGGCACCGGCCGCCTGGCTTCTCGTCTATGTCGTGACCAAGGCCTGGCCCCATTGGCAGTGGAGCGTGCTCTGGACCCAGCTGACCTCCACGGGCGGGGGCCTGCGCGACCAGATTCTCGGCACGTTCATCCTCATGATCGGCGTCTTCATCATCGCCGGGTCCATCGGCGTGTTCGCCGGCATCCACCTTGCCGAGTTCGCCCGCCCCCGGCGGTTCTCCGGCCGGGTGAGCGGGCCGCTCCGCACGGCGTCGGACGTCCTCTCGGGCTTCCCGTCCATCGTCCTCGGGTACGTCGGCTACGTCGCCCTCGTGGTGGGGTTGGGCTGGAAGCTCTCGCTGCTCCCGGCTCTGATCATCTTGTCCATCATGGTGATCCCGTACATCGCCAAGAACACCGAGACGGCGTTGCGCCAGGTCCCCACGGGCTACCGGGAAGGGGCGGAGGCGCTCGGGATGTCCTCGGGCTACGGGTTGCGCAAGGTCGTCCTCAAGAGCGCGCTCCCCGGCATCATGACCGGGCTCCTCTTGGCACTGGCGATCGCCTGTGGGGAAACGGCGCCACTCGTCTACACGGCGGGCTTCTCCAACACGCTCCCGCACTCGCTGACGGGCTCGCAATTCCCCTACCTGACCTACATGGTGTTCACGGGTTTCAACTCGCCCGAAACGCAGTACCACTACCTGGCGTACGACGCCGCACTGATCCTCGTGGTCATCGTGATGCTGCTGCTGGTGCTGAGCCGGATTATCGTCTCGCGGACGCAGCGCCACTCCGAGAGCTCCCGTTCGACCGGGGGCGGATTGCGGGCACGCCTGAGGGCGCGGGCCAAGAAGAACGAGCCCCTCCTCGGCATCACCGGCGCCCCGCCGCGCTGACGCCGCCCCGCTGGGTGAGGTTCTAAGGTGAAACGACCGATCGCGGCGACCTCGAGCGCCGTTGTGGCCGCTCGTGAGGAGCGCGTGAAGGAGGAGCATTGAGCGCAGGATCTGAGTGGGGGCCGCTGGCCCGGCTGGCGGGCATCTGGGAAGGTGACCAGGGCGAGGACGTGGCGTACGGCAACGTCGAAGACAAGATCGTCGTCACCCCCTTCCGCGAGCACATCGACTTCAAGCCCTTCGGTCCTGTCGAGAACGGGTCCCAGGTGCTCTACGGGCTCGACTACCGGATGGCCGGCTGGCGCGGGACCGAGGAGAACCCGTTCCACACGGAGGTCGGCTACTGGATGTGGGACGCCCGCGATAACGAGGTGGTGCGCTGCTTCGTCATACCCCGCGGCTCGGCGATCGTGGCCGGCGGCACCGTGGCGGCCGACGCCACGAAGTTCAACCTCGAGGGCAGGATCGGCAGCCAGACCTACGGCATCCTGGCCAACAACTGGCTCGACAAGAACGCACAGGCCATCCGGTTCGAGGCGTTGATCGACACCAGCGTGGACGACGAGTTCACCTACACGGAGACGACGGTGATCAAGCACGCTCGCATGCCCGAAGAGGTCATCCACACCGACCGCAACACCCTGCGCCGGATCGCCGACGCCTAGATCTAGGGGCGCCCTGTAGGGTCGTCGGCGCCGGCCCAGGTCTGCCGGCGGGGGCGGCGGAGCCCCCTGAGGTGGCAGGGAGGCACGCATGTACGAGTGGTCCGAGGAGCAGCTGGCGATCCGCGACGCGGTGCGGCGCTTCGTCGACGAAGAGGTCAAGCCCAACGTCGAGGAGCTCGAGCACGGGGAAACGCCACCGTACGAGGTGATCCGCAAGCTCTATTCGACCTTCGGCCTCGACGTCATGGCGCGTGAGTCGGCCAAGAAGGCGATCGAGCGCAAGGCGGCCGGGCCCTCGGGCGCGCCCGCCGAGAGGTCCGAAGGCGGAGGCGGTGGTGGCGGCTCGGCGGCCATGACCCTGATCCCGATCATCGAGCTGTGCCACTACTGCCCCGGCATCGTCACCGCACTCGGCGTGAGCACCGGTTTGGCCGGCGGCACGATCATGAAGGGCGGCACGCCCGCGCAGATGGAGCGCTGGGGCCTCGACCTGATGACGTTCGATAAGGTCGGCGCCTGGTCGATCACCGAGCCCGACTCGGGGTCCGACGCCCTGGGCGGGATGAAGTCGACGGCGGTGCGCGACGGCGACGAGTACGTCCTCAACGGCAACAAGACCTTCATCACCAACGGGCCGTTCGCCGACACGATCGTCTTCTACGCCAAGCTCGACGACGGCTCGGACACACCGCTGCGCCAACGGCAGGTGCTGACGTTCATCCTTGATTCGGGCATGCCCGGGCTGGAGCAGTCCAAGCCCTTCCGCAAGATGGGCCTCCACTCGTCGCCGACCGGCGAGCTGTTCCTCTCGGACGTGCGGGTGGGCCGCGAGCGGCTCCTGGGCGAGACCGAGGGCGCACCCGGCGGCAACGAGGGACGCGAGAGCGCCAAGGGCAACTTCGTCACGGAGCGGGCCGGGGTGGCGGCGATGTCGTTGGGCTTGATCGAGGAGTGCCTCAAGCTGTCGGTCCAGTACGCGAAGGACCGGACGTTGTGGGAGCGGCCTATCTCGGAGTTCGAGCTGATCCAGCTGAAGCTGGCGAAGATGGAGATCGCCCGGTTGAACGTCGAGAATCTGGTGTTCCGCCACATCGAGATGGCGGCGGCCGGGAAGTCGCTGACGCTGGCCGAGGCGTCGGCCATGAAGCTGTACTCCGCGCAGGCCGCCTCGGAGGTCGCCATGGAAGCGGTGCAACTCTTCGGCGGTAACGGCTACATGTCCGAGTTCCGGGTGGAACAACTGGCCCGCGACGCGAAGGTCTTCCAGATCTACGCCGGCACCGACGAGATCCAGGTCACCCACATCGCCCGCGACCTCTTGGGACGCTGAGGCTCTCGGTGCCGGGGGAGGTCGGGCGCGAGCTCTTCGGCCGGTCCCCCGGTGACGCCGTCTTCGACCAGATGGTCGACCTGCGGCGGGCTGTGCACCGCCAGCCCGAGCTGGCGTTCGAGGAGCGGATCACGACCGCGTTGATCCGCGACCACATGGCGTCGTTGGGCATCGACGAGTCGTTACGCGTGACCGAGACGGGCGGGATCTTCGCAATGGACGGGGGGCGACCGGGTCACACCGTCGTGCTGCGGGGCGACATCGACGCATTGCCGGTGCACGAGCCTGCGGCACGTGCGTGGGGATCGGAGGTCGAGGGCCTGATGCACGCGTGCGGCCACGACGTCCATGTGGCCTCCGTGCTGGGGGCGGCATCGGTCCTGGCGTCTCGGCGCGAAGACCTGCCCGGCCGTTACATCTTCCTGTTCCAACCCGGCGAGGAGGCACTCTCCGGGGGGAGGGCGATGGTCGAAGGGGGCGCGCTCACGGTCATGGAAGGTGCCCGGCTGGTCGGCTTCCATGTCACGTCGGTGATCCCCACGGGGATCGTGGCGTTCCGGGCCGGGATCACTATGTCCGAGGCGCACTCCCTTCAGATCACGCTGCGGGGCCCGGGTGGCCACGGCGCCGTGCCGAGCGCGACGGGCGACGTGATCCGCGCCACGGCTGTGCTGGTCGGACGCCTGGGTTCGGTCGTCGACGGTTTGAACTACGAGGGGACCGACTGCGTGTGCAACGCCGGCACCCTGCGCGCGGGCACTGCGGTCAACGTCGTCCCGACGTCGTCCGTCGTCACCGGCACGCTGCGCACCTTCACGGACTCCCAACGAGTGGACGCGGTGGGGCGGTTGGAGATGTTGTGCGCTGAGGTCGCCGCCGAGCAAGGGGTCTCGGTCGACCTGGAATTGCCGGAGCACACGCCGGCCGTCGTGAACGACCCCGCCGCCGTCGCCCTCGTCGAACTGGAGGCCAAGGCGCTGCTCGGCGACGCGGCGGTGGTGCGGATGCCCCCCGCCAGCCCGAGCGACGACGTGAGCGAATTCCTCAACCACCTCCCGGGTTGCTATTTCTTCGTCGGCGGTGCCGCGGCGGACGGCTCGAGCGGGATGCACCACAGCCCGAGCTTCGCCGTCGAGGACGACTCGCTCCGCGTGGGCGCCGGCGTGCTGGTCCGGGGCGCGTTGGCCTTGGCCGCGCCGTGAGGTCTTGCCGGCTCGTCGTCGCGGGGGCGCGGGGACGGGCCGGGGTGGCCACCGTACGCTGACGCAGATGGGAACGGCGTGGTACGGGCGGGTGCCCATCGGCCCGGGTGCGGTCCTCCTCGCTGCCGTGATGGTCGCCGGGTGCAGCGCCGGGACGCCGGCGGCACGATCCGCGGGAACCAGGCACGGAGGGAGCGTGCACACCACGACGACCGGCGCTCCCACGACGACGACCACGACAGCGCCGCCCGGCCCCATGCCGTTGGCCGCACCGGCCGCGCTGACTCCCTTCGCTCCGCCGCCGAGCCCGACCGACGGGACCTGGGCGCCGGCGGGCCGGACCGTCAACGGGTTCCCGGCCGTCTACGAGACCCGCCTGGTCCCGCCCGGCGGAGGGTCCGAGGCCGGGATCGCCTGGATGGACACGAACCTGCTCGGTGCGCAGCTCTACTCGGGCTCGAAGAGCCCCGGCGGCGGCCCGTACATGTTTACTGCGCCCGTGCTCCCGGCGCAGGCGACGACACTCGTCGCTGCGTTCAACGGCGGCTTCCTCATGAAGGACGCCCAGGGCGGCTACCTCACCGAGGGCCGCACCATCGACCCGCTGGTGAACGGGGCGGCTTCGCTCGTGATCCACGCCGACGGTTCGGTGAATGTGGGCGCCTGGGGCACCGACGTGGCGATGACGCCCGACGTGGTCGCGGTCCGGCAGAACCTCGTCCCCTTGGTCGAGGGCGGACAGCCGACGGCGCAGGCCGCGAACCCGAACTGGGGCGTCTGGGGCGCGACCTGCGGGGTGTCGTCCTGCTCCGGGGCAGGGATCGAGAACCAGTGGCGATCGGGCGTCGGGGTGACGGCCGCCGGCGCGCTCGTCTACGTCGCCGGCCCGGCGCTCGACCCGGACCAGTTGGCCCAGCTGTTGGCGCGGGCCGGGGTGGTGCGCGGCATGGAGCTCGACATCAACCCGTCCTGGCCGGTCTTCGCGACGTACGCCCCCCCGGCCGGCTTGCTCGCCGCACCGTCGAACGGGTCCAGCCTGCAGCCGGCGGCCGACCAGGGACCGGCGACCTTCTTCGAGGCCGCATGGGCGCGCGACTTCATCACCATGTCGGCGCGCTCGACCGCGGTGAGCACGCCGGGCGGATAGGCGACCCCGGTGGCGGTGGGGCGGGGAGGCACGACCGACCCGGCTCAGGCCAGAATGAGGCCCATGGCCCCCTCTGACCTCTTCTCGATCGACGGCAAGACCGCCCTCGTGACCGGCGGCAGCCGCGGCATCGGCAAGATGATCGCCGAGGGCTACGTCGACGCCGGGGCGACGGTGTACATCTCGTCGCGCAAGGCCGACGTCTGCCAAGAGGTGGCCGAGGAGCTGTCGAAGAAGGGCGCATGCTTTGCTGTCCCCGCCGACCTGTCAAAAGAAGACGAGTGCCGGCGCCTGGCCGAAGAGATGGCGACCCGGGTGGACAAGCTCGACATCCTCGTCAACAACGCCGGCGCCACGTGGGGCGCGCCCTTGGCCGACTACGACGAGGCGGCCTTCGAGCGGGTGCTCGGCCTCAACGTGAAAGGCGTGTTCCACGTCACCAAGTTCATGCTCCCTTTGCTGGAGAAATCGGGCAGCCAGGAGGAGCCGGCGCGCGTCATCAACATCGGCTCCATCGACGGCATCCAGGTTCCGGTCATGGAGACGTACGCCTACTCGGCCTCCAAGGCGGCCGTCCACCAGTTGACGCGGCACCTGGCCAAGCGCCTGGCTCCGGCGATCACGGTCAACGCGATCGCGCCGGGACCCTTCGAATCCAAGATGATGGCGGCCACGCTCGAGGCCTTCGGTGACCAGATCGCATCGAGTGCACCGCTCCGGCGGATCGGACGGCCCGACGACATGGCGGGCGCGGCCATTTTCCTCGCGTCGCGAGCCGGCGCGTACCTGACCGGCGCCATCATCCCGGTCGACGGGGGCATCGCCACCACGCATTGATTCCACGCGGACGAACGACAAGAGAGATCACCAAAGGGGGATCCACCGTGCTGTTGCTTCACGAAGTGCATCAAGTCGCCGGGGCGAAGGAGGAGGAGTTCGACGCGGCCTACCGCGACGAGTACCTGCCGGCGCTGGCGAAATCGGACGGCAGCCGCTTGCTCTGGTACCTCCATCTGGGCCACGGGACCGGCCAGGCGTACACCTCCGTCTCCATCACGGGCTGTCGCGACGCCACGGCCTGGGCGGAGCTCGCCGAGCGCGTGCGCAGCGGTGACCTCGCGGCGTGGTCGTCCAAGATCGACGCCGTGCGGCACGAGCACCATGCCAAGGTGATCCAACCCGTGTCGTGGTCACCACTGCAGGACATCGACCTTACCGACGTGCCCGTGGACGGCGGGACCCACAAGAACTCGCTGTTCATGGAGGACACGGCCTGGCCGTTCGCTGGCGGGCTGCAGGCCTATCTGGACAAGGCGGGCACCCTCTACGACCACACACTGAGCAGCCAGAAGGAAGAGGGCACGGGCATGATCGAGCTCGAGGCCGCCTTCCAGCCGGTCTTCGGGACCCACCAGACGACCGAGGTCATCCTCTGGCAGCGGGTGGTCAACCCGAAGGCCGTCATGTGGATGCTGGCCCACGACCTCCCGCCGGAGGCCTCCGCCCCTGGGACCTGGCTGCACGACGCGCTCGAGGTTCGCGACCGCTGGGAGAGCCGTCTGCTGCGCAGCGCGGCGTGGTCGCCGTTGTACTGAGGGACGGAGGCTTATGGGCGACGCATTCGATCTGTCCGACGTCTTCATCCACCTCGGGAGCGGTGCGACGGCGACGCCGCTGCCCGACTTCACGTGGTCGCCGGAGTACCTGGCCGGCTATCAGGAGCGCTTCGCGGCCGATGGCGCCGAGGGTCGGCTCGTCTGCGTCTTGGCCCAGGACGCGACGTGGGACTCGTGGGAACGGCATCCGGGCGGCGAAGAGGTCGTGGTGTTGCTCTCGGGCCGGGTCGACCTGGTGCAGGAGCTCGACAGCGCCGAACACGTGGTGGAGCTGCGCCCGGGGCAGGCGGTGATCAACCCGCCCGGCGTGTGGCACACGGCGCGCGTCCACGAACCCGGCATGGCGTTGTTCATCACCCCCGGCCGAGGGACCGAGGCGAAGCCGCTGGCCTGAGGTTCCTATTGGCGCGCGGTGCGGCCGCTGAGCGAGGCCAGCTCGTGTGGGCCCTGCGCCGGGTAGCCGCCGGCATCGCGGATGGCTTTGCCCCACGGGCTGAGAAGGCCGATGAGCTCTTCGAGCCCGTCGTCGCCGAGCGCATCGATCATCGGGCCGCACTGCGCGTCGGTCGCCGCCTCGATCGACTCACGTAGCGCCCGGCCTTCGTCGGTCAGCGCGCCGTCCTTGAGAAGACCTCGGTCGACGAGGCGCCGCTCGGCCGCATCGAGTTGCTGGTCCGACCAGGCCCGGGTGCGGACGTACGTGCGCAGGGGGATGCCCCAGTACGGCTCGGTCAGCAGCCCGATCTCGGTGGCGTCGAGGAGCGCCGACGTCCAGGCGGCGGTGTGTGCGTCGCCGCGGTACTCGCGCAGCATGTCGGCGAGACGCCATACATCGGCGAGCGGCTCTCCTGGGAGTCCAAGGCTCAGGAGGCCGGCATAGAGCGGCTTGCCTTCCGGACGCAGCGGCGCGACTGCGCTTTCCAAGAGCGCCGTTGCCCGGCCGAGCCCGTCAGGAGCGGGGCCGAGGATGCGCTCGAGCTGCCCCACCGCACCGCGTGTGCGCGCCGCACAGATGGTGGGCGCGTCGACCTTCGTCCAGCCGAAATCGATCGACGGCACGACGGCTTCGGGGTTGAACACGCCGAAGGCGGCCGCCACGACTGCGCCCGAGACCTGGCCCATGACCGAGCCACGACTGGTGAAGTACGCCGGCCCATCCGGGAGCTCCACGCCACCGGCGGTCGTGCCCGGACTCGGCGAGAACCCGAGCTCCGCGTAGGCGGTGTGGCACTCCGGCGAGAAATACACCTGCGCCGCCACCGGCTCGAGCACCATGGCCAGGCGCCTCGCCCGTGGATCGTGCGTCTCGGTCATGACGGTCACCCTACGTCGCCACGTGGACGGAGCGCCCTGTGGGCGGAAGGCGCTCAGGCCTTCGTGAAGCGCATGGGGAAGTGTTCGATGGAGCGGATGCCGGGTGTGTACACGAGTGTGTGCCCGGACTCGACCTCGTACTCAGGGATCCGCTTGTGCCATTCGCGCAACGCGACCCGGAGCTCCATGCGGGCCAGGTGCGACCCGAGGCAGCGGTGGATGCCACCACCGAACGCGATGTGCGGGTTGACCTCGCGGTCCCAACGCACGACGTCGCCGTCGGGATACTCGGCCTCGTCCGTGTTCGCCGAGCCGATCATGATCATGATCTGGTCGCCGGAGTGCACGGGGCAGCCCGCCACCTCGGTCTCCTGCACCGCGACCCGCGCGATACCCATGACCGGGGTCTCCCAACGCAGCATCTCCTCGATCGCGTTCGGGATGAGCGAGGGGTCCTGCACCAGCTGGCGCCGGTGGTCGGGGTGTTGCGCCAGGAAGGAGAACATGCAGTCGAGCGTGGCCGTGACCGTGTCGAGGCCGGCGATAAGGAACAGGAAGCAGATATCGAGAATGTCCTCGCGGGTGAGGCGGTCGCCCTCCATCTCGGCGTCGAGGAACAACGAAAGCAGGTCGTCGCGCCGCTCCACCTCGCGCTGGTCGAGGACCATGTCGAAGTAGTCGTAGACCGAGTCCGCGACCTGCTGTTGGTAGTCCTGGGCCGCCTTGGAGCCGTAGCCCTTGCCGGTGACGTGGTCGGGCCGGATGATGCCGTCCTTCATCTTGAGGAACTCGGGGAGCTCTTCCAGTGGCAATCCGAGGAGGGTGATGAACACCTGCGAGGGGAACGGGATGGAGAACTCCTTGGCGAAGTCAACCTCGCCCCGGTCGATGAACTGGTCGATCAGATGGTTGACCAGCGCCGACACCTCCTCGTCCATGGCGGCCATCTTTCGCGGGGCGAAGATCGGGTCCAGGAGCTTGCGGAACTTCTTGTGCTCGGGCGGGTCGATCTGCAGCGGGATCATGGGCCGCTTGTTCTTCAGGTCGACGGCGTCCATGTTGGAGGAGAAGACGTCGGGCTGGCGCAGCGCCGACATGATGTCCTCCTTCTTCGTGAGGACGATGCCTTTGGCGCCGCTGGGCATGTCCACGGCCATGACGGGCATGTCGTCGCGCAGAGACTTGAAGAGCGGCTGTGGGTTGCGCGCCATTTCGGGGTCCATGCCCGACAGCGGGTTCGCCCCGTACCCCTCCTCGGCCGGAGCTTCTGCGATGTCGGCTTCGGTCTCCATGTTCATTCTCCTCCTGGTGTTCAGATCTGCAGGATTCCGCGCAGGGAATCGACGAGTGATGCCTCGTCCGTCTCGGGGATGATCCAGCTCGATGCGAAGAGGCGGACGATGACGTCAGCGAGCCGTTCGCGGTCGAGGTTGCCGTTCCTGACAGCGGGCACCGTGTCGAGCGCGTCACCCAGGCGCCCGATGAGCTCATCACGCAGGGCCGGCAGGTGGTCCAGCAGGTAACTGAGGACGAACCCGGGTTCGGATTCGAACAGGGGGCGCGCCGGGTGGTTGCGGATGAAGTCGAAGGCGTAGCCGACGAAGGCGCCGATCCTCTCCTCGGGCGCGCGCTTGTACGCCAGCGCCTCGTCGAGCCCGGCACGGAAACGCACCTCGTCGTAGTCGGCTGCGGCCGCCAGGACGTGGTCACGGCTGGGGAAGTACCGGTAGAGCGTGCCGCGGGCCACCCCGGCGGCGTCGGCGATCTGCGCCATCCCGAGACGTTGGACGCCCTGCCGGCCGATGAGCCCGAGGGCCGCGATCAGGATGCGCTCCTCGGTGGGGGTGAAGGTCCGGGTGCTGAAGGCGTTGGTGCCCTCGACCTCGGCGTGCGCCCTGGCGACCGTCACAGTCATTGCTGGACATGTTAGACACTTTGTGTCCCTTTTGTCTCACGCGAAGCCACTTTTTGAGACAAACCGGTCTCGGCCCGACGGGGCGGATCAGCCGGGGGCGGCGTGCGCCCCTTGGCGGCGCTGTCGGCCCCGCCACCAGGGCACGAAGACGAGCGCGGCCAAGGCCACGACCCCCACGAACGTCAGGAAGTCGCCGAGATAGTTCACACCCGAGCGGCCGTAGGAGAGCGTCACGTCATGGCTGGTCGGGACGACGACCATGAGGTTGGGGGTCACCCGCCAGGGCCCGTCCGCCCCGCTGGCGTGCCAGTTCGGGAAGTACGACACCTTGACCAGGACGGGCGTTCCCACCTTGGACACGTGGAAGCTCACCGTGGAGTCGGTCGTCGAGACGTGGGTCACCCGCGTCGACCCTGCATGCCGCACCGGCGGCCGCGTGTCGCCCACCGTCGTGCGAGGCCACGAGGCCGGCCCACCCTGCGCCAGCTCGACGTTCCAGCGGTTGGGGTGGTCGTACCAGTCCACGGACTGGTTGAGCCACCCCGACGGTGCCGGGTCGACGCCCGACAGCACGGCCGGATCGTTGGACAACGGCGTGACCATCGGGGCGTCCTTGACCCGGTAGATGTCCCACGTGGTGTGCGTCAGGACACCGTTGTAGGAGTACGTCCACGGTCCCGTCTTGGCCACCAGCTGCAGCGAGGGGTTGGCGCTGGCCTGCTGCTCGATTTGGGGTGACTCGGCCATGAAGTACTTCACCCCCAGAAGCTTCAGGTGCTGCACGCCGATCGCGACGTTCCCCTGGGTCGCCGCGTAGGGCAGACCGACCTCGGGCTCGGATGGCCCCGCGGAAAGCTCGGCCTGGTTGATGAAGTGGTAAGGCGTCGTGGCCGAGGACTCGAAGAGCAACCCCTCCATGGAGTCGATGCAGCCATTCGTCCAGTACGGCAACAGCATCAACGCCTCGGGCGTGCCGAACCGGTTCTCACTGTCGCTGTACTCCCACATGGTTCGCCCGCAGCCGTAATGCTTGCTCACCTGTTGCATCGCCCCGATCACGGCGCGGTATTCCGGGTACGACGCCTGCCCCTCATACCCGGTGTAGTTGTAGGACGACCAGTTCTTCACCTCGTTCGGGCCGAGGTGTACCGGGCCCCACGTGCTGGAGAACAGGAAGGGCGGCACCACCACGAGCACCACGGCGACCAGTCCGATCACGGCGCCACCCACCGCGGCCGGGCCCCAGCGCGAAGGACGCGGCCGTCGCGGCACGTAGGACTCGTAGGGCGTGCTCGCCGACTCTGGTCCCGCGCCGGGGGCATTGCCGTCGTCTCCCGTACGTCCGTCGACCTCCGCCTCGAGCACCGGGCTCGGCTCGCGGAAGTTGGCCTCCCAACGATCCCATCGCTGCTGTTGCGCCCGGCGAAACCCACGAGCCACCAAGATGCAGCCCACGCCGAACGTCCAGGCCGCCATGAGGTAGACGGAGATGAACCACATGGGGAGCAGCCGGACGTTGTAGAGGCTCCCCTGTGGGTCGAACACCTCCGCCAGCGCGAACCCGGTCCCGAGCAATGTCACTGTCAGTCCGAAACGGCTCCGCATAAACACCGCCATCACGACGCCGATGCCCGCAAGGACGAGGGCCCACGCGTCGGCTTCGGGGAAGAACTGGTGCAAATAGGTGGTGAGGTTCACGTAGCCCATCGACGTGGCGTAGGCGCGTTGGAGTCCGAAGGGGACCAACCAGAACGCCGTCAGCAGGAGGCCGATGCCGACGGTCGACACCGCGCGCCACAGCGTGCGTGTCCAGGCGACGACCTCTGCGTCCGAGTCACCGCGCCAGAACCGGAAGACGCTGTCGCCGATACCCCAACGGGCCGGCAACAGCTCGATCACGGTCAGAACCGCTGCGCCTCCGAGCGCGTACAGACCCGGCACGATGTGGGAGAGGACGCATCCGGCGAGGACGACCGCCGCCCAGGCCCGGTGACGGCCTTCGCGCACGGCCGCCGCGAACAGCCCGAGGAACAGGATCGCCAGCGCCAAGCCGAAGGAGAACGAATACTCCCCCGCCAGCGTCGAGAACAGGTTGCCGCCGTAGATGGTGTACGTGTAGTCGAACAGGAACGGCAGCGTCGCGGCTGCGAGCAACGTCGGGATCGGTGGGCGGAGCCGGAAGAAGCGACCGCAGGCCCACGCCGTGATCGGCAGCAGCACCGACCCGAGAACCGTGCCGATCTTGAACGCCACGCCGTAGGGGATGACCCAGGAGCCGACGGCGATGAAGAAGTCGGGCAGCGTGAAGTAGAAGGTGTAGAGCGGCATGCCGTCGTACCAGCCCGGGTACCAGCCGCTGAGATGGCCGTGCGTGATCAACGACCGCATGAACCAGGGCATCGCGATGTGCGCGCCCGTGTCCCCGCCCGTGGTGGTCGTGTTGCTGACGAGGTGGCTGGGATGGAGCTGCCAGAGCGTGACGACGATCACGACGGCGATGGTGACGACCGTGATCGCCCCTGGCACCCACCACCACTCGTCCCGACGACGAGAACCCAGCAAGGGAGGGGGCGTCTCGCGCGTCGAGACCACGGGATCTTGAACGCTCACCATGCGTGAGGCACCGCTTTCAAGGGCGCGCTACCGAGCGCGATCCCACGCGGACAGGCGGGTCCGGCGCTCCGGGGTCGTTCGGCCACATCCGGGCTTACGTTACCGGCAGAGCTCCCGATCTTGGGATCAGGTCAGTGCCGAAACGGGGGCGGTCGAGGGCGGACGCGACAGCCGGCGCCCCCGAGGGCGCCGGCTCGTCACAGATCCATCGTGTGAGCAGACGCGTTGTTGCCCCCGGCGTCAGGACAGCTGGGCGAGGATCTTGGCCTTTTGCGCGCTGAACTCTTCCTCCGTCAGGACGCCCTGGTCCTTGAGGGTGGCGAGCTCCTTGAGCTTGTTGATCAACTCGTCAGAGTCGGGTGCCGCCGGCTCGGCGGCCGCAGCTGGCGGCGGCGCCGCGGCTTGCTGCGCCTGCGCCTCCTGCTCCGCGTACTTCGCTTGCTGACGGCGGTTCACCCGTCCGGACACGGCGGTGGCCGTTCCCGCGATCACCGCCGTTCTCCCAACTGTCCGCATGACCGGACGTCGTCCCAATGGCATCGTTCTGTTCCTCCTGTTTCCTTCCGTTCGATTGCGTTGCGTTGCCCGAAGGCTCAGTTCTTGATCGCCTCGGCCAACTCGGCCAACGCGGTCTCGACGAGATCCGCCGGAATGCGCGCGGTGTCGACGACGACACCGCCCGACTCGCGAATGGCCTCCACTAGTGGCGCCGCCCACAAGTCCTCCCACACGATGACCAAGGCCGCGTTGCCGGCCGGAAGGTCGTCGGCGACGTGGGCTAGGTCGTCCTCGTTGATGAGCCCCCCGACCTCGCCGTCCAGGTCGCCGAAGGCGGCGAGCTCGTCGCGCTGGTCGAACTCGAGGCAGATGGTGTCGCCGCTCTCGTCCTTGGCCACGAAGACCAGGTCGAGGATCCGCACCGTGCCGTTGGAGACGAGCTTCTCCACCTCAGGGGCAATGCTGCCGTTGAAGCGGTTACCCGGAAAGGCGATCACCGTGTAGCTGACGGGTCCCAGGGTCATGTTGCCTCCTCCTGTGTCGTCGGAGATGGTCAGGCTCAGCTGGCCAACACCTTTGCCTTCTGTGCTTCGAACTCTGCGTCAGTGATCACGCCCTGCGCCTTGAGGTCAGCGAGCTTGGACAGCTGCGAGGCGGAGTCAGTGTCCTCGGTGCCGGCGGTTTGGCGCACATAGGAGTCGAATGCCCTCTGCTGCTGCGCCGCCTCGGCCGCCGCCCGCTCGTGCATCTTGCCGCCCCGAGCGATCAGGTACACGAAGACACCGAGGAAGGGAGCGACGATGACGAAGATCACCCAGAGAGCCTTGGCCCAACCACCCAAGTCGCGGCTGCGGAAGATGTCGATGAAGACGGTGATGAGCAGCCAGATCCAGATGATGAAGAGGAAGAAGTACAACATCGTCAGGAACGCATCGAGAATGGGGTAGCTCGAAGCAATCATTCGGTCTCCTTGGTTGGCTTTCGGGCGCCCGGGGATGGCGCATTCGGTAGAAGCTCCCTCACCATGCCATTGCATCTCGTACTGCAACAGGGTAAAAGGTCACGATTCGTGCGCTGGAGCACGTCCTGACGCCGCATCTCTCGGCGCCGCCTCAGATTCCCTCTTGGGCGTGGAGCCGGCCGCTCTTGCATGCCGCGGCGAACGCATCGTAGTCCCGCTCGTTCTGGTCGGCATAGGACTCGGCAAAGCGTGCCAGTGCCTTGTCGAACGTCGAGTTGTTGCCGAGATACGCCGCGATGGCGATGCGGTCTCCCGAACGGGCATGACCGCGGGCGAGCGTGTGCGCACACAGTTCGCCGTAGACCTTCATGCCCTCAGGGATGGCCTCGTCCGGGTCGATCGAGCCCTTCCAGTCCTGGAGCTGGCGTATGTAGTAGTCGCGCGGCACGCCATCGATCCCGCTGGACCGCTGCCAGCCCAGCATGATGTCGCTGCTCGCCTGCATCAGTCTCTGGCCGGCGACGACACGGGCGCCATGGTTGGAGTACTGGCTCTTCCGGGTGAAGCGCTCGAGGACCGACGCCTCCGCCTCCTTGGCCTGGAGAAACAGGACGTCATCGTGGCGGGGTCCGTGCATCAGCACGATCCAGCAGCGGGTGCCGACACTGCCGACGCCCACGACTTTGCGGGCGATCTGGCTGAACTTGTACTGCTCGAGCAGGTGCTTGCGGTCCGTCGGCAAGCTCTGGCGGTATTTGCGTATCACCTCGCGGAACAGCGATTCGTGCTGTTCGAGGTTTTCGCCGGGAAAGAGATCCTCGAGGGTCATGATGAGCGGTGGGTCGCTCACGATGCAGCGCCGCCCGTCGACAACGCGGGTCAGCTTGTTCAGGGCCCGCATGGAGTCCTTCGTCAGCGCCTTTTCCGTGGCCTTCGTGGCGGTCGCCGCCATGTGGGCCTGGGCCTTCGAGCCCGACGATGCGGCGGATTGCTTGAGCGCGTCGACAAGGCCTTCGATGTCGACGTTCGAGTACCAGACGTCGAGGTTCGACATCGAGGCCATCATCCGCATGACCTCCCGGTAGCGCTGGCCGAGACGGATGACGGCCTCGACGCGGTTCGCCTTGGAGAACCCGAGGTTGCGCCCCGCGACGACGATGCTGGCCGCCAGGCGCTTGACGTCCCACTCCCAGGGGCCAGGGTGCGTCTCGTCGAAGTCGTTGCAGTCGAACACGAGCTGGCGCTCCGGCGACCCGAACACGCCGAAGTTCGAGAGATGCGCGTCCCCGCAGATCTGGGCGTTGAGCCCGGAGCGTGGCGTGCCGGACAGGTCCGACGCCATCACCAGGGCCGCACCGCGGAAAAAGGTGAACGGCGAGACCAGCATCCGGCCGTAACGGATCGGCACGAGTTCGGGCACCCGCGAGGCCGCCTGGCTCTCGAGCAACGCCACCGGGTCGGGTCGGTCCGCCCCGACCTCGAACTCCGCCTGGCGGTCGCGGGGCACCTTGGACCGCGCTTGCTTCCCCTTGGCCCGGCTGTCCTCGTCGCTCAGGTGGGGCAGGGGACGGGTCGTGGGGGTGTCCGCCAGTGGGACGACCTCATCCACAGCCATCGGCCACCACCTCCCTGGACGCGCGGATGGCACGCTCCTCGGGCCAGAGGCTATGTCGTCCGGCGTCGATCGGAAAGGGGGACGGGCGCGGCGGATTCGGCCGTAGGCGTGCCCTTCCCGTCGAAGGGGCACAATGGCGGGAGTGGTGTGCCAGGGCGTTCCCGCGAGGATCATCCAGTGACGCTTGACTTCGAGGACCGCAGCGCCGCGCCGGAGGGGGCAGAACCGGGGCCGCCCGCGGGGAACGGCTCTGGTGCGGCCGAGTCGCCCGGGACCAGACGCGTGCGCGTTGGCGCCGGCGTGAGACGCCTGATCGACGCGATCATGCGCAGCGACGACGCTGCCGTCGAGCGTGCGGTGATGCAGCTGAGCTCCAGGAGCCGTTGGCTCGCGCCTTTGGCGTTGATCGTCGGCGCGTTCTTGATGCTGTTCCAGGGTCTCAAGCTGCTCTTGACGAATTGGCGGCTCACGCTCGTGCAGATCCTGCCGGCTATGTGGATCTGGATCGCGATGCTCGACATCAAGATCCACGTACTCCACGGCAAGGGGTTCAACACCCTCTACGGGCCCGAGCTGATCCTGGCCGCCCTTGGGGTGACAGCAGCGACGGCGGGGAGCTTCTACCTGAACGGGGTGTTCGCCTTTGCGATCGTCGATCGGGGCAAGCCGAAGATCCGGCCGGCCTTCGCAAAGGCCAACGCACATCTCCGAGTGATCCTGGCGTGGGGCTGTGGCATTGGGCTGGTGCTCGCGTTCTCCGCCCTGGTCGTCCAGCGTTGGGGCCTCTGGTGGTTCGCCGTCAGTCAGAGCATCGTCGTGGGGATCATGATGCTCTGCTATCTCGCGGTGCCGGCCCGCATCGTCGGCATCGACACCAAGAAGGGGCGCTCCCGGCGCGACAAGCTGGCGGCGGCGGCGGTGGGCGGCGCGATGGGGGCGGTGATCTGCTCGCCGCCGTACACACTCGGTCGCGTCGGCATCCTGATGCTCGGGTGGCGCGGGCTGTTCTGGCTGGGCGTGATCTTCATCGTGATCGGGGTCCTGTTGCAGACCGGCGTGACTAGCGCGGTCAAGGCCGTGAAGTTCTCGGCCAAGTTGATCGGGGACCCTTCGGCCACCGTCGAAGCGGACCCTGTACCGGTGGCAGAGTGACGGCGGCCGCGACGCTCGAGTGGTTCGGGACCGCCACCTTTCGGGTGCACGACGCCGGGCTGAACCTCTTCTTCGACGCCTACCTGGACCGGCTGCCGGGCCTCGATCCGGTCGGACTCTCGGCGCGTGAGGTGGGATCGGCCGACTACGTGTTCGTCAGCCACTCCCACTTCGACCACCTCTACGGCGCCGACGTCCTCGCGCTGGGCGCCGGAGCGACCGTCGTCGCCTCACCCGAGTCGGCCCGCTGCCTGCGCGAGGCCGGCGTCCCCGAACAGCAGCTGCTCGTGGTGACCGGTGGCGAGACGGTGCACTGCGGGCCTTCGACGAGGGTCCGCGTGCTGCCCGCGCTGCACGCATGCCTGTTCGCCCACAGCGATCCCGACACGTCGGTGCCGTGCCTCGGCGACCTCGACGTCAGTGCACAAGAACGCGCCGCGACGATCCGCCGGCTGTTCGCCGGCATGGGCGCCGCGCCGGCGCCGGCCGGGCCGGCCCTCGTGGCCATGAACGAGAAGTGCTCCCGCCACGACGGGGGCCAGCTCGCCTACCTGCTGGTGACGCGCGGTGGGTCGATGCTCATCAGTGGCAGCGCGGGCTACTGGCGCGGCATCTTCGCGGGACTACGGCCCGACGTGGCGCTGTTGTCGTTGGGCGGCCGCCCCAACGTGGACGGCGAACCCTTCCAGGGCTCCACCGTCGACTACATGCTCGAGCAGGTCTCGCTGTTGCAGCCCGGGCGCGTGGCGTTCTGTCATCACGACCCGCTCTTCCCAGGGTTGCCGGGGGTGGACGTCGGGCCGGCCGCGGCCGCGCTGCGGGTACCCGGCGCGCCATCCGGATACTTCGAGATGGAGTACGCGACGCCCGTCCCGCTCTTCGGCTGAGCGCCGGTGGTGGGTCAGGCGGGCGTCGCCTTCAGCGACGAGGTGTTGTATCTCGCCTTCGCCCAGCGCCGGACGTGGGGAAGGTCGTCGTCCAGCCAGTACGCGTCGTCTTCGGTGACGACGAGCAGCTCTTCGAATTTCACCCCGACGCCGTCGAGGCCGATGTGCGGTTCGATCGCCCACAACCCGGGCGTGGCCGGGTAGTCGGTGAACGAGCTGTCGTTCCACAGCGGATAGCACGTCCCGTGGTCGAGCGCGTCGATGCCCGCCGCGAGCAACTTCTCGGCCGCGACGGGGCCCCACCCGGGCAACGGCGTCGGGCGGTCCGTTTCGTGTTCCAGCGGGAACACGAGGTGACCCAGCGCGCGGTCGGCCTGGCGGTGGTAGCAGCTCTCCCACCCGCGCGCCGCCAGCCGCTCGTCGAGCTCGTGGTACAGCGCCAGCATCGAGGTGCGCGACGCGATGGCTTCTCGCAGGAATGACCGGATCCGGGCGAGGCCGGCGTCGAGCTCTTCGAACACGCGGTTCGTGCCGAGCACGCACGAATAGGCGACGTCGGACGACACGCCGTGGGCGACCGGCGCCAGGTCGATGATGGCGGGCGCACCGTCGCGCAGGACCTGGTTGGTCGGGACCAGGTCGTTGGTCGGGGGTATGCCGGTGGCCCCGGTCGCGACCCCCTCGGGAGGTCGCGGTTCGGCGGACGCGGGACCGGATTCGAGTGCGGTGCGCCCGTCGAACAAGACGTAGGGATCGTGGAAGACCTGAATCACCTCGCACTCCGTCTGGGCCGCCGCGACGAGGGTGCACGCCTCGATCTCGGTGATGCCCACCTGCAGCTGGGACTCGACCCTCAGCGCGATGTCATAGGCCAGGCGCTGGACCTGGCGAAAGCGGTCGAGGTCCACGGCGGAGTACTCAACGTTGCTTGCTGACACGTGGTGGTGCCCCCCGACGACTGCTCTTGCGTGGCAAACCATCACACGCAATTACCCGATGCTGTGTCATGCATTGTGACACATCAGGTGCAGTTACGATCGGCACCTTTTCCCCCTGGTTCTGAGGGGTCTACTCCTCTGCCGGCGAGTGCGGCGCCGCTCGTGGACCCAGGAAGCCGGCGGGCTGGTCGGGTTTAGGAGGCCACCACGCGCGTCGTACGCAACGCGTGGTTGTCGCGGAGCCGCTCGGCCGTCTCGCGGTCGTGCAGCGGCATCCCGATCCCGATCGGCAACTCGGACTGCGTGTCGTTGCGGCACTGGATGCACTCGACCACCCAGGTCCTATTCGGTCCCTGTGCGATCTTCGGGTCGTGGCTCTGCACGGCTACTCCCTGGACTAGGCCCCTTGGTCGGGAGAAATATAGCGAAACGGGCGTTCCGAATCGAATGTCCAGTGCACCGATGGGTTTTGTGCCGGGCACTCGGGCGCCGACCGACGACGGGCGCTCCGGCGGGGCCCGAGGCTGCGAAACTTGCGCCCCAAGTGCAACCTCCTCGGTGCGGAGGCGGATGCGCTCGTCGAGCGGCGATCCCGCTAGGTCGCCAGCTGCGCGTCGGCCGGCCGGGCGATGATGTAGATGAGCGCGCCGAGGAACGGGATGGCCAGGATGACCACGGTCCAGGCCGCCTTGGCTAAGCCACTGTGGTCACGCCGGCGGAAGTTGTCGACGAAGCAGAAGATGACGAAGAACAAAAGCAGGGCGATCCCGGCGAACATCAGGAACGTCCAGAAGAGGTTCAGCAGGGGCCACGTGTAGGCGAACATCGGTCGTACCTCCCGCCGCACGATGCGAGATGCCTGCGGCGCTGCCCGGTGTACCACGCGCCGATGCTCCAATCGGGGGATGCCTGCGGTGCACCGCCACGGCGTTGCATCCGCGTTTTCGGCGGTGCCGTGCCCTACCTTGCGGACAAGCCCTGCAAGGGCGGGGCCGTCAGGGGGTTGTCACGATGGTCACCGGTCAACTGGTCAACACTGCGGGCGGTGTGGCGGCGGGAGTGGCACTGGCGCTCGCGCTGTTCTCCGGACTGTTCATCCTGCTCGTCGTCCTCATCGTCGCGAACCGGGCGGAGCCCGACCCGCGCAGCATGCGACCGCAGACCGTCTACCTCTTCGGCATGAGCTTCGTGACGCTGCAGCTCACGTTCGCCGGCTCCGTGCTGATCATGACGGCGATCTTCTCGCTGATCGCGCCGCACTTCAGCCCGATGGGCAACGCCGTGGCCCGCGAGGTGGTCATCGGCGGTCTTTTCGTCGTGATCGCCGGCAGCGTGTGGGTCCTCCACCTGCGCCGGGGCATCCAGACCGCCAACGGTGACGTCGGCCCGGTGCGACCGAACACCCGGGTCATGAACTCCTACGCCGGGGTCGTCGCGTTCATCTATCTGCTGGAGCTGATCTTCTCCTTCGGCATGGCCGTCTACCTGCTCTTTGCGCTCATCGGTCCCGGCGTCTTCGGCGGCGTCGGCTCGAGCCGCAGCGCCACGCTGGCGCTCCTGCTCGACCTCACCTACATCATGGTGGCGTCGGCGATCGTGTTGATGATCCACGCCAACCTCGGCCCGTCGGTTTTCCCGCCTCGCCCCGGAGCCCAGCCGGTCGGCACCGCGAGCTCCCCGGCGGCTCCGGCGGCGCCCACGGCCTGAACGCCCGTCGACCACGCGGCCCGGCTACGCCGAGACCAGGTCGTAGAGGGACTTGGCCATCAGGTAGAGGCCGAGGAACAGTGACAGGAACACGATCGCCTGATCGGTGTGCGAGTTGATCCAGTCGAGCAGCGCCTGCAGGCGGGCCTTCACCACGTCCGGCCGCAGCGCCGCGTAGGTCTCGAGCGCGAGATAGCTGGCGGAGCACCACACGGCGAAGCCGAACACGGCCAGATACTCGACCGGCGTGTTGAGCTTCCCTTCGACGATCGTCGTGACGCCCGCAGCCACCAACACCCAGGGCTGTAACAAGAAGCCCAGGCCGGCCGCCGTGAGCGGGTTCACCTCGTTGATCCGCGCCATCCATTTGGGCTGCTTCTTCGCTTTCGGCGCGGCGTCCGACGATGCCCGCGACAGCCGACGGCGGCGGCGTTCCGCGATCCCGATCAAGACTGCGCCCGCCATGAGCTTGACCACCAGCGCAGCGGTCGAGGGCGAGCTCTTCGGAATGAGCGGCTTGCCGCCGGTGACGACCACCACCACGGCGACGATGACCACCAGCGTCCCCAACCAACCGAGGACGAAGCCGAGGCCCTTGATCAGCCCCCGCTCAGCCGCGAGCAAAAGGATGAAGGCCGAAAGGGGGATCGGCTCGAGCGTGACGACCAGCCCGATGAGGAAGAGGTCGAGGATCAATGTGAGCTCCCGGCGTTCGCCAAGACCCGGAAACGTACCGGACGCCGGGAGTCACATTGATGAGTTCCACTCCCCGTCCCCCCGGGGATACCGTCGCTCGACGGCTTAGCCGGAGCGAGAACCACCCCGGCGGGGAGCAGATCCCGCATGGCCGAGCCCGTCACTACCGGGCTGGCGCAGTGCGAAAGAGGACGACGTGCCGAGGGAATACCTCCCCCTTCCGTCAACGAGACGGATCTTCCCCAAAAGAGATCGAACCGCATCTGTCTCTGGCGAGCTGCAGCGCCGGCAAGCGTCGTCCATGCGTGCATCCTGCCCGGCGTGCGGGCCCGTGCCTAGAGGACATGGACCCGGGCCGAAGGTCCCTTTCTGGGTCACTTTTTACATTTGTTGTGGCAGCGGTGTCGGGGTGTCGCCCTGTTGTCCCGAACCGCCCTCCGACGGGGCGGAGAACGCCGGCTCGGTAGCCTCCGACGTGATGACCGACGCCACCGACCCGACCCCTCCGACTGGGCCCGACCCCAACATCCTGCTCGACCTCATGCCCTTCACCAAGGCGATCGGCGCGGTGTTCTCCCGGTACTCCAAGGAGGAGGTGAGGGCCCGGCTCGACTGGGCGCCCGAGCGATGCACGGCGGGCGGCCTGCTGCACGGCGGCGCCGTCATGTCCCTGGCTGACAGCACCGGCGCGGCCTGCGCGTTCTTGAACCTCCCCGACGGAGCGGCGGGCACGACCACCGTCGAATCCAAGACCAACTTCCTGCGGGGTGTGCGCGACGGCTACGTCGAGGCGGTATCACGCCCCTTGCACGTGGGCCGCACGGTCGTCGTCGTCGAGACAGACGTCCGCGACCCGCAGGAGCGCCTCGTGGCCCGGGTGCTGCAGACCCAACTCGTCCTCGGGGCCTGACTACGTCCCGCCGTCGGCCCGCGCCCGCACCTCGGCGCCGAGGTCGAAGGCTGTCACGGCGGACACGGGCAGCCGCTCGGGCAGCATGACAGTCAGGCCACCCCGCTCCTCGACCGAAAAGTCGACCAGCTCGTCGACCTCGACGAGGCGCACCCGGCGCACGCTGGCACCGTCGATATCGCGCAGGGTCACCCGGCGACCCGCCGGCATACCGAGCACCAGCGCGTAGACCCCTTCGCCGCTCTTGGTGAAACGCAACGGCGTCCCGTCTGCGGTCGACGACTCGGTCACCACCCACGGCCGGGAGCCGTAGACGGCCTCGCCGTTCGTCGCGAGCCACTCGCCCAGTCCCCGCAGGGGCGCCTGCTGCGATTCGGGCACTGTCCCGTCGGGACGTGGCCCCACCCCGATCAAGAGGTTGCCGTTGTTCGCGACGATGTCGCAGAACATCTGGATGAGCTCGGTCTCGGTGATGATGTCCTCGGGCGGCTCCTCGCGGTTTGCGCCGAACGACTTCCCTACGCCGCGGCACATCTCCCACTTGCGCTCCGCGACGGTGTGCAGCGTCTCGTACTCGGGTGTGCGGAAGTCGCAGTGCTGCGGCGAGGGGAACGTCAGCCGCTTGCGCCGCGCCGGGATCCACGGCCACAACAGCTCCACCAGACGCCCGCCGGCCCGCATCAAGCTCTTCGAGAACACCCCCGTCGGCGGCGCCACCTCCCGCCAGCGGTCGTTGATCACGCCGTCGGGCACCTTGTTGTAGTAGTACGCGAAGAGCTCGGCCAGGTTCCCGCCCGCCGGCCACGAGATGTCGTTCCACAACACCGATGGCGCATACCGATCGATCAGCTCGCGCACGTGCGCCGTTGCGTACGTGCGGTAGCCCTCGCCCGCCGGCGCCGCCAACACGAGGTCTGCCGCACCCCGCAACCGCGCACCGTTGTAGGGCCAGTCGTAGCCCCCCGAGTAATAGAGGCCCATCCGCAAGCGGCGCTCTCGCACCGCCGAGGCCAGGTCGCCGACCACATCACGCCGGGCGTGGTACTCGCCCTTCACCGGATGAGGCACGTCCGACGGCCACAGCGCGAACCCGTCGTGATGTTTCGTCGTCAAGACGACATAGCGGGCCCCAGCCTCCGCGCACAGGCTCGCCAGCGAGTCCAGGTTGGCGCCGGCCGTGGCGTCATCGAAGGTCTTGACGAAGTTGTCGTAGGGGTAGTCGTCGCCGTACACCTGGGTGTGATGGCGCGCCGTGGGGCTGCCCCGGATCCGCATCGTGTTGAGGTACCACTCGGCGTAGGGATTCTCACGGAGCATCCGCCTCGGGCCGGCCTTGACCAGCAGCTCCTGGATGTCCGGCACCCGCGGCGCCCAACCCGGCACCGAATACGGGCCCCAGTGGAGGAAGACACCCAGCTTGGCGTCGTCGTACCAGTCGGGCACCGCGTGGGTGCGCACAGAATCCCATGTCCCCTCATACATGGCGATTGCACTCTCGCATCATCTCGACCTTGCGAGTCCCCCCTCATGCAGCGACTACCAGGTCATTTTGCCACGCTGAGCAATAGCCACGCTTCAGAGGGCCATTCGACGCGACGAAGACGTCTCCTATAGCCCTTTGGCGCACGAAACTTGCATTCTTAGTGTCATTTCACAACGGACGCCCAACTCGTGCCCAGAAACCAAGGTCGACGCCGCCGGTGGTGGCACGCGGGGCTGCCGGAAGTGCTCTTGAGGCCGGTCAGCCTCCAGCGAGTGCCGGCCCGGTCCCCCCTGCGCCCTGGCTCGAGCCATCGCCCGGTTTCCCGTAGCGCATCCGGAATGCGATGTAGGCGAACGGCCCCACGAAGATCGGCAGCCAGTAGGAGATGATCCGGTACGCGAGCGTTGCGACGACGGCGTCGCCGCCCGGAACCCCCGCCAGGATCAACAGACCACTGAGCCCTGCTTCGACGAGGCCGAGCCCGCCGGGAGTGATCGGAATGAGGGCCAGGAGTTTGGCCACTGCGTACGCGAGGAGGACGAGCGACGGATTCGGCCTCGCGCCGGTGGCACGGATCGAGGCGAGGAGACAGCCGTAGTCCAACAACAGCCGGCCGCTGCTGAGCAGCGTGGCCGCCTTCCATCGCCGTCCGAGCACGTCGCGGATGCGGTTGCGCTCGCGCACGAGGCGATCCGGCAGGTCGGTCATGGGCGGCGAGTTGCGCCGATAGCGGTTGCGCGCCACCTGCACGACGCGGCCCGCCCAGCGCATGGGCCCGTCCAGCGTCAGCACGATGGCGCCGAAGCCGGCGAAGAGAACGAAGGCGACGAGGCCGAGCAACGCCGTGTACTCGAGGCCCCGGGCGATCGGCGTGCCAGCGATGATCGCAGGCAACACGAAGATCGGCAGGGCCAAGAGCCCGCCGATCTGCAAGAGCGAGAACACCGTGAGCCCGCCGACGGCAGCGGTCGTGTCGTTGCCGGCCTTCGCCAGCATCCGGAACTGCGTGGCAGCGCCCACTGCGGCCCCCCCGGGCACCACGAGGCTGATGGCGTTCCCCGCCAGTTGCGAGGTCGACACCGAGAACCAACCCTTCGTGCCGAGCGCGATCCGCTGCAGCCCGATGGTGCAGACGAAGTGCGCGACCTCGAAGGCGAACGCGAGGGTGAACCAGATCGGATCGAGCGAGGTCAACTTCGGAAATGAGCTGAACACCGCGGCGAGGCTCGGGAAGACGAGGTAGATGGTGACACCGGCCACGAGCACCGCGGCCGACCGCTTGGCGATGGTGCGCCACGGCAGAGGTGAATCGACGTCCTCCTCTATCTGGGTGGCGATGCGCTCGTAGGTGTCGCGAGTATCGGGCGCGGGCGCGTCAGGTCCGGGCGGGACACGTCCTTTGGCGGCGGGCGGCAGCCCGCGCCCGGACTCGACGTCGGAGTCGGGTTCGACCTCGGTCGCGTCCGGCTCCTCCGGCGTCACCGAAGCGTGCCCCCCGGTGACGAAGCGGCGCAGCAGCGCGGGGTCGGTAGCCCTGCGGCTAGGCGTTGAGGAGCTTGGTCTTCTCCGACTGGAACTCCTCCTCGGTCAGCACGCCCTGGTTCTTGAGGTCGGCGAGCTTCGAGAGTTGGGAGGCGGTGTCGGCGCCCGGCGCGCCGGCGGCCTCGCGTACATACGAATCGAACGCCTTCTGCTGTTCGACCGCCTGCTGGGCCTGCCGCTCGTGCATCTTGCCGCCGCGGGCGATCAGGTAGACGAAGACCCCGAGGAACGGGAGGATGATGATGAAGATGCACCACAGGGCCTTGGCGCCGCCTCCCAAGTCGCGGCTGCGGAAGATATCGAAGAAGACCATGACCAGCAGCCAGATCCAGATGAAGAAGAGGAAGAAGTACAGCATCGTCAGGAAGAAATCGAGAATCGGGTAGTCCGTCGCTGCCAGCATGTGACTCCTCGTCGTCAGTGCACGGGGCCCGTGCCCCGCTATCCGTGCGCCCCTGTTCTAGCCGGACCGCTCAGGTCGGCGCAGGGATGTTCCGATCGTGAGCGGCGACGGTGCCCCGACTCTGTGGCCCCTCTGAGAAACTGAGACGGCCATGGGGCAGGAATCCGGCTTCGCAGCGCTGGCGGTCGTCTCCGCCTGCGTCATCGTGTGGGGGCTCGTCTCGGGACGGCTCGAGCGCTGGGACGTCTCGGCGCCGATTGCGTTCGTCGTGCTCGGCGTGGTCGTCACCCACGGGCCGACGGCGCTGGTGCATTTCACGCTGCACTCGTCGACGATTCGCTCCCTCGCCGAGGTGACGCTCGCCATCGTCCTCTTCGCCGACGCGTCGCGGGTGAACCTGCGCGCGCTGCGGGCCGACGCCGTTATCCCGGCCCGCCTCCTCGGGATCGGGCTGCCCTTGACCATCGCGGCGGGGGTGGCGACCGCCGCGTTGTTGTTCGGCGGCAACGGGCTCTGGGTGGCGGCGGCCATCGGGGCCATCGTGGCGCCGACCGACGCCGCGCTGGGGGCGTCGATCATGTCGGACGAGCGAGTGCCCGCCGGCGTGCGCCGGACGCTCAACGTGGAGAGCGGGCTCAACGACGGGATCGCCACGCCGTTCGTCAACCTGTTCATCGCCGGGGCGGTGACCGCCGACGCACTGGCGGGTCAGCATCTCTGGGCGGCCGTCGGCGCGCTGGTGGGCGGGACGGCGCTCGGGATCGGGATCGGCGTGGTGGGGGCGACCTTGCTGTCCTGGGCGCGCCGGAACCAGTGGAGCTCGCCGGCGTTCCGCCCGCTGGCGATCCTGGCGCTGGCGATCTTCTCCTATTCGGCGGCGTACGTCGCCGGGCTCAACGGCTTCGTCTGCGCCTTCGTCGCCGGGATCGCCTTCGGCAGCGTCGACCACCACAACGACGAGGCCGTCCTGGGCTTCGCCGAGGAGGCCGGCACGCTCATGTCGCTGTTGGTCTGGTTCCTCTTCGGCGCGGTGATGCTCGTGCCGGGGCTGGAGGACGCCGGCTGGCGCGATCTCGCGTTCGCGTTGTTGGCGCTGACCGTGCTGCGTATGGTGCCGGTGGCTCTGGCGCTGGCGGGAACCGGGCTCGACCGCGCCACGGTCGCGTTCGTCGGATGGTTCGGCCCGCGCGGCCTGGCCTCGGTCGTGTTCGGCCTCATCGCCGTCGACGCGCTGGAGCCGTCCCAGTCCAAGACGGTTCTCGCGGCGATCACCGTGACCGTCGCGTTGAGCGTGCTCCTGCACGGCATCACGGCGTCGCCGTTGGCGGCGCGGTACGGGGCCTACGCCGCGTCGCGACTCGAAGAGGGGCATCCCGCACACGGCCGGGCCAGCGGAGCCGCACCGCTGGCGACGAGGAGCCTGCGGCGGGCGGGGCTGATGGCACGGCATCGAGACACGCCGGCCGGCGGGGGCGGGCCTGGGTCGATCTGACCTGGGAGGACCCGCACGTGGGCTCTCCGTCTCGTGGTGTTGTGGCTGGCCGGCGCCGGTCGATCACTACTGGGACCGGCGGGTGGCGGCGGTGCCGCCAATACCCACCACCGCCACGCCGGGCCCGCGCGCCCTACCCCCGACCTGTCGCCCTTCTCGCCGCGGCCTGAGCCGCTGCATGCTCAGTTGGTGCTGCCGCCGACCATGGTCCCTCGGGTTGCGTACTGGTACCTTAATCCCGGGACGTACTTGTACGCAACGGGGTGGTTTAGGGTGACAGGTAATGGCGGCGGTGCCGGGAACGCAGAAGTCGGCGACGCGGCGGTCGCGTGGGCAGCGGGCGCCTCGGGGCACGATTTCGCGAGGTCAGATCGTCGAGGCCGCCCTGCGGTCGCTGCGCAACACCGGCTTCGAGCAGATGACGATCCGGAGCTTGGCCGCCGACCTCGATGTGGCGCCGATGTCGCTCTACCGCTACATCCGCGACAAGGACGACCTCATGGACGAGGTGGTGGAGGAGCTGCTGATCCAGAGCGCACCGATGCCGGGGTCCTCGGGCACGTGGCAGGCACGCCTGACTGTGGCGGCCGAGGGCTTGCGACGCCTGTTGGTGCAGGAGCCCGGCGCGCTCTACGTGTACCTGCGCCACCCCGTGATCTCGCCGACCGCGATCCGCCGCATGGAGATGATGCTCAAGATCCTGCGTGACGCCGGCTACGACACCGCGTCGTCGAAGACGGCCTACGCCGCGCTCCAGACCTACACCGTCGGCTTCGCCGCGCTCGAGACCTCGCGTGCGGGCTGGGTGCCACCGGCGAAGACGAGCCGCACGGCGAAGGAGCTGGTGGCCATGACCAGCCCGAAGCAGTTCTCCACCGGGCTGCGCTATCTCCTGGCCGGGATCGAGCGAGAGGCCGGCAGCGGTGCTCGATAAACGGAAACCGAGCGGTGGGGGCTCAGTAGTGCCAGGGAAAGGGCGACCAGTCCGGTGGCCGCTTCTCCAGAAAGGCGTCGCGGCCCTCGGTCGCCTCGGGTGAGCCGTAGGCGAGGCGGGTCGCCTCGCCGGCGAAGAGCTGCTGGCCGACCAGCCCGTCGTCGATCAGGTTGAAGGCGTACTTGAGCATCCGGATAGCGGTGGGGCTCTTGCCGTTGATCTCCTGGGCCCACTCGAGCGCGACCCGCTCGAGGTCGGCGTGCGGGACGACCTCGTTCACGGCGCCCATCTCGTGCATCTCCTCGGCGCTGTAGGCGCGGGCGAGGAAGAAGATCTCGCGGGCGAACTTCTGACCGACCTGCCGGGCCAGATAGGCCGAGCCGAAGCCGCCGTCGAAGCTGGCCACGTCGGCGTCGGTCTGCTTGAAGCGTGCGTGCTCGGCGCTGGCGAGCGTGAGGTCGCACACGACGTGGAGGCTGTGCCCACCACCGGCCGCCCATCCGGGCACGACGCAGATGACGACCTTGGGCATGAAACGGATGAGGCGCTGGGCCTCGAGGATGTGGAGACGGCCCGCCCGGCCGGAGTCGCCGGCGTCCTCGTACTCGTATCCCGCGGCGCCACGGATGCGCTGGTCGCCCCCCGAGCAGAAGGCCCAGACGCCGTCGGTCGGCGAGGGCCCGTTGCCGGTGAGCAGCACGCAGCCGACGTCGGACGAGCAGCGGGCGTGGTCCAGCGCGGTGATCAGCTCGTCGACCGTCTGCGGCCGGAAGGCGTTGCGCACCTCCGGCCGGTCGAACGCGATGCGGACGGTGCCGTGCTCGACGGCGCGGTGGTACGTGATGTCGGTGAAGTCGAAGTCCGGGACCGGCTTCCAGGCGGCCGGGTCGAACAGCTCGGAAACCACTGGGCGAGCCTACGAGACCACCTCGTGAAAGGGCACATCCTCGGAACGGGGAGTCGGGACTTTCGGCTCCGACCGGCTGACCGCCCGCCAAGGGACAATGCCCGTAGCAGGCGGTTTGGGAGGAGACCACATTGATGTGTCCGCGCGGCTTTCGACGGACCGTCGCGCGCGCCCACGGGCACACGGCGTCGGACGAGCAACGAAGCAGACTCTGCCCAGCCGCGACGCCGACACTGGACGAAGTCCGAGGGATGAAATGACCAACCCTCAGAACCTCTTCGCGCGCCCCGTCGCGGGGGACCCCTGTAGTAAGACGACTCGGCGAGGCCGGGTCACGGGGCCCGGCCGGCCGATTGACAGGAGTTCTCGGTGCGACGACGACGCATGACCGCGTGGACGGCGGTGCTGGCGGCGACGGCCGTGGCAGCGGCGGGGACGATCGTGCTCCCCCAGGTCGCCGCGGCGAAGCGTCCACCGAGTTACTACGTGTCGCTCGGGGACTCGTACTCGGTCGGCTATCAGCCGGGCAAGGGTGCGACGCCGGGGTACGCCACCTATGTGGCGAAGCACACCGGCCTGACACTGGCCAACTTCGGCTGCGCGGGTGCGACGACGACTTCGCTCCTCGCGACGGTCGGCTGCCCGGCCGTCCTCCCCCACACGGCGGGCGGTATGACCTACCCCACGACGACGCAGATCGCGGCGGCGACCGCCTTCATCGCGGTGCACAAGGGCCACGTGGGCCTGATCACGGTGTCGATCGGCGGCAACGACGTCGTCCCGTGCGCCAAGGCGGCCAACCCCATCATTTGCGTGGGCACCGCGGTGAGCACGATCAAGACCAACGTCACGTCGATCGCGTCGCAGCTGCGGGCCGCCGCCGGCCCGAAGGTGCCGATCATCGGCTCGACGTATCCCGACGTGGTCCTCGGCACCTACGTCTACCCGACGAACCCCGGATCCACCGCAGCGATCAATCTGGCCAACCTCTCGGTCGTCGCCTTCAAGTCGCTCATCAACCCGGCGCTCTCGCAGTCCTACGCCACGTCGCTCGGCGCCTTCGTCGACGTCACCAAGGCGACGGGGGCCTACACGTCACTGAAGCGGACGGCGCACACCAAGGCGTACGGCACGATCCCCGTCCCCGTCGCCAGCGTGTGTGCGCTCACCTGGTTCTGTGCCAAGGGCGACATCCACCCGATGAACCAGGGCTACACGCTGATCGGCAAGCTGATCGTTGCCAAGTACCGCGCCATCACGAGGCGGTGACGGCAACAGGCTGAGGAGCCGTCGCCGCCCGCGGAAGGGAGCCTCCGCGGGCGGCTCCTGCTCAGAGCTGCGGGCTGGTCGTGTCGCCGTTGGACAAGGGCGTCCCCGGCGTGAAGGCCACGCCCCGGACGACCTGGCCGTCGGTGGGCTGCACCGTGGTGTGGAACTTCTCGTGGGTCACCTTGCCGCCCGAGGTCGCGCCCAACTGGTCGGTGATCTCGACCAGCTTGTTCGGGTCGGCCCCCTGGTCGCCCGAGCCGCTCACCGTGGACGTCGACGCCCAGAGCGAGACCGTCCCGTCGCCGTTCACGTGGCCGACCAGGTTGCGCAGGCCGTCGGTGGCGGGGGACCACGGGAGACCGCTGCCGTTGTCAGTGTCGTTCAGGCCGGTCGGGTACTTGTTGCCCCCACTGCCCGGCAGGACCTTGTACGG
>DASXBZ010000125.1:0-54378 GCA_036491435.1 Acidimicrobiales bacterium
ATCGAGCATAAAGCCCAGCGGGGGAGCAAGGGCACCGGCCGAGCCGCCGCCGAAAAGGCGGCTGAGCTGGCTGCCCGACAGGCACGGAACGACCAGCCGGGCCGCCTCGGAACAGACCGCCGCTAATCTCGGGCAGGTGCCCGACCGCCTCTGTCTCCTGAGCGTCCACGCGCACCCGGACGACGAGGCCTCGAAGGGCGCACCCACCGTCGCCAAGTACCACGCCGAGGGCGTGCACACCGTGTTGGTGACGGCAACGGGCGGTGAGGAGGGCGACATCCTCAACCCCGCCATGGACACCCCCGAGGTGCGGGCCGACATCGGGCGGGTCCGGATGGCCGAGCTGAAGGCCGCCACCGACATCATCGGCTACGACGAAACGGTCCTCCTGGGCTACCGCGACTCGGGCATGCCCGACACCGAGGCCAACAAGAACCCGGCGTCGTTCGGCCAGGCCCCGCTCGACGAGGCGGTCGAGAAGCTGGTCGCCATCATCCGCCGCACCCGGCCCCAGGTCGTGATCACCTACGGCGAGGACCACTCGGGCTACCCCCATCCTGACCACATCCGCGTCCACCAGATCTCCGTATTGGCCTTCGACTCCGCCAGTGATCCGGACAGATACCCGGACGCCGGACCTCCCTTCGCCCCGGCCAAGCTCTACTACTCGGTCTGGGCCGCTTCGCGCTTCCGCGAGATCCACGCCAAGTTCGAGGAGCTCGGACTCGAGTCACCCTTCGACGACAAGTGGCTTGCCCGGATCGGTCGAGACGAGACCTACACCACGACGATCGACATCGCCGACTTCACCGACGTACGGGCCGAGGCACTCAAGGCGCACGCCACCCAGGTCGACCCGACCTCGAAGTTCTGGTTCGGCCTGCCGCCCGAGGTCATGCGCGACATCCACCCGGTCGAGGAGTTCTACCTCGCCCGCAGTCGCATCGGCCCGACGACCGGCGTGACCGAGAAGGACCTCTTCGAGGGCGTGCGCCAGAGCTGACGCCCCACGCGGCAATCGTGTCGTGTCAGCGGGGCCGGAATCGCTCGATGTCGGCCGCGACCGCCTTGATCGTGTCGTCGTCGATCTCGGCGGACGCCGCATAGCTGGTCCACTCGTCCACGGCGTCGCGCACTTCTCGCACGACCCTGCGGTACCCCGGCACGTCGGCGCGTTGGCCGACCCCGTAGATGTCGTCGAGACCGATGTCCTCGAACTTGCCGCTCACCGCCATGAGGTGGCGGCTCGTCCATGTGCTGTCGGGTCGATAGGCGTGGGTCACGTCGTACGCGGGCGCCAGCTGCCAGGCGGAGCCCTCGGGCCGGACGAACGCAAAGTTCTTCGTGTGGTCGTCACAGTTCGCCGCCATGACGTTGAACACCATCCGCCGGAACGCCTGTTCGAGCGCTTCGGGCCCGAGGCCGAGGGCGGCCACAGTCTGCAGGTACTGGTCGTAGCTGTGCGTCGCGATCATGTTGTAGTCGAGCTGGGCCAGCGCACAGAGCGAGATCATGTGGAGCCGTTCGCCTCCTCGGCCCCGGTCGAAGCGCCGCGTCATGAAGTGACGGCGCGGCCCCTCGGCGAGCAACCGGCACTCGGTCATCTCGATCCCGGCTGCCTGCGCCATCTGGCTGTAGGCGTATTCGACGCGGCCATACGGCGCGCTGTCGCCGAGCCGGTCGCCGTGCCCGTCCATGGCCGCGCCGCCGACGCCGTCGAGCTTGATGAGCCACTGTTCGAAGCCCTCTGCCGGCGTCGCGTAGGCGGACCGGACCTGGTAGGTCGTGGGTTTGAAGGCGACGACCGCCTTCGCCCGCGCCCCGCCGGCGCTCGTTCCGACCTGGATGAGCTGCTCGAGCGCTGCGTGGGCCGTCTCGTCGCCGCTGAATTCGCCGCGCACGGTGCGCCGTGCGGCGAGCACCAGGTCGGCCAGCTGCACCGCGGTCGGCGCGTCGGTTCCCGGCGCCCGGGCCGGCGGGCGGAATTCGAGCGCCCCCATGGCGCGGTCCGCTGCGTAGGCGAGACGGTCGAGCGGCGTGATGCGTTGGGCGGGGATCCCCTGCTCGGCCAGCCACGCGTTCACCAGTGCGTTGCCGAACGCGTCAGGCAGTGCATCGGCCAGCAGCGGGGGCAACCGGTAGAACGTCTCGGGCCGGAGGTCGGGAAACTCGTAGGGCTCGCTCCGCAGCCCCATGTGCAGGGGGGCGAGCTCGATGCCCCTGTCGACCCATTCGGGTGCGTAGGCGAAGGCGTACCAGCCGGTGTCCGGGTCGAGCGCGACGGCCCCGACGCGATCGCCCCAGGCGCGGACCTCGATCACGTCGGTGGGCTGATAGGTCATCGGGCGCCTGACCGGCGCCGGCGCACCCTCGGGGCGTCCGTCGATGTCGCCGCTCGCTTCTTTCGGGCGTCGAGGACGTCGAGCGGGTTGAAGCGCGTGGGCCCGGGCCCGAGAGCGTCGACCCAGCCCTCCTGGTCGAGGGCGCGCAGCACGCTGACGAGCGTGGTCGTCGTCGACCCCATGCCTCGTTCCAGCCGCTTGAGGGCTCCGAGCGACACGTTGGCCGCCCGCGCCAGCTCGGCCTGTGTCAGATCCTGCTGGATGCGGAGGGCCCGCAGTCGCTCTCCCAGCCGTTGTTCCAGTTCGTCGGTCCGCATGGGTACCTCCTGATAGCCATTCTAATAGCTATTAAGATGAGAAAAGCGTCCCGATTGGTTATCTTGAGAGTCAAAATACGGCCTATTAGTGCCGAAACTGAACTTAAAAGTCTGATTTATGGTTGTCGACCTGCCCAGCTGCCGTGGAGACCGGTCCCGGAGGTCGGAACGGTGACGGGTCAGGCCACCGGCCCGAGGAAGCTCCAATCGATGATGCCGGCACTCTGGAGCAGGACGACGATGACGGCGGTTGCCAGGACACCGAGAAGGACGACCGTGATCACGGCCCGCCACGAAAGCCGCCGGCGCCACGGTCCACGTGCGGCGCGTTTCCGTTCCACCCGGCTCGGGACGGTCGCTGCCGGAGCGTCCGTCGCCGAGGGTGGCGCATCGGTTGTCGCCGTAACTGCGAACGCCGGAGCCGGGGCGGCCGGCGCGGGAGGTGACGTTGCCGGAGCCGGCGTTGCGACCACCGCGACCGCGGCACTCGTCCCATCGTCGTTCCCGTCGGCCACAACGGGTTGGGGCCCGTTGGCGGCGGGGGCGGTGCCACCCGAGGTGAGGTCGCGCATCAGGACTTCGAGGTCGTCGAGCGTCCAGCCCGGCACGGCGAGCGGCGTCGTGGCGCCCTGCCCGCGCAAGGTGAGGAGCACGTACCCTTTGCGCTCTTCGATCTCCCACTCCGAGACGCGGTTCCACGACATCTGCTGCACGGGACTCTCGGGGCGACGCACCTCGATGCCCTCGTGCGAGAGCACGAGCTCGAACACGTCTTGGCCTCGCTTCTTCTGCCTCGACAGGAGCGAGACACCTTGGATCGTGGTCCGGGTCGTGGCGATCACCAGCTGGCTGCTCAACCGCCGGAGCGCGCCAGCTCACGCAGGGCCCGATACCCGATGAGAGTGGCACCGACCTCGTCGAGTGAGCGACGCACCCAGTCCTCTTTGCAGATCATCTCGTAGTCGTCGACCCGCCGCATCCAGTCGTCCGTGGCCAGCGAACGCAGCTCGGCGCTGTCCACGGCGGGGTGCAGAAGGAACTCGGTCACGCCGGGCCGCAGGGTTGCGAAGTCCCGTTCGAAGGTCTGGCGGGATCCGACCCCGCCGACGTAGCGGAAGTGGTCGGTGAAGACGGCTCCCGCCTCCGCGGCGACGGCCCGGGCGGGGAAGCCCACGTAGCGCTCGGTGGCCGGGCTGGCCATGCGCAGCGGCAAGCCGAACTCGACGGCCAGGTTGACGTAGACGTCGAAGAACTCCGGGCGCAATTGCAACGTACCCATGTGGGAGTCGAGGTGGCTCACGTCGAAGCCCCAGAGGATGGCCCGCTCGATCTGGGCGCGGCACTCGCGGCGCACCTCGTCGAGGTCGGCGTGGTCCCAGACGTCCTCGACCGTGCTCGGGAACCCGCCGTCGCCACCGAGGAGCGACGGCGCGTGGGTGATTGGTCCCCAGCGGTAGAGCTCGTACTCCGCGTTGAGGGTCAGGTGGACGCCGACATCCTCGCCCCGGTAGCGCGACGAGGCCTCGCGGGCCCACGGGCAGGGGACCATGAGGGTGGCGCTGGTCACGGTTCCGGTGGCCAGGCACTCGAAGACCCCGACGTTGGCCGAGTGGCACGAGCCCAGGTCGTCCGCGTTGATGATCACCAATTTGGCGTCGGCCGGGTAGCCGAGCCGCTGCGCCAGGTTGCCCTCAGCCATCGTCGCTCGCTCCTCCGGACACGTCCACGTCCTGCGCTCGCGCGTCCGATGCGATCTCGTCCTGGAACGCCACCATTCTGGCGGCCAAGTCGGGGTCCCCGACGCCGAGGATGCGCACGGCAAGCAAGCCGGCGTTGCGGGCGCCGTTCACCGCCACCGTGGCGACGGGCACGCCTTTGGGCATCTGCACGATGGAGAGGAGGCTGTCGAGGCCGTCGAGCTGCGACAGTGCAACCGGGACGCCGATGACCGGCAGCGGGGTGACCGAGGCCAACATGCCGGGCAGGTGGGCCGCGCCGCCGGCGCCGGCGATGATCACGCGGACGCCCCGCCCGGCCGCGTCCTGGCCGAAGGCAAGCATCTCGCGGGGGGTCCGGTGGGCGGAGACGACCCGGACCTCGTGGGGGACGTCGAAGCGCTCGAGCATCTCGACGGCACCTTGCATGACCGGGAGGTCGGAGGAGCTGCCCATCACGACCGCAACCAGCGGGGCGGGGCTCACGAGGCCTGCTCCGAGGGAACGGCGAGGCCTGGTGGGACCGGCGTGCCGAGTGCCCGCGCCGCCGACCAGGCGCGGGCGCGCACCAGCTCAGGGTCGTCGCCGCACACGGTCACGTGCCCCAGTTTGCGTCCCGGTCGTGGGTCCTTGCCATACAGGTGCACGTGTGCGCCTTCGACGGCCAGCGCCCGGGCGAGCAGATCGGCCGGGTCGGCTCCCTCCGGGCCGCCGAACACGTTGACGCTGGCGACCTGGGGGTGCTGCGGCGCGGTCGAGCCCAGGGGCATGTCCAGGACGGCGCGGACGTGGTTCTCGAACTGGGAGGTCACAGCGCCTTCGATCGTCCAGTGCCCCGAGTTGTGCGGGCGGGTGGCCACCTCGTTCACGAGGAGCCGGCCCTCCGACCAGAACAGCTCGATGGCCATGACACCCACGGCACCGACGATCTCGGCCACCTTCTGCCCGAGGCTGGTGGCGGCGTCGACGACGTCGTGGGGCAGTCGGCCGGGTATCAGCACCTCACGGCACACCCCGCCGACCTGCGCGGTCTCCACGGCGGGCCAGGCGGAGGCCGATCCGGACGGGCGCCGCGCCACCATCACGGCCAACTCCGCGTCGAGCGGGAGGAGCTCCTCGACGACGACCCGGCCTTGCACGTGGGAGAGGACCTCCGCCGCTTCGGTCGCGTCGGCGACCGGCCAGACGCCTTTGCCGTCGTAGCCACCACGCGCCGCCTTGAGCATGACCGGCCAGCCGTGCTCGGCGGCGAAGTGGCTGACGGCGTCGGCTGCGGCGGTCCCGTTGTCGACGATTGCGTAGGCGGGGACCGGGACCCCGGCGCTGTCGAGGACCGACCGCATGTGCGCCTTGTCGACGGCGAACTCGAGGGTGGCTGCCCCGGGGCGCAGGACATAGCCCTCCGTGGTGAGCCCGGCGACGATGTCGAGGTCGACCTGTTCGTGGTCGAAGGTGACGACGGCGCAGCGCTCGCAGAGCGCGCGGAGGTCGGCTTCGACGAAGGGCGAGCCGACGATGACCTCGGCGGCGACCGCACAGGCGGCGTCGTCGGATCGCTGGGCCAGGACCGCCATGGACAGGCCGAGCGCGCTCGTGGCCTCTCCGGCCATGCGTGCCAGCTGCCCGGCTCCCACGAAGCCGATGCGGTGGGTGCTCAGCTCGCTCGCCCCCGTCCGGGGATTGGCATAGACAGGGGGACTGACACAACAGGCAGATTACGCGAGGAGTCCGACGACCATGGCCACACAACTGCGCATCGGGGGCTTGCTGGATGTGGAGCAACCGCTCGCCCGCATCGTGGCGCAGCTGCAGCGCTTCGAGGAGGCGGGGTTCGCACACGCCTTCTGTTCACAGATCTTCGGGCCCGACGCCTTGACGCTGCTGGCGGTCGCGGGGTCGCAGGTACCCCGGATCGAGGTGGGCACCGGCGTCGTGCCGGTATACCCGCGGCATCCGATGATGCTGGCGCAGCAAGCCCTCACCGTGCAGGCGGCGACGGACGACCGGCTGCTCCTGGGGATCGGGCTCTCGCATCAAGTGGTGGTCGAGGGCATGTGGGGCATGAGCTTCGAGAAGCCGTACTCGTACATGAAGGAGTACCTGTCCGCGCTGATGCCGTTACTGCGGGGGGAGACGGTGTCGTTCGCGGGGGAGAGGATCACGTGCAACGCGTTCCAGGCGGTGGGGGTGAAGGGCGCGGCCGCGCCGCCCGTGCTCGTCGCCGCTCTCGGTGCCGCGATGTTGAAGCTGGCGGGGACCGTCGCCGACGGCACGATCACGTGGATGACCGGCACGGGGACCATCCGTGACCACATCGCACCGACGATCGGGGCGGCTGCCGCGGCGGCGGGCCGTCCCGCGCCGCGCGTGTTCGTGTCCCTGCCCGTCGCGGTGACGAGCGACATCGACGCCGCCAAGGAACGCATCAACAAGGAGCTGGCGATCTATCCGAATTTGCCCTCGTATCGAGCGATGCTCGACAAGGAGGGCGCCGAGACCCCGGCGGACGTCGCCTTCATCGGTGACGAGGAGACGGTGGCGGCCGCGGTCGGTCGACTGGCCGAGGCGGGCGCGACAGATTTCGGGGCGGCGATCACAGGGGACCGCGCGGAGCGCGAACGCGGCTTTGCGTTGATGAGCGAGCTGGCGAAGAACTGAATTCCGGGCGGTCCCGGCGGGGTCGCGGTCCGCAGAAGACGCGCTGGGAGGTCTCGTCCTCTGCGTCCGAGATCAGCGCTCGAGCTTCGTGAACTTGTACTCGTTGAGGTCCGGGAGTGAGTCGAAGAGCTGCAGCACGCCGTCGATGTTGCGCCGGGCCAATGCCGCATCTCCCTTGGGCCGGCTCATGATGCGCACGAACACGGCGCGCCCGTCGACCACGAACGTGGGGACGCCGAACGCCGCCCACTCGTCGACGGACCGCTCGTGCACCCGGCGAATCTCCTCGACCGGCGCGCCGGATTCGACTTCGGCGATGACCTTCTCGCCCGGCACACCGACACCGTCGAGGACGCCGGCCACGACCTCGGGGATCCGGAGGTCGAGACCTTCGTCGTGGCGCGCCGCGAAGAGTGCGATGTGGGCATCGAGGAAACGGTCCGGGTACTGGTCGCGCACGACGACGCCCGACGCCACGGCCATGAGGTCCTTGGCCTTGGCGGGGTCGTCCCAGACGGCCGGGTCACCCTCCGCCACATGCACCTGGCTCAGCGAGAACGGCAGGAACGTCACGTCCCAGTCGGCCCCGTCGGCCAAACCAACGGCAATGTGCTCATGGGCGTTGCGGGCGAAGGGGCAGCGGTAATCCCAGTTGACGGCAAACTTCATAAACGTTCCAACACGACCTCGCTGGCACCCATTCCCCTGCCTCGGCCACGTGCCCGCCAACCCCTCCGGGTGGGGGCCGAGCGGCGCCGTCCGCGGGTGCCCGGCGTGACCACGTTGACCAGGGGGCGCAGGCCGAGCCCCAGCACCGACCCGATGGCGGCGCCCCCGATGACGTCGGTCGGGTGGTGGGCCCGCAGGTGCACGCGGCTGGCGGCCACCGCCGCCGCAAAGCCGACATTGGCTGCGGTCTGCGCGTCGGAGTCCGCGAGGACGAACGCGGTGCAAAAGGCTGCGAGCGTGTGACCGCTCGGGAAGCTACTGCTCGACGGCGTTCGCACCGCCGCGTCGAGGTGGTCGTCGGGCCGTTCCCGGGCGACGGCCTCCTTCACGACGCGGTTCACGATCAGTGAGGAGAAGCCGGCGGTGGTGAGCGCAACGACGGCTCGCCGACGGTTCGGCCCGCGTCGGCGCGCCTTGAAGGCGGCGAGCGCGACCCAAACAAGCCCGTAGTCGGCCAAGTTGGAGAGGAGCGCTGCGGCGCGGTCGGCTTGTGGGTTTCCCCGCAGCGGTTCGAAGGCGGCGTTGACCGCCTCGTCGATCGCCGTCATCTGGGTCATGTCAAGCGGCGAAGGCGGGGCAGGAGGCCTTGAAGTTGCAATAGTCGCAGAGCGGGCCGACATTGGGGCGGAAGTCCTCGGCATTGCAGGCTCGTTCTATCGCAGTCCAGACGGCCGTCGCGCGCTTGCGCTGGCCGCGGATGGTCTGCTCTGTCGCGGTCGCCGTGATGGCAAGGGGCTCGCGCAGGTAGAGCAGCCGCACCTCGGCGGGCGCCTGCCCGAGCATGCTCTCGCACAACAGGGCATAGGTCTGCACTCCGCCAAGGCTGCCTCGCTCGAAGCGCTCGCTCGGGGCGCGGCCTGTCTTGTAGTCCACGACGATCAGCCGCCCGTCGGGCATGACGTCGAGGCGGTCGATGATGCCGCGCAGGCGAAGGCCGTCCAGATCGGTCTCGACGCCGAGCTCGACGCCCACTGCACGGGCTTCGTTCGGGTCCTCGAGGAGGAAGTAGTTGGCCACGAGCCGGCGCGCGTCCTCCACGAATGCGGCGGCCGCCTCGTCATCGAGGCCGAGCCCGACGACCTCCTCGTCGTCCTGGAGTTCTTCCCAGGCGCGCTCCACCTCGAGCGCGCCTGCAGCCGGCGTCCGTGTGCCGGCCGGGTGATGCCAGAACAAGCGCTCGAGTGCCGCGTGCACGAGCGTCCCTTTCACGGCCGGTGGCGAAGGCGGCTCGGGAAGCCGCTCGATCTGGGAGAACCTGAAGGCCAGCGGACAGCTCGTGAACGAGCTCACCTTGGAGGGAGTGAGGGTGCGCGGGGGACTCAGCGCCATAACGTCAGACTACGGCGGGGTTGCGACCGCACCGGTTCATTGCCGGTCCTCCCTCCTGGACCTGGGGCGGGCAGGAACGGGTAGAAAGAGGTCACATGGCACCGCGTCGGCGAACCTGTGGCTGATCTCCGCCGCTCCACCCGTTGGGCCGGGCTGCGTCCGGGCGATCCGGTGCAGGTCGAAGGCACGCGACTGCGCGGCGCGTCCTGGGCCTTCGTGGCGCACGTGACCAACGGGGAGACGGGGGAGGCCTGGGTCGAGGTTGTCGGCGGCCGCGCGGGCGACCGATCCGTCCGCTCGTTCCGTCCCGACCAGCTCTATGCGCCCACGGCCCGTCCCGGGCGGGATGCATCGCTGGCCGAGGCACCCGGGCTGCCCCTCGAGTGATTCCAGTCCTGACGACCGAGCGGCTCGTCCTGCGCCCCTTCACGCCCGACGACCTTCCCGCACTCACGGTGCTCCACGCCGAAGAGTCGTTCTGGTGGTACCCGCTGCGTCGCGGCATGTCCGAGGAAGAGACGAAAGACTTCCTCGCCCGGGTGATGGAGCGCTACGACTCCGACGGCTTCGGCCTCGAGGCACTTGTCGAGCGGGGCAGCGGGACGATGATCGGGTGGGCCGGGCTCGCGGTGCCGCACTTCCTGCCCGAGGTCCTTCCCGCCGTCGAGGTGGGATGGCGGCTGGGCGGGTCGCACCGAGGCCAGGGACTCGCCACCGAGGCGGGATCGGCCGCGGTGGACTGGGGTTTCACCGAGGGGGGCCTGGAGCGGATCGTGAGCATCTACGAGCCCGAGAACACGCCGTCGGGGCGGGTCATGGAGAAACTGGGCTTCACCCACGAGCGCACGACGTCGGAGACGCCCCGCGGCAGGACGGTGCGCGTGATGGAGCTGACGCGGCAGCAGTGGTCGGACCGGGCCGCCGGGCGTGCCGATGGGTGACATCGAGGAACAGACCGCCGTGCGGCCCGTCAGCGAGGGTCGCTACAGCGCCGATGTGCATCAGGACTGGGAGATCTGGGGCCCGTGCGGGGGCTATGTCGCGGCGATCGCGTTGCGGGCCGCGGGCGCCGAGAGCGGGCTGTTGCGACCAGCCAGCTTCTACTGCCACTACCTGTCGGTCGCAGCGTTCGAGCCGGTCGACCTGACGGTCACCTCCTTGCGGTCAGGACGCACCGTCCACGCGCAGCGCGTCGAGATGACCCAGCACGGGCGCCCAGTGCTCGACGCGATGGTGTGGTCCGTCGGGGAGGTCGCCGGACTCGAGCACGAGGACGTGTCGCCGCCCGACGTCCCGGGTCCTGACGGGCTCGCCGGGATCGAGGACCGCTTGCCCGCAGACGCCCCACGCCAGTTCGCCTACTGGGGCAACTTCGACCAGCGGCCGCTCGCATGGTCCGACACCTGGCCGCCCGACGGACCGTTGCCGCCGTCGTGGCAGACCTGGGTGCGTCCGCGTCCCCGTGCCACCTTCGACGACCCGTGGGTCGACGGGGCGCGGTCGCTGATCGTCCTCGACGTCGGGAGCTGGCCGGCGGGGTCGCGGCCGCACGCATATTTAGAGCCGCCGTTCGTGGCGCCGAGCCTCGACCTCTACGCCTCGTTCCAACACCCGGGCAGCGCCTCGGAGTGGATGCTGCTCGATTCGCACTCGCCCGTGTCCCAGGGCGGCCTGTTGTCATGGACCGGCCGGGTGTGGTCGGAGGACCGCCGCCTGATTGCCAGCGGCGGGGGCCAGGCGGTGTTCCGCCACACCTGAGCCTCGAGCGTTGACTCTGGTAGTCCCCGCCGGATCGACCTACGGCACAACGGTTCGCGCTGTATACGCGCTCTTAATTTCTGCATCGGATTCTTAAGAGTGCCCCCCGCCCTTAATTCGAGTCGCGTCGCATTAAGGGCGCGTATACACCTCAAAATTGATCTCGGGCCCCTCTTGCCGACCGTTCTCCACCGATGAAACACAAGCAACCGCTTGCACTGTGGCAGCTCGACCGACGATTGGCCGGGCTGGGCGGACGGATTGGCCACCCGCCCCCAGAGGGGTGGGTGAGGACCTTGCGCGAGGCGCTGGGGTTGAGTTGCGCCGCGCTCGGGCAGCGCATCGATGTGAGCGGTGTTCGAATCTTTCAAATCGAGCACGAAGAACGGGACGGGTCGGTGCAGCTGGGCACCCTCCGACGAGTCGCAGCGGGACTGAACTGTCGGCTCCTCTACGTGTTTGTGCCGGATGAGCCGCTCGAGTCGATGGACGTCAGTGGGGACTCCGTCGCTACTCGACCGAGTAGCCATCCATCCGGGCCAGGATGCGAAGCATGACTTCGTCCGCGCCTGCACCGATGGAGTCGAGGCGCGTGTCGCGGAAGTACCGCGAGGTCCAGTTCTCGTCCATGTAGCCCATGCCCCCGTGGAACTGCACGGCCCAGTCCGCTACCTCTCGCTGCAACCGGGATCCGAGCAGCTTGCCGATGGTGGCGTACCGCGTGGCGTCTTCACCGCGGCTCACGGCCTCGGCGGTCATCGACGCATAGTGCTTCAGGACGTCGTGACGCGCGCGCAGCTCGGCCAGCGTGAACTGCACGTACTGGTTGGCCAACAACGGGGCCCCGAAGGCCCGGCGCTCACGGACATACGCAGCCGTCTTCTCGAGCGCCAGCTCGATCGAGCCGATCTGCTTGTAGAAGGTGGTCAGCCGTTCGGCCTGGAACTGCACCATCTGTTGCTGGAAGCCCCGGCCGATCTCCCCGATGGTGTTGGCGACGGGTACCCGGACATCCGAGAAGGACAGCTCCGCCGTGTCGCTCGACCACATGCCGAGCTTTTCGAGCTTGCGCGAGACGGCGACACCCGGGACATCGGTGGGCACCACGATCAGCGACATGCCCCGTGCCCCATCCGACTCCTCGGAGGTGCGCGCCAGCAAGCACAGCCAGTCCGCCTGGACCCCGTTCGTGATGAACAGCTTCGATCCGTTGATGACCCATTCGTCGCCGTCGCGCACGGCGCGGGTCCGGATGCCGGCGACGTCGCTGCCCGCGTCGGGCTCGGTGACGGCGATCGACGTGACCACCTCCCCCCGCACCGCCGGAGCCAAAAACTTCTCCTTCAGCTCGGGGGTGCCGTAGCGGTGCAGCGCCGGGGTCGACATGGACATCTGAACGGCAATGGCCATGGGGACACCGCCGCAGCTGACCCGGCCCAATTCCTCGGCGGCGATGAGCGTGAAGCTGTGGTCGGCCCCCATGCCGCCGTAGGCCTCGTCGTACTCCAGACCGAACAGCCCGACCGCACCGAGCTTCGGGAACAGCTCGTGGGCGGGGAAGATCCGGGCCGCCTCCCATTCGTCGACGTGCGGCTCGATCTCACGCTCGAACAGGTCGCGCAGCGTCTTGCGAAACAGTTGGTGCTCGTCGGACTCGATCACCGGCCAACGGTACCACCGGCCATTTTCGGCTCACCCAGTCGTCCCCCCCTACACTGCCCGGTCGTGACGGATTCGCTGCTCGGCGTGCAGCACGACGGCGGCGTGCGCACACTCACCCTCGATTCGCCGGGGAACCGCAACGCCCTCTCCGCCCGCCTCCTCGACGAGCTGGAGCTGGCGTTGCGTGACGCGACGAGTGACACCGAGGTGCGTGCGATCGTCATCACCGGGACGGGCACCGTGTTCTGCTCGGGCGCCGACCTGTCGGAACGAGGCAGCGCCGCACCGAACCGGATGCCCGACATCCTCACGATGATCGTGCAGAGCGCGGTCCCCGTGATCGCCCGGGTCAACGGCCACGCCCGGGCCGGCGGCCTCGGGCTCATCGCCGCCGCCGACATGGCGGTCGCGCCCGAGTCGAGCAGTTTCGCCTTCACCGAGGTCCGCGTCGGCGTGGCGCCGGCGATGATCTTGGTGCCGGCACTCCGCGTCATGGACAGGCGGTTCCTGGCCCGCATGACCCTCACCGGCGAGCGTTTTGGTGCGCACGAAGCCCTGGCGGCGGGCCTCCTCAGCGCGGTCACCGCCGACGGCGAGGCGTCGCTGGACGAATGGGTGGCGGAACGGACGACAGCGATCCGCCAGGCCGCGCCCGGCGCCGTTCGGGCCACCAAAGGACTACTCCGCGACCTGCCCGGGCTCGGGTGGGAGGACGGCCTCACGACGGCGGCCGCCCTCTCGGCGGAACTGTTCGCCGGCGCCGAGGCTGCGGAAGGCATGGAGGCGTTCCTGCAGAAACGGCGACCGTCGTGGGACACGACGGAATGAGGGCGACGCGATGAGCACGCCTCTGCGGACGCTGCTGACGACGTCGAGCCCCGAGTACCGCGCCCGGGCCGACGCCATGCGCGGACTCGTCGACGAGGTGCGCGCCCTGCATGACGAGGTGTTGGCGGGCGGTGGCGCGCAGTACGTCGAGCGGCATCGAACCCGCGGCAAGATGATGGTGCGCGAGCGTCTCGAGGCCCTCGTCGACCCCGGCACGCCGGTGCTCGAGCTCTGTCCGCTCGCCGGGCTCCACACCGGTGACCCCGTCGGCGGCGGCGTCGTGGTCGCGCTCGCCGAAGTCGCGCACACGCAGTGTCTCGTCATCGCGAACGACCCGACGGTACGCGGCGGCACCACCAGCCCCACCACGATCCGCAAGCTCCTGCGCGCCATGGACGTGGCCGAGGAGAACCGCCTTCCGGTCTTGATCCTCGTCGAGTCCGGCGGGGCGGACCTGCCCCGCCAGGCCGACGTCTTCGTGCCCGGCGGCGAGCAGTTCCGCCGCCTGACTCAACTCTCCGCGCAGGGCATCCCGACCATCTGCGTGGTCTTCGGCTCCTCGACGGCCGGAGGCGCGTACCTGCCCGGCATGAGCGATTACACGGTCATGGTCGAAGGCCGCGCCCGCGTCTTCCTCGGTGGGCCGCCGTTGGTGAAGATGGCCATCGGCGAGGACGCTGACGAGGAGGAGCTGGGTGGCGCGCTCATGCACGCACGGATATCAGGCCTGTGCGACTACCTCGCCCACGATGAGGAGGACGCGCTGCGCATCGCCCGGGGGATCGTGGCGCATCTGCACTGGCGTCGCCTGGGTCCGGGCCCGAGCGACCCGGCGGACGAGCCTCTCTATCCGGCGGAGGACCTGTTGGGCATCGCGTCGATCGACGTCCGTGTCCCCTTCGACGTGCGCGAGATCCTCGCTCGCGTCGTCGACGGCTCACGGTTCGAGGAGTTCAAGGAGTTGTACGGTTCGCAGCTCGTCTGCGGATGGGCGTCCATCGGCGGCTACCCGATCGGTGTCGTCGCCAACAACGGCATCTTGTTCTCGCCCGAAGCCCAGAAGGGCGCGCAGTTCATCGCTCTGTGCAATCGGACCGACACGCCCATCCTCTTCGTGCAGAACATCACCGGCTTCATGGTGGGCACCCGTTACGAGCAGGGCGGGATCATCAAGGACGGTGCCAAGCTCATCAATGCGGTATCCAATTCCAAGGTCCCGCACCTCACGCTGATGGTCGGGGCCAGTTACGGGGCGGGCAACTACGCCATGGCGGGCCGAGCCTACGACCCTCGTTTCATCTTCACGTGGCCCAATCACCGCATCGCCGTCATGGGTCCCAAGCAACTCGCCGGGGTGCTCTCGATCGTGCGGCGCAACGCGGCCGAGGCGGCGGGGCGGCCGTTCGACGAGGACGCGGACGAGGAACTGCGCCAGGCAACGGAGAACCAGATCGAGGAGGAATCCACCGCGCAGTACGCGACCGGGCGTCTGTGGGACGACGGGATCATCGACCCGCGCGACACCCGCACCGTGTTGGCCATTGCGTTGTCGGCGGTGCACTCCGCCGCGGTGGAGGGGACGGCCGTGTTCGGAGTGGTGCGCCACTGATGGGAACGTCGGGGCTTGAGCGCGTCCTCGTGGCGAATCGGGGCGAGATCGCCCGCCGGATTATCCGCGGCGCCCACGAGGCGGGATGTGAGGCCGTCGCCGTCTACGCCGCCGACGATGCCGCCAGCCCACACGTCGGCGAAGCCGATGCCGCCGTGCTTCTCCCGGGCGCGTCGTTGCGCGAGACGTATCTCGACTCTGCCGCACTCGTCGCCGCGGCCCGGGCGAGCGGATCGGACGCCCTCCACCCGGGCTACGGCTTCCTCTCGGAGAACCCAGCCCTCGCCGAGGCGTGCGCCGCCGCGGGGATCGTCTGGATCGGGCCGCCGCCCGAGGCCATGCGGGTCATGGGCCACAAGGCCCGTGCCAAGGAGGTTGTCGCGGCGGCCGGCGTGCCCGTTCTGCCCAGCGCCGTCGTGCCGACCGGCACCGCCGACTCGGCGCTGGCCCGTCTCGCCGCAGACGTCGGTTATCCGCTGCTGGTCAAGGCCTCGGCCGGTGGGGGAGGACGCGGCATGCGCCTCGTCGAAAAGCCCGGGGAGTTGGCCGAGGCCGTGGCGGCGGCGCAGCGCGAGGCGGCGGCCGCCTTCGGGTCCGACGAAGTCTTCGTGGAGCGGTATCTCTCCGAGCCACGGCACATCGAGGTGCAGGTGATCGGCGACACCCACGGCACCGTGCTCCATCTCTTCGACCGCGAATGCTCGGTCCAGCGCCGGCACCAGAAGCTGGTCGAGGAAGCTCCCGCCGTGCTCGTGCCCGACGCCACGCGCCACGCCATGTGGGAGGCGGCAGTGGCCGCCGCGGAGGCCGTCGGCTACGTCGGGGCCGGCACGGTGGAGTATCTCGCCGACGCGAGCGGCTTCTTCTTCCTGGAGATGAACACCCGCCTGCAGGTCGAGCATGGCGTCACCGAGCTCGTAACAGGCCTCGATCTCGTCGGATTGCAGCTCGCCGTCGCCGCGGGGCGCCCTCTGCCGTTCTCGCAGGAAGCGGTCACCACCACCGGCCATGCAATCGAGGTGCGGCTGTGCGCCGAGAGCCCGCGTGACGGGTACCGGCCGACGCCCGGCACCGCGACGCACGTGCGCTGGCCCGTCGGAGCGGGTGTGCGCGTCGACAGCGGAATCGAGTCGGGCAGCGTGGTCAGCCCGGCCTACGACTCGCTCGTTGCGAAACTCATGGCGCAGGGCGACGACCGATCCGCCGCCATCGCCAAGCTGTCGCTCGCGTTGGGAGCCCTCGAGCTCGACGGTCTCGAGACCAACCGCGACCTGCTCGGGGCCGTCCTCGACGACGAGGCATTCCGGCGCGGCGACATCGACATCCGTTACCTCGAGGCCCGCCCCGACCTGCGCGACGCGCGCGTGCCCGACGAAGCTCGCTGGCGTCACGCGGCCGCAGTCGGTTTCAGCCTTCTGGAGGAGCGCGCCGGGCGCAGTCTCGTCCCGGTGCCCGCAGCCGGCTGGCGCAACGTTGGCCGCGCCCTGCACGCAGACGAGCTGCGCGACGCGGCGGGCCCCATCGAGGTGCGGGTCTCGGCTCCCGACGTGCCCGCGGAGCTTCGTACCGACGGCGAGTGGCAGGCCGTCGGCTCCGCCACCACGCAGGGCGGGACCGTCGACCTCGTGGCTACGGACGGGCTGCGCCGTCGATACCGGGTCCGGCTGGAGTCGCACGCCGCCTTCGTCAACGGACCCGAGGGCCAGTCGACTTTCGCATTGCGCGCAGAGGACGACGCCGCCGAACGGGGGGGCGTCGCCGGCGAGTGCCGGGCGCCGTTGCCCGGCGCTGTGACCAAGGTGCTCGTGAGTGTCGGCGACGTCGTGGCCGAGGGTGACGGTCTCGTGGTGCTGGAAGCCATGAAGATGGAGCACACCCTGCGTGCGCTCGGTGCGGGGACCGTGCGCGCCGTCCACGGCGTACCCGGCCAGCAGGTGGACGTGGGTGACCTGCTGGTGGAGATGGAGCCGGCATGACTGCCCCGGCATCGCGACGCGACGTCTTGCGGATCGCCAATTGCAGCGGTTTCTTCGGCGATCGGCTTTCGGCGGCTCGCGAGATGGTCGAGGGGGGACCGATCGATGTCCTGACCGGGGACTGGCTTGCGGAGCTGACCATGTACATCCTCCACAAGACACGCCAGCGCAGCGGGGGCTATGCCCGCACCTTCCTGCGCGAGCTCGACGACGTGCTCCCCTCGTGCGTCGAACGCGGGATCACGATCGTCGCCAACGCAGGCGGCCTCGACCCCGAGGGCCTGGCCGACGCGGTGCGGGAGCTCGCCCGCCGTCAGGGGGTGGCGGTGCGGGTGGCCTCGGTGTCGGGAGACGACATCACGGCCCGGGTGGGCGAGTTGCGCGCCGGCGGGGAGGGCTTCGTCAACCTCGACACCGGTGAGCCGCTGCCCGCGGACGCTCCACTCGTGACGGCCAACGCCTACCTGCCTGCTCGCCCGATCGCTGACGCACTCGCCGCCGGGGCGCAGGTGGTCGTGACCGGCCGGGTCACCGACGCCGCGCTGGTGGTCGGGCCGGCGCTCCATGCCTTCGGCTGGAGTGATGCTGACCACGACGCCATCGCCGGCGCCGTGGTGGCGGGCCATGTCATCGAGTGCGGCGCGCAGTGCTGCGGCGGGAACTACGCGTTCTTCGATGAGGTGCCGAACCGCGAACGGATCGGCTTCCCCATCGCCGAGGTGCATCAGGACGGCTCCTCCGTCATCACCAAGCACCCGGGTACCGGCGGCGCCGTGACCGTCGGCACGGTGACCGCGCAGCTCCTCTACGAGATCGGGAGTGCGCGCTACCTCAGCCCGGACGCGGTGGCGCGCTTCGACACGATCGAACTGTCGCAGGAAGGTGTCGACCGGGTGCGCCTCGCGGGTGTGCGCGGCGAGCCGCCGCCCAGCACGTTGAAGGTCACGGCCAACCTCGACGCCGGGTGGCGCAATTCGATGACGCTCGCCCTCACCGGCGGGGAGGTGGCCGAGAAGGCGCGCTTTGCCGCCGACGCCGTGTGGGCAGGGATACCCGGAGGCCGCGGCACCTTTGCCGAGACGGCGGAAGACCTCTCGGGCGACCTGAGCGGCGGCGGGATGGCGTACCTCCGCCTGGCCGTGCGGGGAGACGACGAACAGGCCGTGGGGCGCGCGTTCTCGGGAGCCGTCGTCGAGACCAGCCTGTCGAGCTATCCGGGCACCTTCTTCACGTCCGCACCCGGCGGTGCGCAGGGCGTGGCCCGCTACTGGCCGACGACGGTCGCCGCGTCGGCCGTGACACCGCACGTCGAGTGCGAGGGGACCGTGGTCGTGCCGACGGCGACGCCGCCCCCGACGCCGTCGAGGTCCCCGGTCGCGAGCGAGCCCCTGCCATCGCCCCTCGACACGGGCACCGGCACCGAAACCGGCGCCCCGGCCAGCGCCGCCGAGTTCACCCGGGTCCCGCTCGGGGTCCTTCTCGGAGCCCGCTCGGGGGACAAGGGCGGTGACGCCAACGTCGGCGTCTGGGCCGACGAGGACGATGTGGCCAAGTGGCTGCAGTCGGACTTCACGACGACGGCCCTCCGTGCGCTGCTCCCCGAGCTCGCGGCGTTCGAGGTGGACCGGCACCCCCTGCCGAATCTGCGAGCCGTGAACTTCGTGGTGCACGGGATCCTCGGGTGGGGCGTGGCGTCGAACCTGCGGCTCGACACCCAGGCCAAGGGGCTGGGCGAGCTCCTCCGTTCGCGGGCCATCGAGGTGCCGGTCGCGCTCGTCGCTGCGGGTAAGCCGGCACGGCGACTGGCGGCCCGGATGGAAGAGCTGCGGAATCTCCACTGAGGCAAACCGCGGGCTGGCCGCAGCGCATCTGGCAGGATGACCGGCGTGGAGCTGGCCCGCCTGGTCGGACTTATCGCGGGCATCGCCATCGTGCTCGTCACGATGTGGAACGTCTTCACCGCCCTGGTGTTGCCCCGCGTGACCTCGTCGCGCATCCCGCGTGGCATCACCCGCATGGTCGCCGGCGCTGCGCGCTACGTCTCGCCCCGGCTGCCCACCTACCTCTTGCGCGACCGCCTGCTGTCGTTCGTGGGGCCCGCCTCCATGATCCTCCTCTTCGGGCTGTGGCTCTGCCTCCTGATGCTCGGTTTCGGCCTCATCATCTGGTGGAACGCCGGTGACGACTTCGCCTCGGCGATCGGGATTGCCGGCTCGTCCATCTTCACCCTCGGCATCGCATCGGCCAGCGGTGCCGGCCCTCACACACTCGAGATACTGACCGCAGGGGTCGGTCTCCTCGTGATCGCGCTCGAGATCGCCTACCTGCCCGCGCTGTACAACGCGTTCGCCGCTCGTGAGACAGAGGTGACCCTGCTCGAAGCCCGAGGGGGCGCGCCGGGGTGGGGTCCCGAGCTCCTGGCTCGGCACTACTGGCTCGACAACATCGCCGATCTCCCGCCGCTGTATCTCGACTGGGAGCGCTGGGCGGCCGCGGTGTCGGAGAGTCACGCCAACTACCCAACCTTGCTCTGGTTCCGCTCGCCCGTCCCGCGGCGCCATTGGCTGGTCGGACTGGTGGCGATGATGGACTCCGCCGCTTTGTACCACGCCGTGAGCCCGGACCAGACGCCACAGCAGGCCCGGCTGTGCCTGTCGATGGGCATCCGGTGCCTGCGTTCCATCGCACGCGCGCTGAAGATCCCCTTTGACGCCGATCCGTTGCCCAATGCCGGCACTCGATTGACCCGAGCCGAGTTCGACGAAGGATTCAGCCGACTCGAGGAGGTGCATTTCCCGATGGAACGCGACGCCGACGAGGCGTGGCGTCACTTCCAGGGATGGCGGGTCAACTACGAATCGATCGTGGATGTGCTCACTCGATTGGTCCTTCCGCCGCCGGCGCCGTGGTTCGTCGCCCAACCTGCGCTCGGCGACGTCACGTTCCCGGTCGTGACGAACCGCACTCCTGACGCGCCCGAGGGAACGCTGAACTTCGGCAAGAGTCAGTTCGGGAAGAGCAGCACCTTCAACACGCCGTCGCGCCGGGAGTCGAACAGGTCATAGGCCTCGGCCACCTGGCTGAGTTCCATCCGGTGGGTGAAGGTGTCGGTCAGTCGCAGCCGGCCCGTCTGCACGAGCGGCACGAGCGAGGGCCAGGTGCACGGGACCGGCGCGAAGATCGTGCGCACCGTCAGGCTCTTCAGGAAGACCAAGCCCATCGGAAAGGGCAGCGCCAGCGACAGGTTCACTCCGACGATCGACACCGTGCCACCGCTGGCCGCGCACGACACCGCATCGAGCACAGTGGCGTCGGCGCCGACCGCCTCGATGACCGAGTCCGCGCCGCGGCCGCCGGTGGCCTCCATGATCTGCGCCACGCCCGGTGCGGAGGCGGCATCGATGGGTTCCGCTCCGAGTCGTTCCGCTCGAGCCAACCGCTCCGGCACTTGGTCCACGGCCAGAATGCGCGCCGGACCGAACAACGCGGCGCATTGGAGCGCCATGATGCCCACCGGCCCGAGGCCGATCACGGCCACCGTCGCACCCGGCCGGATGGAAGCCCGCAACGCGCCGAGGTAGCCCGTCGGCAGGATGTCCGTGAGCAGCACCGCCTGCTCGTCTGTCACGTTCTCGGGAATCCGCAATGCGAAGAGGTCGGCGAACGGCACCGCCATGGCTTCGGCCTGCCCGCCCGGAAGATCGGGCATGGTGCCGAACGCGGCCGCCTTGTCGTTCAGGCAGATGTTCGGTTGTCCGGCCAGGCACGGCCTGCACGTCCCGCAGCCGATGACGCCCGACACGAGCACGCGGTCACCGCGCGCAACGTTGTGCACATGCGCGCCCACCTCGGCCACCGTCCCGATCGCCTCGTGGCCCAGACGGATGCCACTGCCGGTGGGCGCGTCGTGAAAGAGGTGGAGGTCGGATCCACAGATCGCCGTGCGTTCGACTGTCACGATGATGCCCTCTGGTCCCGGGAGCACCGGGTCCGGCACCGTCTCCAGGCTGACGTCACGTGGTCCGTTCAGGACGGTGGCTCGCATAAGACGGCACGCTACCGCGCGGGATTAGGATGTACTGGGCCGAATTGGCCGTGCGACTTCCGCACTACGCGAACATGTCCACGCACTCCACTCCTTCCACCATCGAGCTGCCCGATCTTGCGGACGAGGACATCGACGCATTCTTCGCGTTCGAGGACCTGTGGGCCGTCATCGTGTGGAACGACGACGTGACGACGTTCCAGACCGTGATCCAGGCGTTCGTGGAGATCTTCGGCCACACCGTCGAACGGGCCGACGAGTTGGCCTGGAAGATCCACCGCACCGGCAAGGCGGTCGCTGCCGTGCGGCCCAAGGACGAGGCGGAAGCCGCCGTCCACGCGCTCCACCAGCGCAAGATCCAGGCCACGATGGCCCGGGCCTGATACACCCGACCAGAGTCAAAGCCCCCCGAGCCCTATGGGGCCAGCAGCTCTGCACCGATGTCGGCCAACCGCTCACGGGCCGTCGACTGATCCTCGCGAGCCAACCCCCGGGCGGCCAGCGAGTGCTCGCAGCGTGCGGTGTACGCGAGGACCCACGCGGCCGAGGCGCGTGCCGCGCGACGTTGGCGGTCCGTGAGCACTCTTTCTCCTCCCTCCGAATAGTCCTCCATGTAGGCCAGTACGGAGTCGAGCCTGGGAAATTCGGTGCCGCCGGGATCGGCCGTCACCGACCACGTCATCGCCGCCTGGCCGAGCGCCGCGCTCTCCGGTACGAGCGCAAGGCTGTCCCAGTCGTAGACCGCGAGAAGTCGCGCCTCGTCGAAGCGCACGTTGCGGGCCGACCAGTCCGTATGGGCGACGACGGGGGCGCTTTCGTCCTGCGCGCGCAGCAAGGAGGCTCGCCGTGCCAGTTCGTCTATCCATTCGGCACCGGCCGCCGTGGACTCGAAATCGAACAGCGGGCTGTGGGGCTCCGGATAGAGCTGCGCATCAGCCGAACTGAGCGGGTGGCTGCGCAGCCGATCCGAAGCGGGCAGGCCGGTGCACAGCGCGATCTGGCCGGCCAAGCCCCGGGCGGAGACTCCCCGCGCGGTGGGGGATCCGCCGGGACGCAGGCCGGGATCGGGGAGCCACGTCTCGACGACGGCCAGGTTCGGTCGACCCGCTCTGATCGGCGTCGGTGCGGCAAGAGGACGCGGACACGGGATCCCCCCGTCGGCCGCGCGCTCCTCTCCGCTCTGGACGGCAGCAAGGAAGGATTCCTTCCAGCGGCTCTGATAGGCCTTGACGACGACATCGGCCTCGTTTTCGAGGTGGACCCCGAGCACGCAGCCGGACGAAGCGGTGTAGAACAAACCTCCGACCGGCGCGCTGCCGAGCTGCTCGACGCAGAAACGTTCGAAGATTTCGGCTATCTGGCTTGGCTCGTCCGTCCCGAGGACGTCCCGGTCGACTGAACCGGCGCCTTTTCCTGACCAGCGCTCGAAGTGGGCCTCCACCGCGACCAGCACCGGTTGCACCACCACATCATGGCCTCGACCGCCGTGCACCCGACCATTTGCCGGAGCACGCAGTGGTCGCAGCCCCTTATTCGGAGGCCAACCTCGCCGCCAGGCGCGCCTTCACGGCGGGCCACTCCTCGGTCACGATCGAGAAGCGCGCCGACGTGCGCACCGTGTCGTCGGCACCGGGCCGGTCGGCCCGCATGATCCCGTCGAGCTGTCCTCCGATGCGTTCGATCGCCGCCCATGACCGTTTGTTCCGCACGTCGGTCTGCAGGGCGACCCTGTGCACCTCCCACACCTCGAAGGCGTGCGTCATCATCAGCAACTTGGCCTCGGAGTTGACCGGTGTGCGCTGGGCCGAGGCGGCAAGGAAGGTGAACCCGATGTCGACGACGTCAGGCACGCCGGTCCGCTGGTGGCGCGCACCCGGAGGGAACTGCCAGTAGGCCACTTCGCAGAACCGCGTCGAACCGACGATGCGGTCGGGCTCGCCCGCCTCCCGGCCGCGGCGCACGGTCGCGAAGGCCACATGGGCACCGTTGGCCACCTTCCCCATGGCATCTCGTACATACGCGCGCATGTGCGCCTCTCCGTCCGGCACATAGGCCCACTGGTAATGGCTCCGGTCCTCGGACGCAGCCTCCACCAGTCCCGGGACATGCGACTCGGACAACGGCTCGAGGCGCACATAGGTGCCCTCGAGCGTGAACGGGTCAAGCATGCACGGCGGGCACCGCGGCGTCCTCGGTCGGCGCGCCGCTCGCTGCGCCCGGCGAAGGCGCCGTCGGGCTCCCAGGGACGACGTAGTCACGCTGACGCACGAGCGTCAGAGCACCCACGGCACCGACGAACGCCACCACGGCTCCAATGATCATGAGGTGGTTGAGCGTGGTCGAGAAGCCCACGTGATACGCGCTCTCGAGCGCGTTACGCACGCCGGCGACCGGGATGTGTTGCGCGTACTCGTGTACTCCACCTCCGGCTAGCGCCCCGTGTAGTTGCGCTCCGTTTCCATGGCGCAGCAGGGCCACGCCGCTCGCCGTCTTGTTCAGCGCCGCGGTCGTGTGGGCGATGATCTGGCTTTGGAACACTGCGCCCAGCACCGCGATGCCAGTCGCGATGCCGACCTGGCGGAACGTGTTGTTGGCGCCCGAGGCCATGCCGCTGCGCTGCGGCTGTACGACCGAGATCGCGCCGTTCGCCAGGGCCGGGTTGACCGTCCCGATGCCGATGCCGCACAGGATGAAACCGGGCAGCAGTACCGTCCAGGCCGACGTCGGCGTCGTGCGGGACATGGTGAGGAGCCCGCCCGTGATGAGCAGCATGCCGACACCCAGCAGATAGCGCGAATGCACCCGCACCAGCAGGCGGCCCGCGAAGGGGGCGACCGCGAACGACAGGAGAGTCAACGGGAGAAACTTTATGCCCGCGGCGAGCGGTGAGAAACCGAGGTCGTCCTGGATGTAAAGCGTCAGGTACAAGAACATGGCAAAGATCGACGCCGCGATCGTGAAGGCGACGATCGAGAGCCCGGCGAAGGCGGGGATTTTGAACAAGCCCAAGTCGAGCATGGGCTCGCGGGCAAATTTCTCGTTCACGAAGAACGCGACCATAAGGACGGCCGAGGCCACGAGGAGCGACACGGTCGTCGCGCTGCCCCAGCCGAGGTCGTTGCCCCGGACCAGGGCGAAGACCAATGTGAAGAGGCTGCCCGAAAACGTGACGAACCCGATCCAGTCCACCCGGTGCGGGTTCGGGTCCTTGGAGCGGGCGATCTGGGTGAGCGTGATGAAAACGGCAAGGACGCCGATCGGTACGTTCACGAAGAAGATCCACCGCCAGCCCCAGGCGCTCGTGATGGCACCGCCGATCAGCGGGCCGATAGCGACGGCGCCTCCGATGACGGCTCCGTAGATGCCGAACGCCGTGCCGCGATCGCGCCCGACGAATGCGTTGGCGATCAGCGCGAGGGACGTGGCGAACATGATCGCCCCGCCCACGCCCTGGAGGCCGCGGCACAGGTTCAGCATGAGGGGCGACGTTGAGAGGCCGCACAGCAACGACGCCAGAGAGAAGATCGCGAGCCCGCCGGCGAAAACGTTGCGCCGTCCGTAGATGTCGCCGACGACACCGGCGGTCAACAGGAACGCCGCCAGAGTCAGCGAATACGCATCCACCACCCACTGCAGGTCGGTGAAGGACGCGTTCAGCGAGCGCTGGATGTCCGGCAGCGCGACGTTCACGACGGTGATGTCGAGCAGGAGCATGAACGTTGCCGTGCAGACAGCGATCAGCGTCCACCATTTGCGATCGAGAGCGGCCATTGGCGGAGTGTACCGAGCCATTGTTCCTGCTTGTACGATGTGCCGTGATCGTCGGCTCCAATCTCACGATCGAAATCGGCGACCGCACCCTCCTTTCCGACGCGTCCTTCGTGGTGGGAGAGGGGGAGAAGGTCGGTCTGGTCGGCCGCAACGGGACCGGCAAGTCCTCCTTCATCTCCGTGCTGGTGGGCGAGCCCGGCCCCCAGCTGCGCCATCGGGGCAACGTGCGGGTTCTCGGCTCCTACGGCTACCTGCCCCAGGCCCCGGTGCCCGGTGGGCTCGGGCTCGAGCCCACCGGGTTCTCCCACATCCTCTCCGCTCGCGGGCTGGACGTCCTCGACGACGCCCTTGGCTCCGCCCGCAAGGCGCTCGCCGACGAGCCGAGCGAAGCGCACATCGAGCTGTTCACCGATCTGCAGGACAAGTTCCAGACGAGCGGCGGCTACGAAGCCGAGGCGGTCATGGCGCGCTTGGCCGACGGGCTCGGACTGCGCCAGGAGCTGCTCTTGGAGGACATCGACGAGCTGTCCGGCGGGCAACGCCGCCGGGTCGACCTCGTGCGCGTCCTGTTCCAGGAGCCCGAGCTGATGGTCCTCGACGAGCCGACGAACCACCTGGACCGTTTGGCCAAGCGCTGGTTGCTCGACGAGCTGGTGCGCTTCCCCGGCGCCCTTCTCGTCGTGAGCCACGACCTCAAACTGCTCGACCACGCCATTACCAAGGTGCTCCACATCTCGAACGAGCGCCTCACCGAGTGGAAGGGCAACTACTCCAAGTTCCAGTCTCAGCACGAGGCGGACCTGTCCCAACGCGAGCGCGCCGCGGAGCTCGAGCAGCGCGAGATCAAGCGCCTGAGCTCACTGGCCGACTCCATGCGCGCCAGCACGGAGAAGCGGGCACGCAAGGCGAAACAGCTCGACAGGCGGGTCGAGCGCATGGAGTCCACCCGAACGCGGGTCGACAAGCGGGAGCGGGCGAGCAAATTCAAACTGCCCGTGCCGCCGCGCTCGGGGGCCGTGCCGCTCGAGGTCTCCAAGCTCGGCGTGCGCTACGGGAGCAACGAGGTGCTGAGCAACGTCACCTTCCACGCGGGACGCGGCGACCACATCGTGGTGATCGGCCGCAACGGCGCCGGCAAGTCGTCGCTACTGCGCTGCCTGGCCGCGGTGCAGGACCCGTCCAACGGCGTGGTCGAGCTCGGCGCCAACGTCGTGGTGGGCTACTTCGCGCAGGAGCACGAGCAGATCGACCCGACCCTGACCGCCCTGGCCAACGTGAGCGACGCCGTCCTGGCCCAGGAGAAGGATCGGCGCGCCCTGCTCGGATCCTTCGGCCTGCCGTCCAAGGCGGCCGACCAGATGCCGGCGACGCTCTCGGGCGGCGAGCGCGCCAAGCTCGGTCTGGCCATGCTCTCGGCGGGCGAGGCCAACGTGCTCCTGCTCGACGAGCCCACCAACAACCTCGACCCGTCGTCGATCACCGCGGTGGGGACGATGCTCGGCGACTGGCCGGGCACGATCATCGCGGTGAGCCACGAGCGCGGCTTCGTCGAGGCGTTGCGCCCGACCTATTGCCTGCGACTACCCGAGGAGCGATACACCCACTGGCGCGAGGAGTACCTCGACGACGTCGAGATGCGCTAGCGGCGACGGCCTTACGACTTCCAGATCTGCACCGGCCACAGGACGCCCTCGGAGAATGCGACGGCCTTGGAACCCGACGGCGTCTTCGGGTTGGCGAAGTTCTGCACACTGGGGTTGGCGACCACACACCAGGTATCGCGGGCCAGCCAAAGGTACGGGATGTCCTTAGCCAGTAGCTGGTTGACCTTCTGGTAAGACTTGATCCGGGCCGCCTTGTTGCCCGACTGTCGACCCGCCTCCAACGCCGTCTGGATCTTGGCGTCGGAGTTGTGCGCCATATTGATGGACAACCCCTGGCCCACGGTCGTCGTGCTGAACCACACGTAGTTCTCGTCAGGGTCGATCGCTCCGAACTGGCGCCATAGCGTCGCCTGATACTTGCCGGCCAAGGCGTCATTGATGATCGTGGCCTGGGCCAGGACGTTGATGTTGCACTTCATCCCGGATGCGTTGAAGGCCTGCTGGAGGAACTGGGCCGCCGCCAACGTCTCGGGATCGCTGGTCGAGTTGAGGTTGAAGGTGGGCGCCTGGCCCGTCTGCTGGATGATCTTCTTGACCAGGGACGCCGCCCCAGAGGGGTTGTACTTCGGGTAGGCGGTCGGGGTGTAGAAGGGGCTGCCCGGGATGAAGAGGCCGTGCGACGGCTGGTTGATCCCCTTTGTGATCACCCTGGAGTACTGCGCCTGGTTGACGCACATCGCCATGGCCGTGCGCACCTCCTGGTTGGTGAAGGGCTCGGCCATGACGTTGAGCTGCACGCACTGCATGGTCGGCTGGCCCACGATCTGGCCACTGTTGTCGTAGTACGAATACTTCTTGTTGCCGCGGAATTGCAGCAGGTCGTCGGGCGAGTTGGAGTGCAACATATCGATCTCGCCCGTCTGGAGTGCGGCGGACCGCGATGCGTGGTTGATAATCGGCTTGTACGTGATTGAGTCCAGGTACGGGAGACCCTTGCGCCAGTAGTGCGGGTTCCGTGTGGCGGTCAGGTGGCTGTTCGGCACCCAGTCCTGGAACACGAAGGGTCCGGTGCCGATCGGGTTCGACGTGCCGCCGTTGGGTTTGCTGAGCATCGACGGCGCCGCGACGTACGCCGTCTGGCCTTCGGCCAGGTAGTAGGGAAACGGTGCCCAGGGACTCTTCATGGTGATGGTCACCGCCAGCGGACCGGTCACCGAGGCGCTTTGGAAGTTCGCGAAGGCTGGCCCGGTCAACACCGAGGTCGCCACGTTCTCGATGTTCTTGTACAGAGCGTTGGCATCGAGCGGGGTCCCGTCGTGGAAGACGATGCCCGGCCGCAGCGTGATGGTGAAGGACGTGAAGTCAGCGTTCGACGTGATCGACTGGGCGAGATACGGCTCGACCTGACCCTGTGCGTTCACGATCGCGATCGGGTCGAAGACGGTGCGCCCGTAGAGGAAGCCGCCCTCGTCCCAGCGCGCGGTCCCGGGGTCGAACCCGGTGTCCTCGGTGTCGATGCCAAAAGTCACCGAACCGCCGTTCTTGGGCTTGCCGGTTGCGATCCCGTTTCGGCCTCGGCCGTTGGTGAGCGCCGCCCCGGCGCCACCCTCGCTGCCGAGGAGCGCGGCTCCGGCGCCCAGTGCCAGCCCGCCTGCCAGGAACGACCGCCGATCGAACGACTGCGACATCGCAACCCCCCAAAGGTCTCTGTCTCTCACGACAGCCTCGCCCCGAGGCTGTGCGTCGGCAGGTTACAACTCCGTGACCGATTCTGGGTGGCGCCCGCGCCTATGGCAGCCTGGGAACCCCGATCCGTCCCCCCGAGCGTGAGGAGAACGTCCAGTGACGATCGCAGTCGGCGACCGCATCCCCGATGTGAAGGTGTTCACGTTCAGTGACAACGGCCCCGAGGCGACCACCTCGGCGGAGGTCCTGGGCCACGGCAAAGTCGTGCTCTTCGGCGTGCCGGGGGCCTTCACACCGACGTGCTCCGATCACCACCTACCCGGGTTCGTGCTGCGGGCGGACGAGCTGCGCGCCAAAGGTGCGGAGAAGGTCGTGTGTGTCTCGGTCAACGACCCCTTCGTGATGGGGGCCTGGGGCGAGGACCAGAACGTCGGCGACAGCGTCGTAATGCTGGCGGACGGCAACGGCGAGCTGGCCGACGCGATGGGGCTCATCATGGACGGCACCGGCTTCGGCTTGGGGAAGCGGGTGCAGCGCTTCGCCGCCATCCTCGACGACGGCGCCGTCTCGTGGCTCACCGTGGAGCCCGGTCCCGGCCTCAAAGTGAGCTCGGCCGAAGCGGTGCTCGCCGCGCTCTAACGCGCCGCAACAAGTCGCGACAACCCGCGTCGGCGTGCAGAATCGCGCCCAACGACAGCACAACTGCGTAGTCCAAAGGGCCCAAATCGACGTGCGCTGGTCCAAAAGGACCTGGATACGTTGCGCGCCCTCCCTTACCCTCGCAGCACGCTGCTCGACGAAGGGGCGGGGCGGCGAACCGAGGGGCGAGGGGGAACGAGGGGGATGTTGTTCGAGAGCTTGCGCGGCAAGCGGGCGACCGTGCTTTTCGCCGGCACTTCCGCAGCCGCGGTGACGGCGACGCTCTTGGTGGCACCCATGCTCTCGTCCGGCCCGGCGTCGGCCTCCTGGTTTCAGCTCCACGCGCAGGCGCAATTGAGGACGATGAAGACGAACACCCCCGGGCGCCCGTCGTCGACGACGACCACCACGACGAGAGCCCCGGCCTCGTCCACCACGACAACCTCGACGACCTCGATCGCCACCACCACTACGACCACGTCGACCACTACCTCCAGCACGACCACGACCACCACGAGCCCGCCCAGCACCACGACGACGACCGGGAAGGACTGCCAAGGCAGCACGCCGCTCGGGCTCGCCGGCACCTGGACATGCACCTTCGACGACGAGTTCAACGGCACGTCGCTGAACCGGGGCCTCTGGTCGCCTGAGCTGACGGCGCAGAACCTCTACGTGGCCGGCCCCGACTGCTACGTCGACAACCCGAGCACGATCTCGGAGTCCGGTGGCTACCTGAACCTCTCTGCCGTCAAGGTGCCGACCTTCAACTGCGTCGGCAACTACACCTCGCAGTACGAGACGGGGATGGTCACGACGCGCTCATTGTTCACGCAGACATACGGCGCGTTCGAAGTCAACGCGAAGCTGCCCGTGTCGACGGCGCCGGGCCTGCAAGAGACGTTCTGGCTCTACCCGCAGAACCTCACGTACGGGAAGTGGCCGGCGTCGGGCGAGATCGACTTCGCCGAGTTCTACAGCCAGTACCCCAACCTCGACGTGCCCTACATCCACTACAACTACTCGAGCAGCGACCCGAACGTGACGGCGTACAACTGCACCATCAACCCGTCGCAGTTCAACACCTACGGGGTCGACTGGACGCCGACCTCGATCACGGTGCTCGACAACGGCAACGTCTGCCTGACCGACTCGTGGCTCAACGGACCGGCTCCGTTCAACCAGCCGTTCTTCATCGCGTTGACCCAGGCGCTCGGTCTCTCCGGCAGCAATGCCGTGAACGCCAACACGCCCCTCCCCGCCACGACCCAGATCGATTGGGTGCGGGCCTGGACGCCGGCCTCGTGAGCGGCGTCTGATCCGCAGCCTTTCCAGGTTTCCCCCTGGAGCGACGGCCGCGCCCTGGCCCCCATGGATCCGGGCCCGGGCGAAGGCCGTCCTCCCACTTCACGCTTCGCCGCACTGACCGGCACGAGGATGGTCGCTGTCATCGCTGCCCGAAGGAAACCTTCTTGGAGGACCGGGTCTCTTCGCCTTCGTCCAAACCGGCGGGGTCACTCCTGCCCGCCGGACCGTCCTGGCGGTGGAACCACCGTGGGACCGTCGGCCCGGTGTTCGTAGCCTCCTGCCCCCTCTCTCATCGAACCTTCGTTTACGATTTGCTCGCCGCAGCGGGCGGGCGCCTTCTCAGTTGCCGTCGCCCGACCGGCGGTCGGGGCAAGGGATGGAGAACGGAATGTCGGACGCCGCGGGAGCCGGACGCACACGACATCGATTTTTTCGCTCTTCCTGGTTCAGTGTGCTGCTCGGAGCGATCGCCGTCGCACTGCTTCTTGTCGCAATCCTGGTGCCTTCGAACCACGGCAACGACGCCGCACACCGGTCTGCGACCGCACCGGCTGCGTCCGTTGCGACTCCGTCCTCGACGTCGTCGCCGTGCGGCGGCGCGCCGGTCGGGGTGGGGGGGCGATGGAAGTGCTCGTTCGACGACGAGTTCAACGAGACGTCCCTGGACACCGCGAACTGGCAGCCGCAGCTGACGGCGAACAGCGGCTACGTCACCGGAGGCCCGGACTGTTACGTCGACACCCCCGACACGATCAGCGTCTCGGGAGGGCACCTCAACCTGTCGGCCCGGCGAGTGACGCCGTTCCCCTGCACTGCCGGCTACAACTCGAGCTACCAGGTGGGCATGGTGAGCAGCAGCAAGCTGTTCAGCCAGACCTATGGCGTGTTCGAGGCGCGGGCCAAGATTCCGCCGGCGAACCTCCCCGGACTGCAGGAGACGCTGTGGCTCTACCCGCAGAACCTCACGTACGGACCGTGGCCCGCGTCGGGCGAGATCGACTTCGCCGAGTTCTTCAGCAACGACGCCGGCTACGACGTGCCCTACGTCCACTACGCCAGGTCGGCGAGCGACGCCAATGCCACGGCCTTCGGGTGCACCATCAACCAGCACACCTTCAACACGTATGCGGTGGACTGGACGCCGACGTCGCTCACGTTCCTCACCAACGGCCAGGTCTGCCTGATCGACCGGCCGATTGGCGGACCTGCCCCGTTCGACCAGCCGTTCTTCATCTCGCTGACCCAGGCGCTCGGCGTCGGTGCCAACGCCCCCACGGCCGCCACGCCGTTGCCGGCCACGACACAGATCGACTGGGTCCGGGTGTGGGAGCCGGCGAGCTGAGCTGAGGCGCGGTGACCCCGCCGGGACGGGTCCGGCGGGCCAGGGCGGCGGGCTGGAATGGGGGTGGCTGCAGTGTGGAGTCGGGGGATGTCCCCCCTTGCTTTCACCAGGGCTTTCGGATTAAGATACTCAGTATGCTACCTAGAAAAGAGGGCCAATGAGCGTCCGGCATGCCTTGTTGGCCCTGCTGAGCGAGGGGCCGAAGTACGGCCTGCAGCTGCGCCAGGAGTTCGAGGCGCGGACCGGCGAGGTCTGGCCGCTGAACGTCGGGCAGGTGTACACGACGCTGCAACGTCTCGAGCGCGACGGGCTCGTCGAGTCCGACGACAACGCAGACGAGGGACCGCAGAAGGGGTTCCACATCACCGAGGAGGGCGCCGCCGAACTGGCCGAGTGGCTGCGCACGCCGCCCGACTTCTCGTCGCCGCCGCGGGACGAGTTGGTGATCAAGGTGCTGGTGGCATTGGAGCTGCCGGGCGTGGACGTCCACGACGTCGTACAGATCCACCGGCGGTACCTGGTCGAACTGATGCAGCAGTGGACCCGTCTCAAGGAGGACGAGTCCCGGCTCGACCTCAACTTCGCCCTGGTCGTCGACGCCGAACTCTTCCGGCTCGACTCGCTGATCAGGTGGCTTGATACGGCCGACGGCCGTTTGAAGCGTGCAGCTGCGGGCGTGGACGCGCGGGCCCCGCAGTCGTTCCCCCTCCCCAAGGCCCGGCGCAAGGTGGGTAATCCGTAATGAGCTATCTCGAATTGCGTGGGATCACGAAGATCTACGGAGAAGGTGCGACGGAGGTGCAGGCGCTCTCGAACATCGACCTCTCCGTCGACGCCGGGTCGCTGGTGGCCGTCATGGGCGCCAGCGGCTCAGGCAAGAGCACGCTGCTGACCATCGCGGGGAGCCTCGAGGACGCATCGAGCGGCGAGGTTTCCGTCGGTGGGCGTGCGCTCTCGTCGATGTCGCGCAACGCCAAGGCACAGCTGCGGCGCCGGTCGATCGGCTACGTCTTCCAGGACTACAACCTCTTGGCCGGGCTCAGCGCGGTGGAGAACGTCTCGCTGCCCTTGGAGCTCGACGGCGTCTCGGCGCGCAAGGCGCAGAAGGCGGCGTCGGAGGCACTCGAGGACTTCGGGCTGGGGGAGCGGGCGACGCATTATCCAGACCAGCTCTCGGGCGGCGAGCGCCAGCGCGTCGCCATCGCCCGTGCCGTCGTGGGTGGGCGTCAGCTCTTGCTGGCAGACGAGCCGTCGGGCGCGCTCGACTCGACGAACGCCGAGTCGGTCATGCGCCTCATCCTCGCCGCGTGCCGTCGCGGCCTGGCCGCGGTGGTGGTCACGCACGACGCCCAGCTGGCCTCGTGGGCCGACCGGGTGATCTTCCTGCGCGACGGCCGGATCGTCGATCAGACGCTGCCGGCCGAGAGCCCCGACGCGTTCCTCGCCGAACTCCCGAAGTCATGAGTGTCGGCCTTCTCGAGCGGCCGGCGACCTCGGCGGCGGTCCCGGCACCGAGCAGCGGCGGGGTGGCGGCCCGCAGGGCCATGGTGCGCTGGGCCTGGCGTCTGTTCCGCCGCGAATGGCGCCAACAGCTGCTGATCCTGTTGCTCATCATCGCGGCGGTGGCGGCCGTCGTCGTCGGCTCGGCGGTCGCGGTCAACACGCCGCCGCCGGCCAACGCCGGGTTCGGCACGGCGCACGACCTCGCGACCTTCGACCTGTCGCCCGTGAGTCACAGCACGCACAAATCGGGCACGAACACGCTCGCGTACGCGGAGTCGCAGATCGCCCTTCTGGAGCACCACTTCGGCACTGTGCAGGTCATCGAGAACCAGAACCAGACTGAGCCCGGGTCCACGCAGACCTACGACCTGCGCGCGCAGGACCCGCACGGCCCCTACGCCGGTCCGATGCTGCAACTGTTGTCCGGGCATTACCCGACCGGCCCGAACGAGATTGCGATCACCCCCGGGCTGGCATCCGCGCTCAACCTGCACATCGGTGACACGTGGTCGCAGGGCGGCAAAAGCGTCGTCGGCATCGTGCAGAACCCCCAGAGCCTCCTCGACGAGTTCGCCCTCGTCCCGCCGGGTCAGGTCGCGAACCCGACGGAAGTACAAGTGCTCTTCGACGCGACACCTGCGAACGCCAAGGAGGTGCCGTCGTACGTCACGACGGCGGGCGCTGTCAACAACAACAACATCGTCAACCCGTCGACGATCATCCTGGCGCTGGCGACGGTCGGCATGCTCCTGATCGCGCTCGTTTCGATCGGCGGCTTCACCGTCCTGGCACAGCGCCGCATGCGCTCGCTCGGGATGCTCGAGTCCATGGGGGCGACCGACCGCAACGTGCGGCTCGTCCTCGAATCCAACGGGTTCATCGTCGGGCTCGTCGGGGCGGTCGTGGGATTCGGGGTGGGGTTGGTGGCCTGGTTTCTCTACCGACCGACGAACGAGCAGGACGCGCACCACCTGATCGGGATGTTCGCGCTGCCGTGGAACGTGATCGTGCCCGCCATGGTCCTCGCCGTGCTCGCGACGTTCTTCGCCGCCAGCTACCCGGCCCGCGCCATCACCCGCCTGCCGGTGGTGGGCGCGCTGGCCGGGCGGCCTGCGCCGCCGCGCCAGATCCATCGTTCCTTCGTGCCGGGCGTGGTGGCTCTCGCCATCGGGTTCGTGTTCTTCTCCATCTCGGGCGGGTCGCACCGCGGCGGCGGGGTGATCTGGCTGATCCCCGGGCTGATCGCGCTCGTCGTCGGGATCATCCTGGTGTCGCCCTTCTTCCTGGTTCTGCTGGCCAAGATAGGGGGCAGAGCACCCATCGCCGTGCGGCTCCCGCTCCGCGACATGGCCCGCTACCGCGCGCGCTCGGGCTCGGCGCTGTCAGCCATCAGTCTGGGCATCATGATCGCAGTGATCGTCGTCGCGGTCGCAACCGCCCGCTACTCCAACGTCTTCGACTTCGTCGGTCCGAACATGGCGGCGAACACGATCAACGTGTACAACCCGCCGACGGGACCCCAGTGTCAGGTGACGTCACCGTCAGCAGCGCCCGTGTGTCAGCAGGCGCCGCCGGCACCGAGCCTCGCGGCACAGGGGACCACGGTGCACGCGATCGCCTCCGCCGTCGGCGCGAAGGATGTCGTCACGCTCGAGCAGCCGGCCGTCAACCTGCAGAACCCGAGTGGGGACGGCCGGCAGTGGAACGGCCCGATCTACGTGGCGACGCCGCAGCTTCTCCGGGCGTACGGCATCAACCCGTCGTCGATCCCGTCCAACGTGGACATCCTGAGCTCGCGATCAGGACTCGCCGGCTCGGGTGTGCAACTGACCTACAGCTCGGGCACGGGGAAGGGCGGTGGCCAGCCCCAGCCCGTCAACCTGGACGGCCCTGGTCCAGGCGGTCCCGGCAATTCGTGCACGCCGGGCTCATGCCTCGCCCACCCGGTGGTGCAGGAGGAGGGTCAGCTGCCCATCGGCACCTCGGCGCCGAACACCCTGATCACCGAGAGCGCGCTGCACCGGCTCGGCCTCACGAGCCAGAACAGCTCCGGCGGCTGGGTGCTCTTGTCCGACAATGCGATCACCCAGTCCCAGCTGACGAGCGCCAACTCGCTCGCGGCGTCCGGCGGGCTGACGATCGAGTCGAAGAACGACGCACCGACATCCTCGGAAATCGTGGACTGGGCGACCGCCTTCGGCATCGCCCTCGCCCTGGGCGTCCTCGCCATGAGCGTGGGGCTGATCCGCAGCGAGACGGCGAGCGACCTGCGCACGCTCAGCGCGACCGGTGCGAGCTCGCGTACGCGGCGAGCGCTGACCGCGGTCACCGCCGGCGGGCTCGCCTTCCTCGGCGCCCTGCTCGGGTGCTTGGCCGCGTACGTCGGCCTCTTCGGTTGGTTCCGTTCCAATTCGCTCGAGGGTGGGGTGTCGGATCTGACCAATCACGTGCCGTGGGGCAATTTGTTCTTCATCTTGATCGCCATGCCGGCAGCGGCCGTCCTCATCGGATGGGTGCTGGCGGGACGCGAACCGCGGAGTATCGCCACGCGCCCGATGGAGTAGGGCATGGCCATCCGGAACGAGGCCGGGCCCGTGACGGACGACACCCCCCTGTCGTCACGGGCCCGGCCCGCCGATGCACGCCCGGGGCGAGGAGGGCACCAGATGGGTGCCCGTTACGCGGTCCACCTCGTCCTGCTCGCGACGTTCGCCGCCTCGCTGGCCACGGTGACCGCGATGACGGAAGGGTGGCCGCACCTGGTCATCGGCTCGACCTTCGTCGGCTTCGTGGTCATCCATGTGGCCCAACGTCGCCACACGGCGGCGCGGCTGCTCGGAACCTTCGGCCGACCACTCACGTGGCTGAAGCGGCGGGGCCGGCTGGCCTGGTCGGACCTGATCCTCGCCGTGCTGACTCTGAACGTCCTGGTTTCGGGGACGTACGACCTGGCGACGGGCACCCAGGTAATCCTCCACCCGCGCGCCGTGGGCATCCCGTTCCGTGACATCGGATGGCACGTCTCCGCCGCCCTCCTGCTGACCGCCTTCCTGTGCGTGCACGTGGCGCGCCGCTGGGGCCGCATCCGGCGCTCGGTCATTCGCTGAGCCGCGGACGGGCGCGTCAGGACTCGCGCGTCACGCCGAAGCGCCCGGTGTAGAAGTCCGTCTGCCGGCGCAAGTCCACGGTGTCGAGGCCGAGCCCGGCGCGGTCGTACGCGATGGCGCCGAACTTCCCGCGCGGGTGCTCGGCCATGAACCGGGTCATCGCGGCACGGGCGCCGTCGTCGAAGGGCTGCCCGGCCAGGTCGTAGATCCGGGCCACCATGGCCAGGTCGTCGGCCATGAACTCGTCGAAGTGGACGTCGATGGTCTGCCCGGCGGGGAGGACGTCACGCTCCTCGGCGCAGCGACGCAGCATGCGCTGGAGGCGGTCGGCCCAGTAGCGGCCGATCCCGACGACGTCGACCCGGTCGTGGGACATGCGGGCCGTATAGGCGAGCATGGTCACCATCGAGGTCGTCACCGAGACGGGGTCGCGATGGGTGACGACGAAGGTGGCGTCCGGGAAGGTCTCGCGCAACGCGGGGAACTGCTCGAGGTGCTGGGGGGACTTGAGCACCCAGCGGGTGCCGCCGCGCAGCCACTGGAGCACCTGGAGGACGCGCCGCAGATAGGCGTAGCTCGGCCGCTGGTCCCGCGCACGGTAGGCGTCGCGCCACATCGGCAACGGGGCGGTGGTCTCGAACAGCATGGTCGAGAAGTCGATGGCCAGGAGCTGGATCTCCTCGTGCGCGTGGTCGACCGTCATCTCGTGCATGCGCTTGAAGAAGGGCATGGCGACATCGAGGAACGACAGCGCCATGGCCGTCCGCTCGCGCCGCGGGTCGGGCTCGCCGGGCTCCGGCCGTTCGCGTTCGGCCAGCACGGGCTCGAGGCTCTCCCAATAGGGGAGCGACCGGATGGCCGGATCGGCCGAGATCAGGTTGTGCAGATGGGTGGTGCCGGTGCGCGGCAGGCCGCAGATGATGATCGGCGCGGTGACCTCCTCGTCGAGCACCTCGGGATGGCGGGCGATCAGGTCCTCGACGAGCAGCCGGTTCTTCAAGAGCCCGAGGATCAGCGCGTGCTGCTGCAGCACGCCGGCGCTGTTGAACCCGCCCTCCTCGAGCATGGCGCGGCAGAGCAAGTCGAGGCGCGGGACGAAATCCTCCGCGCCGAAGTCGTCCAGCCCGGTCTCGTTCTTGGCCGCGTCGAGCAGTGCGGCGGTGTCGAGGGTCATCGCGGATCCCGCGTCGCGCATGAAGTCGAGCACGGCGCACGCCTCGTCGGAGAAGCGCGGCTCGGCCAGGTCGTCGAGGCGGACCGGGGCCGGCCGGTCGCTCACAGCGAGGCCACGGGGACCACCTCGACCTCGGGCTGCTCGGGGGTCTCGGCGGGGAGGAACCAGCGGAACCAGATGCGACCGCTCGAGTGGCCCGCGGTCGAGACCCAGTTGGGGTGCCGGGGTCGCTGCGCCGCGACGACGATCGTCCAGGAGCCATCCGCCTCGTACTCGACCTGGGCGCCGTTGATGGTCACGCGCTCGTAGTCGTAGTTGTAGGTGTGGAGCAGCCGGTTCCACAGGCACATGTTCCAGAACACGCAGTCGGGCGAGCGGCCCCGGATCACGAGCGCCTGGTCGTCGGCGAGCTCGAAGGCGCCCATGGCGTAGGCGGCGTCGCCGGCCGCCCAGCCGAACGTGGTCGTCGGCACGGGATAGGGCGGGTCGATGGCGTTGGGCGTGGCGAGCGGGAGCGGCACGATGCCGGCCTGGTCGCGCACCCAGGTCGTCATGGCGCGGAGGCGGCGGGCGAGGTCGGCGTCGTCCTGGGCGAAGACCGCCGGCGGGTCGTCGGCCTCGATGTGCCAGGTGGCGCGCCGCCCGTGCACGGGGTCCTCGAGGTAGTCGCGGGTGATGGCGGCCACGGCGTCGGGCTCGAGCCGTATGAAGGCGGCGCCGGTCTCGTCGGGCTCGTCGGGGGAGAGGACGATGCGAATGGAGCCGTCGGGCTGGCGCCCGGCGTCGCGGCTGTTGACGGCGCCGACGATGCGTTCGGAGTAGCGGCCGTCGTTCGGACCGCCGTACACGGTCAGCGACATGTAGACCGCGTCGCCCGGCTCGAAGGTGACGCGGTAGGTGCGCGTGGGGTCGATCGGCACGTAGCAGTAGAAGGCGTCTGCGTTGTCACCGCCCCACTTCTTGTACGGGCCGACGATCTCGACGAAGCGCGGGCGGCCCGTGTCGGCCCAGAGCTGCACGTCGCCCGCCACCTGGAGGATCGAGAGGAGCCACTTGTGCGCCTCGAGCAACGTCGTCTCGTCGTCGCGGAGCTGCTCGACCATGCGCGCGTGCGTCTCGGCCACGGCACCGAGCAACTCGGTGAAGGCACCTTCGGTCTCGGTCGTCATACGTCCCCCCAGCTCGGCCTGCTCGCGTCGGCCCGGTGCAGCCAGACGGCGCAGAGCGTAGAGCGTGGGCGGCCGCAGACGGGCGCCGTCAGAAGACGAAGGGCACCAACATCTTCGTCGAGCGCTTGTAGGCGGGGTACGTGTCGGGGAAGACCCCGGCCATGTACCGCTCCTCCATGAGGGCGCTGTAGACGAAGTAGCCCCCGAGCAGCGCGACGGCGAGCAACCAGTACCAGCTCACTGCGATGGCGGTGCCGATCATGGCGAGGATGATCCCCGAGTAGATCGGGTGGCGGATGCTGCGGTAGGGCCCGGTCGTCACGAGATCGGGGTCGACCTTCTCCGTCATCGGCATGCCCCAGTTCCGGCCGAGGGAGCGCCGGGCCCAGACGGCGAGCCCCAGCCCCGACAAGAACACGACGAGCCCGACGGCCTGGAGCCAAGGATCCTTCGTGATCGTCTGTCCTCCCTTGAAGGCCCGGGTGCGGACCAACAGGAGCACGAGCAGGACCAGCGCGACCCGGACGCCGACGAAGCGGCCCCAGCGGGTCCGTCCGCTCCGCACGCCGGTCGCGGCGGCCAGCCAGTAGACCCAGAAGGCGATCCAGAGAACGAGGATGACCAGCGCGACGAAGTGCACCGCCCCATCTTCCACCGCCGGTCTCGGGCGTCGCGGTCAGGCTGCAGCCGGGTGACGCACGTTTCGGGTCAGTTGCTCAGGGCGGCTCGCAGCGACTGGCGCAACGACTTGGTGGTGGCCAGCACCGCCGTGGGCTCGTAGCCACAGTGGGCCATGCAATTGGCACAGCGCTTGTCGCGCCCCCTTCCGTACTGCTCCCAGTCGGTCGTCTCGATCAGCTCCTTGTAGGTCTCGGTGTAGCCGTCGGCCATCAGGTAGCACGGCCGCTGCCAGCCGAAGACCGAGTAGCTCGGGATCCCCCAGGGCGTGCACTGGAAGTCCACCTTCCCCTCGAGGAAGTCGAGGAACAGGGGGCTGTGGTTGAGACGCCACCGCTTGCGCCGGCCGTCGGCGAACGCGTCGGCGAACAGGTTGTTCGAGGTCTTGGTGTTCAGGAAGTGGACCTGGTCCGGCGCCTTCTCGTAGGCGTACCCGGGGGAGATCATCATCTGGTCGACCTTCAGCTCGTCGTTGAGGAAATCAAGCACCTCGCGGACCGTGTGCGGCGAGTCCGTCGTGAAGAACGTCGTGTTGGTCGTCACGCGAAAGCCCTTGGCCTTGGCCGCCTTGATCGCAGCGACCGCCTTGTCGAAGGTGCCTTCTCGGCTCACCGAGTCGTCATGGCGTTCACGCAAGCCGTCGATGTGGACCACCCAGCTGAACCTCGGATGGGGCTTGAACCGATCGAGCCGGCGCTCGAGGAGCAGCGCATTCGTGCAGAGGTAGACGTAGCGGCCGCGGTCGAGCAGCGCCTTCGTCATCTCGTCGATCTGCGGGTGCAGCAGCGGCTCCCCGCCGGCGATGGAGACCATCGGGGCCCGGCACTCTTCGATGGCCGCCACCGCCTGCTCTACGCTCAAGCGCTTGCGCAGGATCTCGGTTGGGAATTGGATCTTGCCGCACCCGTTGCATTCGAGATTGCAGGCGAAGAGCGGTTCGAGCTCGACGATCAAGGGGAACTTGTCGCGCCTGGCCAACTTCTGCTTGGCGAGATAGGTCCCGATCTTGAGGCTCTGACGCAAGGGGATAGGCATTCAACGAACCTCCGAAGGTAGGGGGAAATTGACCTGCTCGGTGCGGAGCACCCGCTCCTCCACCGACGACGGATTGAGGGCCTCCACAACACGGGCCACGACGGCCGGCGGTGTCGACGCCGCGGCGGTGACCCCCACGATGTGGGCCTCCTCGAGCATGGGAGCAGCACCGAGACGGGTCTCGTCCTCGACGAGCACGGCGGCACAGCCGGCGCGCATGGAGACCTCGACCAGACGGGCGGCGTTGGACGAATTCTCGGAGCCGACGACGATGATGACGTCGCACTCGCCCGCCATGGCGACGACGGCTTCCTGCCGGTTCTGGGTGGCGTAGCAGATGTCGGCCGAGTGCGGCCCGACGACAGAGGGATACCGCGCCGACAACGCGTCGACGACGTCGGCCACATCCCGAGGGGAGAGGGTGGTCTGGGTGATGTAGGCAACCTTCTCGGGGTCGTCGACCTCCAGCGAGGCCACGTCCTCGGGGGTCTCGACGAGGGTCATCCCGTCGAGCTCGCCCATGGTCCCCTCGGTCTCGTCGTGCCCACGACGCCCGATCAACACGACTTGATAGCCCTTCCTCGTGAAACGGTGTACCTCGTGATGGACCTTGGCCACCAGGGGACAGGTCGCGTCCACCACCTGCATGCCCCGCGACACCGCGACGGCGCGCACGGCCGGCGCCACGCCGTGCGCCGAGAACACGACGGTGGCACCGTCGGGCACCTCGTCCAGTTCGTGCACGAACACCGCGCCGCGTGCCTCGAGGTCCGAGACCACGTGACTGTTATGGACGATCTGGCGCCGCACGTACACCGGCGCACCGAAGCGGTCGATGGCGCGCTCGACCGTCTGGATGGCGCGCTCGACCCCGGCACAGAACGAGCGCGGCCCGGCGAGCAGCACGCGGGGGCCGCCGCTCCCCGATGTCGCGCCGGGGTTCACGACGCCACGTAGCGGCCGAGCGCCATGACCGGCCACACCAGGCGGTAGAGGTGGTAGTTGATCGAGAAGTCCCAGGGGAAGCCGGTGCCGGTGAACCACGGCTCGTCCCAGGTGCCGTCGTCGGTCTGGCTCCGCGCGAGCCAGGCGACCCCGCTCGTCACGGCGCGGGTCTCCCGTCGTCCGGCCGCGAGCAACGCCAGGAGAGCCCACGCGGTCTGCGATGCCGTCGACTCGCCACGCCCGGCCCACTCGCCATCGACGTACGAGCGGAGGTCCTCGCCCCAACCGCCGTCCTCGTTCTGGTGCTCCTCGAGCCAGCCCACGGCGCGGAGGATCCGCGGATCGGCGGCACTCGCACCCGCCGCCATCAGGGCCGGCACCGCGGCCCCTGTCCCGTACACGTAGTTCACGCCCCAGCGCCCGAACCACGAGCCGTCGGCTTCTTGCTGCGCCCAGAGCCAATCCACCGCGCGGGAGAGGGCGGCGGCATCGGTGCGCTCTTCGGCGAGCATCTCGACCACGTGGGCCGTGACGTCGGCCGAGGGGGGATCGGTGACCTCCCCGAAGTCGCAGAAGGGCAAGGCCGCGACGAGTTTGCTGTCGTTGTCGGCGTCGAAAGCACCCCATCCCCCCTCACGGCACTGCAGGCCCAGGGTCCACCGCACCGCACGGTCGCAGGCTGCGTCGGCGGGTCCCGACGACGCGGCGCGGCGGAGGGCCAGGACCACCTCGGCCGTGTCGTCGATGTCGGGGTAGGTGTCGTTCTCGAACTCGAACGCCCACCCGCTCGGTCCCACGTCCGGGCGCCGTACCGACCAGTCGCCGCGGACCTGGATCTCTTCGTCCACGAGCCAGTCGCGGGCGGCGGCGAGGGCCGGGTCGTCGGCCGGCAGGCCGGCATCGGCCAGCGCGACGACGGCCAAGGCGGTGTCCCAGACGGGCGACTGGCACGCCTCGAGGCGCCGACCCTTGTCGTCGTGGATGGTGAATTGCTCGAGGCCGTTGAACGCTGCTTGGAGCACCGGATGGTCCGCCCGATACCCGAGCAGATGCAAGGCGATGATGGAATAGACGACCGGTGGCTGGATGCCTCCCCACAGTCCGTCGGCCTCCTGGCGCTGGAGGATCCAGCGCTCGGCCTTGCCGAGCGCCACCCGCCGCAGCAGCCGCCGGGGCCAGAACCAGGCCGGCAAGCGCTCGTAGCGGTGCAGGATGCGGTCAAGGCCTTCGAAGAGGCCGGCGCGCGTGCGCAGGGAGTGGCGCGGTGCCGACGGACTCGGGGCGTGGAGCTCGTCGAGCCCGAAGGGCAGCGGACGCCGCGGCCGGAACGCCATGACCACGCTCAGGGCGACGACCGTCTGGCGGGCCCAGCACGCGAAGTCGTAGATGTTCAGCGGGACCCTTCGCCCGAGCAGCATGATCTCGGGCGGGAGCACCGGGAGGGATTCCCAGTTCCACTGGCCGACCATCGCCAGCCAGATCCGGGTGAAGACGCGCGTCCCGGCGATGCCGCCGTGCGCGCGCACCCAGCCGGCTGCGGCCTCCATGTGCGGCGCGGCGGCCGCGTCCCCCGCCAGGCGCAACGCCGCGTATGCCTCGACCGTGGTCGAGAGGTCGGGTGGCCCGCCGAAGAACGTCGCCCAGGTGCCGTCGGGACGCTGGTTGTGCCGGATCCAGCGCGCCGTCGCCGACGCAACGCCCGGATCGAGCCGGCCGAGGAAGTGGCGCAGCATGAGATCTTCTGCATCCATCGTCACGTTCGTCTCGAGCTCGGCCTTCCACCACCCTTCCGGCGCCTGCAAGGCGAGGAGCCGGTCGCGTGCGGCGTCGAGGGCGTCGGTCGCCGTCCGCGTCCGGCCGGCGTCGGTGACGGCGGTCATGCGTCGCGCTCGACCACGAACACGGCGAGGTCGGCCAGTTCCCTGTGCGCGTCGGCGGCCAGGGGCACCCGCTCGAGCGCACCGAGGGCTGCATCGAGATTGGACTTGGCTTCTGTGGCGGTCCACTCCCGCGCGCCGATTGCCTCGATGAGGCGCGTGGCGCGGTCCACCTCGCCGGCGGAGAGCCCCGGGCGTGAGTCTGCGGTCTCGACCGGTCCCAAGATGAGGGAGCGCAGTTCCTCGGCCTCCGGACCGTCCGCACCGAGCGCGTACACGATCGGCATTGACTTCTTGCGCTGACGGAGGTCGCTGCCCTGGGGTTTGCCGGTTTGCGCCGGGTCGCCCCAGATCCCGAGGAGGTCGTCGACGGCCTGGAAGGCGAGGCCCAGCAAGCGCCCGTAGTCGCGGAGCGCCGCCACCGTGTCGGCGGGCGCGCCGGCGAGGATCGCCCCGATCGACGCGGCGCACCCGAGCAACGCCCCGGTCTTGGCACCGGACATGGCGACGCACTGCTCGATGCTGATGTCGCGGCGTCGTTCGAACGCGATGTCGTCGGATTGGCCGGCGATCATCGTCGTGGTGGCGGCGGCCAGCGACGAGGACGCGGCCGCGGCGATCTCGCACGGTGGGTCGAGAAGCACCTGGTGCGCGAGCACCTGCAACGCATCGCCGGCGATGATGGCGTGGCTCACCCCGAAGAGCGTCCACACCGTGGGGCGATGGTGGCGCTCCGTGTCGAGGTCGATGACGTCGTCGATGATGAGCGAGTAGTTGTGGACGAGTTCGACCGCGACGCCACCGGGAACGCCCACGTCCGTGGCGGCCCCGACCGCCTCTGTGCCCAACAAGGCGAGGGCCGGTCTGATGCCCTTCCCGCCCGGGGCGACGACCGGGTGGCCCTCGGCGTCCGACCACCCGAGGTGGTAACGGGCGATCTGGCACAGCTCGGGGGACAGCGTCTCGACCGCGGCGGCAAGGACCGGGTCGATCGACTGCCGGCAGCGGGTGAGGATGTCAGGGACACGTGTGGGCGCGGTCACGCCACCTCCTTTGTGACAGGGATCCTTTGCACTGCACCGAGCGCGGCGCGCGCCGCCTCCCGCCCGCTCCGCACGGCTCCTTCCATGGTCGCCGGCCACCCCGTATCGGTCCATGCGCCCGCCACGGTCAGACAGGGGAACGAAGTTCGTGCGACGGGACGCAGCGGGGCGGTGCCCGGAACGGCCCGGAAGGTGGCGCGGCGCTCTTTGGTGACGAGCGAGTCCACCAGCTGTGCCTCGTGTGCAGCGGGGAGCAGTCGCTCCAGGGCGGCGCGAACGCGACGCGCCAGCGCCTCTGGGCGTTCGGCAAACAGGTCGTCCGACGCAGAGATGGACACCGCGAGGTACTGGCCGCTGGTGAGACCCGACGACTCGGTCCGGTCGAACACCCACTGGATCGGCGAGTGGACCGCTGCCATGAGGGGCCACGTCGTGACCGGACGGTCGTAGAACAGGTGGACGTCAAGGATCGCCGAATCCCCCAGCTCGGCGAGCCGGGACTGGTGGGCGACCGCAGCGGGAGGGAGCACCTGGGCGGCCTCCTCGTGCGGGAGGGCGACGATCGCCGCGTCGGCGTGCAGGTCGTCGATGGCAAACCCACCGACCGGAGCCGGCCGGACCGACTCGACCCGCACGCCCAGGCGGACGGCGACACCTGCCTCGGCCAGCGCGACCGACGCCCGTTCGCCGTGCAGCGCACCCAATGGCACCTTGCTCCAGCCGATGTCGGCCGCGGCAGCGTCCTCGAGAAGACCCGTCTTGAACACCTTCGCCGCGAGCGCCAGCGACGCCTCGGCGGCCGGCAGGTTCACCGTCGGGACGGTGATGAGGTCCCAGACGGTGGCCACGGCCGACGCGGATTGCCCGTGCGCGTGCAACCAGTCGCCGAAGGTGACGTCGTCCAACGTGGCGTCGTCGAGACGCAGGTGGCGCAGCGCGTTGAGGGCGCGGCCCAACTGCAGCCGTCGGGCCAGGGGCAGGTGCGGGTAGCGCAACAGCGACCCCGCCAGTTGCAACGGCGCGGGCAGGCCGGACCGGCGCAGCCGGCCGACCGTCGGCGGTGACCCCGATGGCCCCGGCGCCACCACCGGGATGTCGAGGCGCTCCTGCACCGTGACATGACGACGGGCTCCGATACGGTCGAGGAAGGACAGGTACTCGTGACAGCAGCGGAGGAACACGTGCTGGCCGTTGTCGACCTGCAGCCCGCGGTGTTCGAAGGACCAGGTCAACCCTCCGAGGCGCTGACGGCGTTCGATCAGCGTCACCCGGGCGCCGGCGTCGGCGCATTCCAGGGCCGCCGCCATACCCGCCAGCCCTCCGCCGACGACCGCGAGGTGAGGCCGGTCGCTCACGGCTCGCCCTTCGCCAACGCGCGTACGGCGACGCCCGCCTTCTGCCAGGCCGGGAGCGAGAGCCGTCCCCGGAGCACCGCGGCGGGGTCGCGCTGGATCGCGGTCAGGAGCCGGCGATAGATGCCGGCCATCGCGGCCGTGCAGGCGCGCGAGCGCCAGTCCAACATCGGGAGCAGCTGAAGGCCGCGCTCGTACCACTCCTCGGCGCGGGCAGCCTCGAATGCGATCAGGGCGACGAGACCGTCGGATGGTCCGCTCAGGTCGGCCGGAACGCCGAAGCGGTCCCGGTCCGCGGCCGGCAGATAGACGCGTCCCATCTGGCGGTGGTCTTCGACGATGTCGCGGAGGATGTTGGTGACCTGCAATGCCACACCGAGGTCGTCCGCCAGCGGCGCCGCACGTTCGGCGTCCGCGCAGCCGTAGACCGCGAGGCTCAGGCGACCGATGGTGCCGGCGACGCGGCGGCAATACGCGACCAGTTCGTCGAAGGTCTCGTACGTCGTGCCCTGGACGTCCAGCTCGCAGCCGTCGATGAGCTCGTCCAGCGCCGCCAGGGGAATCGGGAAATGCCGGCAGACGTCGGCCACCGCAGTCAGCACCGCGTCCGCACTATCGACGCGGTCGCCGAGGGATGCGACGTCCTTGCGGACCCGGGCTAGGCCCGCGAGCTTCTCGGGCTCAGGCAGGTCGCCGTCGCCGATGTCGTCGATGCGCCGGGCCAAGGCATAGAGGGCACACATGGCGCGGCGCTTCTCCTTGGGGAGGAGCTTGATGCCGTAGTTGAAGTTCCGGGCCTCGGTGCGCGTGATGTGCTCGCAGGCCCGATAGGCCGCCTCGACGTCGGCGGTGCTCACGCCGCCATCTCTCCGGCGTGATCTCCGTGGGCGGCGATGACGGCGGTAGTAGCGCGGGTCGCCGTCCGCAGGCGCGATCGATGCGGCGTGCCCGCGAGCACGTCGAAATCGCGCTGGGCGATCCCATCGAGCGCTGCGTGGCCACCGGCCCAGAAGCCCGCGACCGCCCAGCGGGCCGAGCCGCGCAGCGTGCCGATCAGGGGCCGGCCCCGGTCGAGGAAGCCACGCGCCCGGGCCACCTGGAAGACCATGAGGGCGCGCACGGCGCGGCTGGCTGGCGGGCCGGCGGAGAGAGTTGACGGGTCGACACCGAAGCGGTCCAGGTCGTCACGCGGGAGATAGACGCGACCGGCGGCTGCGTCCTCGGCGACGTCCTGCCAGTGTTCGGCCAGCTGCAGCCCGGTGCAGATGGAGTCGGACCAGGCGAACCGAGCCTCACCCGAGGCCCGGAAGGCCGCGAGGACGAGACGTCCGACGGGGTTGGCGGAGAGCGCACAGTAGGCGAGGAGCTCGTCGAAGTCGTCGTAGGCCGTGACTGACTGGTCCTGCCGGTTGGCGGCGATCAGATCGAAGAGCGGCTTGGGGTCAGCACCGAGCTCCGAGACCGAACGGACAGCCGTAGCCACGACGGGCAACCCGCCCACCCGGCCCTCGTCGTGCAACACGGCGAGCGTCTGGGCCTCCACCTCGTCGAGGGCGGCGAGCCGATCTCCCTCGTAGGTGTCACCGATCTCGTCGACGAACCGGGCGTAGGCATAGAAGGCCAGGAGGTGCTGGCGCACGGCCCTGGGCAGGACGCGCGAGGCGACGGTAAAGTTCTCGCCGCGGGCCCTGTCCGCGAGCGCAACCTGTGTGCAAGTGAGTGACCGCAGAGTCACAACTTGTACGCGATCGCGCCCCCTCTGTCAAGCGCCATTTGGCGCGGCCGACGTCGGGGGCCGGCCCCGGGGGCGGTCAGACGTCGGGGATGCTGCCGGCGGGCAGGTTGTCCGGCGGCCAATCTGGGCCGACGGACCACGCCAGCACCGTGGCGAACGCGCTCTCGATGAGCTTGAGGCCGGCGTCGATTGCGACCTCCACCGGTGCCTTGGGCCCGGTGAACGGGCGTCCCGCCGTCTCGGCCAGTGTTCGCAGGACCTTCCGGGCCAGGTCGGCACTCGGCTCGTGACCCTTGGCGGCCCGAGCGCCGAGTTCGAGCAGCATGGGCAGCACGTCGGCAACGAGGTACCCGAACATCAGCGTGGCCTTTTCCTCGTCACTCCGGAGTCCTGTGGGCCCTCCGAGCGCGTCCACGGCCGCGAGGAAACGCTCGTCGGTCTTCTCGAGGAGCGTTTCGATGGCCGCGGTGAGGAGGTCTTCCTTCGAATCGAAATAGCGATAGACGTTGCCCTTTGCCATGTGGGCCGCGTCCGCGATGTCACTGACGGTGACCTCGCTGTAGCTGCGTGTCTTGAAGGCCTCGATGGCGACGGCGACGATGCGTTCCCGCTGCTCGGGTTCCAGCGAGGACGTGCGCGCACGGATGGCCAGCAGCGCCTCGAGGTGGCTTTCGTCGTAGGCAAACCGGTTCTGCGCTACGCGCGTCGGCTGGGGGATGAGCCCGCGCCGACGGTAATTGTGGATGGTGCTCGCTGGGACCCCGCTGCGCGCCACCAGCTCCGACAGCGTCAACCTGTCCACTGAGAGCCTCCTGAACCCCTGGATGGCAGCAATTTTCTGCCTGCAAATCTAGCCCGCGGCCGACCGGACGGCCGACTACCCGCTTGGCCGCCAGGGGTAACCGGCCAGCGTCGACCACTCCTCCGACGTCGCCTCTTGCCACACCCAGAACGACGCGCCGAGCGCGCCCGCATGCCGGCTGGCGCTCAAGAACTCGGAGATCTCCGCCCCGCTCGGAGACACCGTCCGTCCGCCCGCGTCGGAGAAGTTGAAGGCCTCGCCGATGACGTGCACGGGGCGGAGGGTGAGGAGGCGAGCGATGTCGGTCGTCGCGTCCGCGCCGGGATCCGTGCACTCCCAATAGACCATCGGCGCGTATGCGTCGACGTACGGTGCCATCGCCGCGTAGGGGTAACCCCCGTCCCAGTTGGCGTCACTCGGAGGGTAGACCGTCGCCACGACCAGCCGGCTTCCTGCCGCTTGCCGGACGAGCTCGAGGTAGACCGCCGCGCGTGACGCGCTCATCATCACACCCTCGGTCGACTCCTCGAGGTCGGCGCTATACCCGTCGATCTGTTCGCCGTCGGACGCGCGCCAGGCGAGAATCTGCGCGGTCCACTGGGCGTCGCCGACGGGGTCCCAGAGGTAGGGGAAGCCCCACGCGATGACGTCGATGCCATGCGCGTGGGCGACGGGCACGAGCGCATCGAGCTCCTGCGCGCCGTAGAAGCCGTTCTGCGAGTCGCCGACCCGGACCCACAGCTGGTGCAGCCCCGCCGACAGCGCCTGTTGGACGACCGCGTTCGCATCACCGTTGTCGGTGTTGCCCCACTCCCAGATCCACATGCCCTTTCCGTTCAGGGCAGCGAGGTGTGAGGTCCACGGGGCCGGCGCCGTCACGGGAGGGAGCGACGTCACGAGGGTGGCCGGGTGCCACGGAGGGGGAGCGGGCGGCAAGGGCGCGCGCGGGGGCACGGGGCAGCCGGCGAGCGCGACGGGGGTGGACGTGGTCGACGTCGTCGGGGCTGCGGGCGGTGGGGGCGGGCGCGCCGCAGGTCCCGTCGGTCTCGTCGTGGGTACGGGGCGCGCCGGGCGTGCGGGTGTGGAACTGACGACACGACCCGAGCCCTTGGAGTCCGAAGGAGACGGTGCGCTCGCGGTCGCGGCGTATGTCGCAACCGACACGCCGATGGCGAAGAACGCGATTGCGGCGGCCGACCACCAACGCTTCAGGCCGCGGGGCATGGGCACGCCCCATTGTCGCGAGCGGTCCGCTCTATCGCTGGGCACCGCACGCAGACCCCATCGCACACGGCCGTTCCTCGTTGGGAATGTTGTCTCCGTGCGAGCCTGGGCGCATCCAGCTCGTCCACATGGTTCTTTGGAAGGTCATGCCGGATGCAGATCTCGCTTGTCGTGCGTGGGGCGGTCTACGTCGATGGATCCTCGGTCGGCGCCTCGATGACCTCTTGATAGAGGTGGCGACCCAACTCGGCTCGATCTGATCTGCTCAATCGGGCAGCAGCGCGAGGCGAAGAGGCCAGAACTGCCCAAGTTCGCGGGATCAGACTCTTACGCCGACGAAATCCTTCCGGTCGCCGAAATCGCGGCGGATCCGTCGCCCAATCGGATCAATGTTCGGTGCCGGCCGCCGGCGGGATGCAGAATCCGTGGCCGCAATTTATGTACAAACCCAGTACGCACAAGTCATATACGAGCGTGGCAAGCGATTGCTGAACTCCCGCAGGGACAGGTGCACAAGTTGGAGGAATCGTCAACCTTCCTTCGAGATCAGCGATGTCGTAGTCAGCCAGGCGACGTCACATTCGGCGTCCGCGATGACTTGCTGTGTACTGACGGTGCTGTCTCCCGAACTTGTGGCAGCCGCGCTGGGCCCTGAGAGCGCGCCCAATGCGACAGGAATCGTTGCCGCGCTTATCGCGAGAGTTGCAGCGATGCGGGCCGCCTGCCGTCCAACATGCCGTGACACGCGCCAACCCATGGGAGCCTCCCGTCAGCATCCCCCGGCAGTCCGCCGCCTCCGCCCTTCGGCCGAGGACTGTATCGACGAACCATGCTTGTCAAAGTTCGGAGCCTGTCGGGGTTCGCCGCGTAGCGGCCGGCGCTGCGGTCCGAGATTCCGAATTCAGGAAGGTTGCGCCGTGAAGACGTGAGCGACGGCTCCGCCGCTGAAGGCGGTAGTGCTGATCGGGTGGATGGTGAGCGGTGTAGTGAAGAGCTGCTCTCCCGAGCCCAGGACGACGGGGTGGATGACAAGTCGGTACTCGTCGATCAAGCCGGCTTCGACCAACGACCGTGCCAATCGAACGCCGCCCTGCGCGAGCAGGTACTCACCGGAGTGCTCCTGTTTGAGGTGTTTGACCGCTTCGGTCAGCTCGCCGGAGACGATCTTCGTCTCGGCCCAATCGGCTGACTTTAGGGAGTTCGAGAACACGACCTTCGGGATGTCGTTCATTGGCTTGGCGAATGGTCCCGGCGCGCTGGGCCAGAAGTCAGCCCACCTCGCATAGGTGCCGGCGCCCATCAGATGCACGCTGGCATTGCTCACCGTGTCGAGAACCCAGGCCGCGCCATCGGGAGATCGGCCCGCAGCTTCCCAGCCGGCGCTCCCGTCCCGTGGGGCGATGTAGCCGTCGAGAGAGACCGACATCTTGAGGACGAGTGAAGCCATGCGCTGCTTTCTTCCAAGGGCAGAGATGCCGGTGGAGGGGCCGAGGCTACTGGTCCGGGAAGTAGAGCATGGCCGCACACGCGACCGATCCCGGACGCCGGCCCTGGGAGGCGGGGCGCCTACCCTCTCGACTGGTGAATGCTCCTCCGCTCGCCCGGCGAGACCGACTCGCGCTCTGCGACCTCTTCGACGAATTGGGTCCCGACGCGCGCACCCTCAACGAAGGATGGACGACCGCTGACCTGGCCGCCCACCTCGTCGCCCGCGATCGCCGTCCCGACAGCGTGCCGGGGCTGGTCGTGCCCGCTCTGGCCCCGTGGAGTGAGCACGTGCGCCACGGCATCCTGCGCCGGCCCTACGCCGAAGTCGTTGAGAGCCTGCGCACAGGACCACCGAGATGGTCACCGCTGCGTCGGCCGGGAGCGGATCGGATGGGCAACACCCACGAGTTCTTCGTGCACTACGAAGACGTCCGTCGGTGCCGCGACGGCTGGGAGCCTCGACAGCTCGATGCGGAAGCGGAGGCCGACATTTGGCGCGTCGTGCGTTGGTTCGGACGGCGCGCGTTCCGACGCTCGCCCGTCGGTGTGGAACTGCGATGGGGTGATCAGACGTTCCAGGCCCATCACGGGTCGCCGGTCGTGACCATTACCGGTCCGCCCGGTGAAATCCTTCTCTACGCCTTCGGGCGCCAGGGACATGCCCGCGTAGATCTCGAAGGCGAGGATGCGGCTATCGAGGCCCTGTCGGCAACGACGCTGTCCTGGTAACCCACTACATCCCTCAACAGCGGGACCGTGGGCGCTCGACCTGCCCCGAAGGTCGGGAGTGAGTCGGCCGCCCCCGGGCGTTCTACAGATTCGCGGCAGTCTCCGTCACCGTCACACCGAGCTTGGTCAAAAAGCTGCGGTAGTCGGTCTGCACCCATTCCTCGGCCAGCCGACCTTCGTCGTCGAACCTGAAGGTACCGATCACCTCCCAGGCCATGTGTTGCCCGGTGGGCTCGACGGGACCGATCGGCGAGTAGCTAAAGACCCCAGTGAAATCACCGGAGAACGTGGTGCGCGCCGCCAAGAAGTTGCTCTCCACGATGATCTGCCCACGGACCAGTCGCAGATCCCTGAAGGCGGCGCGCAGTGAGGCGAAGTACGCGCGCAACTCATCAGAACTGAGCTCGCTGCCCGGTCCGTGAAAGGCGTAATCCTCCGTGAAGTAGGCGCGGAGAGCAGCGTCGTCTTCACGAGCGATCACCTGATTGCCGATGCGGATCAGATCGCGGGCTAATGGACTGTCAGAAATGAAACTGGCACGATCCTCCTTTGCCTCGAGATCATTCAATCTCGATCATGCTCCACGCTCCGGGTGCCGATCGTCCAACCGACTCATGGCGCCACATCGTGCATCGACACATTGGTGGCCGACGATTCACCGTGAAGGTTGGTCCGCTCCCAGCGAGCCCCAACACCCCAGTGACCGAGGTCTACTCTCCCAAATCCGGCGTTTGGAGATCCGGGACGAGTTCGGCGGAGCTGCGCCGCCGCCGTCCAGCTTCAGACTTCTTTGCCCTTGTCTTCGAGGTCCGCCGCCACGGTGTCGTAGCCTGCGCTCGCCAACAATCGGCGCAAGTCGACCAGTTGCTGTCCGTCGATGTCCTTGCCATCTGGACGCCTGAGAACCTCGGCCTGTTGGCCGATTCGGAACAGAAACATGTCGTCGTGCCGTTGTTCGATCGTTCCGATTGCCTCGAGCAAGGAGACGACATCGTGCCACTCGACGTTGTGGTTCGTCTCTTGCTGAAAGATCTTCAACAAGGTGTCTCGATGATGGCCGCTGAGATGCTCGGGCCCTGGGATTGACGACATCGGGATCCTCTCGTCGCGAAGACCTCAATGTAGCGAGACTTGGACACGTGCCGACCCCGGTGACGGGGGCAGGCTAAGGACCTTCCAACTGTTCGGTCAGCAGTTCGAGTGAGCTGTGCAGCTGGGCGAAACGACGCGGCCCGAGGATGTCTGCGATCCGCTGCTGGGCCGCCCCTGCCGCGGCGTAGATCGTCTGTTCGAGGCGCCGACCCTTGGAAGTGAGCCGGATCACCCGAACCCTTCCGTCGGCCGAATCGGGTTCGCGCACCAGGTACCCGTGGTGTTCAAAGTGCCCGAGCAGGTCGTTCACCGACTGTTTCGTGATCCCCACCCGGGCCGCAAGCTGACTTGGACGTTGTCCCTCGAGACCCGGGTAGCGCCAGAGGCCGACGTGCGCCGCGTTGAGATCATCGAATCCCGCCGCGACCACGCCTGAGTAGAGCTGTTCACGGACCCACTGCCACACGACCCGTAGCTGGGCGCCCACATACGGGCTTGGTTCGCCGCCGGCGCGTTCGACCGGATTGCTTGACATAGTCGTAAGGTTACCATACGATCTAGGTCGTAAGGATACCTGACTACCCGATGCCCGGGACAGGTTCTGACGAGGAGGTGGCCGAAATGACGACAGCCCTTGTTGTGTCCCCCGAGAACGATCATTCGCTTGCGTCGTCGTCCCTCGACACCATGGTCGTCGGGCACGTCAGGCCCAAGCGAGGGACAGCGGGTCTCGTGGCCCGTTGGGTTCCGGACCCGCGTGGTGAGTCGGGCCTTATCTGCAGCTGGGTGCCGCAGACCCGGACCGAAGGGTCGGTGAGTTTCGATGCTTGATTCAGGGATAGCTTCATCACGAGAGGTGGCCGAAATGACAAAAGCAGTCGTCGACTCGCCGGACAACGAACAGGGGCCGGCGTGGTGGTTCCTCGACACATTGGTCATAGAGCACCGCTGCGCACCCGAAATGGACACCGTTGTGCTCGAAATGACGTTGCCAGTCGGCTCATCGCCCCCGCTGCACGTCCACGACGACCTCGATGACACCTGGTACGTCCTTGACGGCCAGATGGCCGTGCGCTGCGGCGACGAGGAACTGCTGGTCGGAGCTGGACACTGGGTCTCAATGCCTCGCGGCGTGCCACACACGTTCCGAGTGGTCGGTGAGCGCGAAGCGCGGATTCTCCTGGTGCACGACAACGCCAGCTTCCGAGACCTCATTCGAGACCTCAGCCGTCCAGCGACAGAGCGTGTCGTTCCGACCCAGCCACAGTTCCCGCCGATGGACGAGATGGCGCGCATAGCCGCCTCACGCGACCTCAGGCCGATGGGCCCCCCGATGAGCGTCGAAGAGAGCGACCGCGTGCGCGCTGCCGTCGTCGGCTGACCCGTCGTTGCGCACGGAAGGAGCGATCGCCGTGCACGTGCAATCCCTCGGCCATGTCGTCCTCAAGGTCCGGGATCTACAACGTTCCGAGGGCTTCTACTCGGGAACACTAGGCATGCGGGTCATCTCGCGGAACTCTGATCCCCCTATGACGTTCTTCACCCTCGAGACCACAGAGAACCATCACGATTTCGCACTGATGGAGGTGTGTCCCTCCGCCTCATCGCCAAAGGACCCCGCGACTGGGCTCGCTCACGTGGCATTCAAGGTCGGCAGCTCAACAGACGAGTTCGACCTGGCCCGCACTTTGCTCGAGGGGTCGGGGTGCAAGATCCTCTATGAGGCGGAACGCGGCTTCTCTCGAAGCATGCACGTGCTCGACCCGGACGGGAACGAGATTGAGCTTTACGTTGACGTCTCGGACGCCTGACCCATTGGTGGGTCTTCGGTTCTGAGCGGGGTCGTGCCCTGACGGAGGTCCCCCAGAAACGGGCGATGTGGCCTCATGGGCGAGCCGCCGAACCCAATGGCACGGACCGTGCGACAAGCTTTTGATCGGACACAGGAGGCCGTGGTCGGTTTCGACGCGACTCGGCCCATCACGATGGCGCATGAGGCCTGCGGGCTGGCTCGAGCTCTCTGGGGGCCGCCGGGCGCCGCGTCTGGGTGTATCGGGGATGGTTCTTGACACGCGGGGGGACGAGCGTCAAGAACCACGCCGTATAG
>DASXBZ010000126.1:0-22944 GCA_036491435.1 Acidimicrobiales bacterium
GGGACCGCGCAGGGCGCGGGCCCGATGGACCGCACGATGCAGCTGCTCGACGAGGAGGGCCTCACGTCGGTCGTGGCCACCAACTGCGAGCAGCAGTACGCGCGCCCGCTCGTCGTCGGCGACCGCGTGCTGGCGCGCTCGGTGATCGAGGCGATCTCGGAACCCAAGCGCACGGCGCTCGGCACCGGGCGCTTCCTCACCACGCGCCTGGACTACGTGGCGGTGCCCGACGCCGACGTGCCGCCCGCGCCGCTCGACCCGACGCAGGTCCAGGCGCTCTACGACGCCGGCGAGCCCGTGGCCACGATGCACTTCCGCATCCTCAAATTCCTGCCGCCGGATCGCAAGCCGCCGCGTCCGCCCCGCCCCCATCCCGCGCTGACCCAGGACAACGCGTTCTGGTTCGAGGGCGCGCGGGAGCACCTGCTCTTGATCCAGCGCTGCACCTCGTGCGGCACGCTGCGCCACCCACCGCTCCCGGCCTGTGCCAATTGCGGCTCGTTGGAATGGGACACCGTCGAGTCGACCGGGCGCGGCACCCTGTACTCCTACGTGGTCGTCCACTACCCGCAGGTGCCGTCGTTCGAGTACCCCCTGCCGATCGGCCTGATCGAGCTCGAGGAGGGCACGCGTGTCGTCGCCAATCTGGGCGGCGTCGAGCGCGAGGACATCACGATCGGCATGCCGGTGCAGGCCGAGTTCGTCGACTTCGACGCGGAGCTGTCGCTGCCGGTCTTCGTGCCGGCGGGCGCCGGCGCCGGAGTGGGGGAGGGGAACTGATGGACTTCGCCTTCAGCGAAGAGCAACTGGCGGTCTCGGAGGCGGCCACCGGCCTGTTCGGTGGACTGGTCGGTCCCGAGCGGGTCGCGGCGGTCGAGCAGACCGACGACCGCATCGACCGTGACCTGTGGGCTGCGCTCGCCGGTGCCGATCTGCTCGGCCTGGCGGTGCCCGAGGCCGAGGGCGGCGCGGGCCACGGTCTGCTCGAGCTCTGCCTGCTGCTCGAGGCGCAGGGCAACACGGTCGCACCGGTCCCGCTGTGGGCCACGCTCGTCCTCGGCGCGCTCCCGTTGGCACGCTTCGGCTCCTCGTCGCAGCGCTCGCGTTGGCTGCCCGGCGTCGCCGCCGGCGACGTCGTGCTCACGGCCGCCCTCACCGGCTCGGCATCGAGCCCGACGTCGACGCCGCCGGTCGTGGCCGAAGCCTCGGGCGACGGCTGGATCCTCGAGGGCGCCGAGCTCTCCGTGCCCCAGGCGCACCTGGCCGCGCGCATCGTCGTGCCGGCGACGACCGGCGACGGCGTCCTACTCGCGCTGATGGATCCGCAGGCGGACGGCGTCACGCTCGAGCGCACGGTGACCACCAACCGCGAGATCCACCCGCATTTGCGCCTCAGCGGCGTCCGCGTCGAGGCCGACGACGTCCTCGCTGCGCCGCACGCCGGGCGGGCCGTCCTCGACGACCTCCTGGTGGCGGCCACCATCGGCCTGTGCGCGCTGCAGGTCGGTGTCTGCGAAGCGGCGCTCACGCAGACGGCCGCCTACCTGAACACGCGCCAACAGTTCGGCCGGCCGTTGAGCACCTTCCAGGGCACGATGCTGCGTGCGGCCGACGCCGCGATCGACATCGAGGCCATGCGCGTCACGTGGCAGAACGCGGCCTGGCTCTACGACACCGGACGTGAGGCGGCCCAGTCCGCCCGCGTCGCCAAGTGGCAGGCCTCAGAACGCGGCCAGCGGGCCGTGCACGCGACGCAGCACCTCCACGGCGGCATGGGCGCGGACATCACGTACCCGATCCACCGCTACTTCCTCTGGGGGAAGCAGATCGAGCTGATGCTGGGCGGCCCCAGCGCGCAGCTGTCCAAGCTGGGCGCCACGATCGCCGCGCAGGCCCTGGCGTCCGTCGGCGCGGAGGCAGCCCCATGACGACCGTCGACGCCGGATCTACCTTCGCCGAGGTCGCCGTCGGTGACGAGCTGCCCACGCTGGAGATCCCGATCACCCGCACACTCATCACGTCCGGCGCGATCGCGAGCCGTGACTACCAGGACGTGCACCATGACCACGTGCTCTCGAAGGAGCGCGGCTCACCGGACATCTTCATGAACATCCTCACCACGAACGGGCTCGTCGGCCGCTACGTGACGGACTGGTCGGGGCCGCGCAGCCGCCTTCTCGACGTGAGCATCCGTCTCGGCGCGCCCAACTACCCCGACTGCATCATGACGTTCACCGGCTCGGTCAAGGAGAAGGGTTCGCCCACCGACGACGGCAAGAGCGGGACAGTGACCGTCGCCATCCGCGGCGCCAACCACCTCGGTGACCATGTGACCGGCACGGTGCAGCTGCTCCTGCCCGCCGGCACGGACGGGGTGGGCTGATGCCGCATTCCTTCTCGGGCACCACCGCGATCGCCGGCATCGGCGCCACCGAGTTCTCCAAGGACTCGGGACGCTCCGAGCTCCGCCTCGCCGTCGAAGCCGTGGCCGCCGCGCTCGATGACGCGGGCATCGCCCCGGCCGAGGTGCAGGGGATGGTCACGTTCAGCTCGGACACCAACCCTGACATCGACATCGCCCGCAGCCTCGGCATCGGCGACCTCACGTTCTTCAGTCGCATCCACTACGGCGGTGGGGCCGCGTGCGCGACCATCCAGCAGGCGGCGCTCGCCGTCTCGTCCGGGGTGGCCGATGTCGTCGTGTGTTACCGGGCCTTCAACGAGCGCTCCGGCAGTCGCTTCGGCGCCGGCATCCAAGGCCGGGCGCCGCTGCCGACCGCCGAGATGGCGCACATGTCGTCTTACCTTCCGGTCGGCCTGCTCACCCCAGCCTCCTGGGTCGCCATGGCGGCGCAGCGCTATCTCTACGTGAACGGCGCCACCAGCGAGGACCTGGGCCGCGTGGCCGTCGCCGACCGCAAGCACGCCGCGACGAACCCGAAGGCGTGGTTCTACGAGAAGCCGATCACCCTCGAGGAGCATCAAGCCAGCCGTTGGATCGTCGAGCCGCTGCACCTGCTCGACTGCTGCCAGGAGACCGACGGCGGCCAGGCGCTCGTGGTCACCTCCCTCGAACGGGCCCGTGATCTGAAGTCGACCCCGACGGTGATCCGGGCCGCCGCGCAGGGGTCCGGCGCCGGCCAGGACATGATGACGAGCTACTACCGCGACGATCTGCTCGGGCTGCCTGAGATGGGTGTGGTGGCGCGCCAACTCTGGGAGACCTCGGGTCTCGGGCCGGACGACATGCAGGCGGCCATCCTCTATGACCACTTCACGCCCTACGTGCTGTACCAGCTCGAGGAGCTCGGCTTCTGCAAGAAGGGTGAGGCCAAGGACTTCGTCCGTGACGGCCGCATCGAACTGGGCGGCGCGCTGCCGATCAACACGCACGGCGGTCAGCTGGGCGAGGCGTACCTGCACGGGATGAACGGCATCGCCGAGGCGGTGCGCCTCGTGCGCGGCACGTCGGTCAACCAGGTGGGCGGCCTCGAGCACGTCGTGGTGACCGCGGGGACGGGCGTGCCGACGAGCGGCCTCATCCTCGGCGTCGACCGCTAAGCCCCCGTTACCTCCTGCCCAGCACCGCGCATTGTGTCGGAATACGGCTGACGAGCGGCCAGTCGTCCAGCACGGGGGAGTCAATCGGCAGCGCGTGGACGTCGCGAAAGCCCACCTGTTCCATCGCCCACCAGACGCGCTCTTCCGTGCAGTTCCACCGGTGGCGATAGCCGTCCTCCTCGGCACCGTCCTCCCATTTGTACGGGACGATGTGGTCACCGGGCGACCCGTCGTGCGTGAGCATGTGCACACCCGAGGACGGGTGCTCCAAGTTCGTCACCAGCTCGGCCCAGTCGATGATCCCCTCGTTCCAGCACTGGATCGACCGCAACACGTCCGGGCCGACGACGAGCATCGGCGCGCCGATGGCCAACGCGTCACGACAGTGTTCCAGAGCGCTCCGCACGTCGCTCCACCACAAGTGCTCGAGGACATGGCCGCAGTAGATCGCGTCGACATCGTCCATCGGAAGGCGATCCCGCGCGATGTCATGGACCAGGTCCGGATGGAGGTCGGGACTGGCATCCACGTTGTACCAGCCCTCCGCCGGGAAGGGGCCGCTTCCGATGTTGAGCCGCAAAGGGGTTTTGTCCTTTCGACGTGCTGCCCCAGGTTTCCGCGCCCGCAGCTTCAACGCGAGAAACCAATCGGGCCCACGGACGAACAGATGGCTGTCATCGGCCGGTTGGCCGGACCTGACTGCCCGAACCTGCCCACGCCCCTACATCGTGCGGGCGTGCTCCGGAGCGCACCGCTGTCAGCACGGTGGGCAGGATAACACCGTCGTTCCTTTTGGCTGTTCGACAAGGTTGCAACGGAGAGTCACGCAGCGTCGTCAGAACTGGTTCAGGTGCACCTGGTCGAAGACGGCAAGCGCGGGGAGGACGACACCGACGAGCAGGAGGCCGCGGCCACGCATGGCGCGTGCCACCACATAACCGATGATCGGCAGCAAGGGCAATGCGTAGCGCGTCGGTACGGCGAAGTTGTAATGCCCTTCGGCGAAATTGAAGACGGGGAAGGCCACCGCCAACGCCAGGATCCCGACGAACACGGCCGCGGCCATCGCCCGCAGCTGTGGCCGGCCCACGGGACCCTGGAGGACGACCATGCCGGCCAAGCTCCCGTAGACGGCGAGGTTCCACACCCAGAACAGCGGTGCCGGCACCCAAGCGACGAGCCCCGACAGCTCAGACTGGATGCCGGTGAGGATGGTGCTGGGTTGTACGTGCCCGGTGGTCGAGAACCCCTGCAATGCATGGAGCACGACGCTCGTCGACACCGTTTCACGGGCGCCGACGAGCAGGAGCCACGCGACGTAGCCGACGATCGCGCCCACGGTCATGGCCAACACGCAGCCATAGCGCGAGAAGACGGCTTCTTTGGTCAGCCTCCGGCGCGCCGCGATGTCGGCCAGGATCACGCCGACGAGCAAGGTGAACGGCGCGACGACGAACAGCCCCTTCATCAACCCGACCAGCGCACCCACCAGGAGTCCGATCACGAGCAACGGTCGATTCAAGCGGCGAGCGACCAAGTACGTCACGAGCACGAACGCGCCGGCGGCAACGGCCGAGCTGTCGTTGGTGACGACAGCCGACACGTTGACCGCAGTCGGCCCGAGCAGCGATATGGACAAGATGGCGCAGAGCTCCAGAAGGCTGAGGGCAGCCAGCCAACCCGCCGAGACGAGCCCGATGGCGGCGATGACGCTCCAAATGAACCCGCCCCAGCGCGCCGATACCAACGCCGCATGCGGGGACTCGTCCGAGCGGACCGTGAGGAGATAGGGGAGGTAGCCGACGGGCGGCTGGTCCACGGCCTCGTAGCTGTAGCCCCCGGCGGGGAAGTTGGCGGCGTTGCGCGTTGTGACGCGGCAGCCGTGTGGCGGCAGGTTGTACGCACCGAGACAGCTCACGGCGCGCATCGTCTCTTGCGACAGGTGATCGCCCGAACGTGGGAGGTGACCGTGCGACAGATCGAGCACGTAGTCGTAGTGCGCGCTCTCGTCGAGAACGCTGAAGGCCTGCTGATGGCGCAAGGTGTTGCCCGAGATCAAGGTTCCGACGAGCACGGCGACGGCGATCAGGCATGACCACAGCAACCACCACCTGTTCGTGGTGCGGGAGCGGTCGCCGCCGTCCTCGGTGGTCGGTCGCGTCTGTGTCCATGCGACCAGCGAGGACGCCACCGCCCGAGGACCGCTCAGCACGGGCGGCAGCCTAGACGACCGGTTTCGGCGCTCAGGGGACGCCAATGCGAACGCACCTCCACCTTCGAACGGCTCTGACCAGCGATGGAGTGCCCATTATTGGAACACGTTGCATTTTCTGGGTCCAGCTGTTACCGTCCAGGGGCGCCGGCGGAACGGACCGCGGCACGGGAAGCGAGGACGTGCAAACCCATGGAATTCGGCATCTTCAACAGCGTGTGCGTGCTTCCCCGGTACGTCGAGCAGCACGGCGAGGCGGCCGAGCACGACCGCATCATGGACGAGGTCGCGTACGTGGAGGCAGCGGACAAGGCCGGGTTCAAGTACGCCTGGGTCACCGAACACCACTTCCTCACCACCTACTCGCATCTGTCGGCGAACGAGTCCTTCCTCGCCTACGCGGCTGCACGCACCAACAACATCCACCTCGGCTCGGGCATCTTCAACATCACGCCGCCGGTGAACCACCCGGCGCGGATCGCCGAGCGCGTCGCCATGTTGGATCACCTCTCGGGTGGGCGCTTCGAGTTCGGCACGGGCCGGGGCTCGTCGACCACGGAGCAGAAGGGCTTCGGGATCGAGGACTCCGAGCTGACCCGGGAGATGGTCGCCGAAACGCTTCCCCAGATCGTGCGCATGTGGAAGGACGAGGAATACAGCTACGACGGCAAGTTCTTCACCATGCCCCCGCGCAATGTCCTGCCCAAGCCCTTCTCCAAGCCGCACCCGCCCATCTGGATGGCAGCCGGTAGCCCCGGCACCTTCGACCTCGCCGCCGAGCTCGGCGTCGGAGTCCTGTGCTTCGGCTTCTCCAGCCCCGAAGCGCTGACGCCGCTCGTGAGCCGTTACAAGGAGAAGGTCCAAGACTGCAAGAACCCGGTGGGCGGCTTCGTCAACAACAACGTGATGGTGACGACGCAGATGGTGTGCATGGAGGACGGGGCGAAGGCACGCAAGGTCTTCCTGGACGCCGACACGAACTACTTCATCGGCATTCTCTTCCACTATCTCGACACGTTCCCCCGCCCGGCCGGCATCCCCACGTGGCCCGAGACCCTGCCACCGGTCACCCCCGAGCAACTCGACGCGGGCATCGCCTCGGGCGAGATGGCCATCGGAAGCCCCGACGAGGTGGCAAAGACGGTCGAGCGCTACGTCGGGACCGGGGCCGACCAACTGTCCTTCGGGATGTTGTCGACCTCCATCTCGCTCGAGAACTGTCAGGAAGCGGTCGAGACGTTCGGCAAGCACGTGCTCCCGCAGTTCGACAAGGACCCCGTTCACTCGACGACCAAGCAGCGGCTGGCGGCCAAGTAGTCACTCGCCGGGGCGCCGCTGCGGACCGCCGCGGTGGGGGGACCCCCGGACTGATCGAAAGTAGCCTCGTTCGCCGGTGACCTCATGACGTCCGGCGTGCAGGTGTACGAGACGGTGCGCGTCGAACAGGCGCCGGCGCGGCCTGCGCACAGGCGCCTCCCGTGGCAGCCACTCACTCTGGTGGGAGTCCTGTGCTTCACGGTGTCGGTGAACGCGTGGTGGATCGCCACCTACCGGAGCGGGCTGCCCTTCGACATCGACGAGGCCGGTTACCTGCAGCGGGCGATACGCGACGGCCAAGCGCTCCACGCCAACGGCCTCGGGGGTATTTGGACGGCGCTGCGCGTGCCCGACCCCCAAGCTCCCCTTCTTCCGATGACAGCGGGCGTGGTCCACTGGATCACCGGAGTGGGCCCCTACGGGTTGTTGAACGTGAACCAGTTCTTCTACGTGGTGGCCGTTGTCGCGACGTATTGGGCGGCGCGGTCGATCATGAACCGCAACTGGAGCCTGGTTGCGGCGGTCTTCGCTGCAACGGCTCCCGGTCTGGTCGAGGCCAGCCGGGGATTCAGCCTGGCCGTCAGCGCGACCGCTGCCCTCACGGCGGTGCTGGCTGTACAGGTGCGCACGGAACGTTTCACCTCGTTGTGGCTGTCCCTCTTGTGGGGTGGGCTCCTCGGACTGGCTGCGCTGTCGCGCACGATAGTCCTGGCCTTCTTGCCGGGACTCGTACTCGCCGCCGTCGTCACCCTCGCAGCGACCGGAGCGAGACGGCGGCAGATCCTTCATGCCGTCGCGGGTCTCGGGGCGGCTTTGTTGGTCGCCGCCGCGTGGTACACGGCCACGTGGCATCTCGTCCTCCGCTACCTCACGACCTACGGCTACGGGCCCGAGGCGAACAGGTACGGAGCGTCACGATCGGTGCTCTCGGTCGGCTGGTGGACGTACCGTCTCCACCAGGTCGTCGACACAGAACTCTTCGTGCCCATGACGATCGCCGTGTTGGCATGCGTCGCATGTGGTCTCGCCTCCTGGTGGGCGAACCGCGGTCGGCAACGAGGCGATGGCACGTGGGGACAACGCACGGTTCGCTTTTTCGGCCGGCCCGAGGCGATCGTCGTGATCTTCGTCGGATGGGGTTACCTGGTCCTCTCCACTACCGACAATTCGGGTTTTCTGTTCGAGCTTCCGTTCATTCCCGCCGTTCTCATCCTGGCCGCCTGGGGGGCGAGCCGTTCGATGCGGCCGGTTCGGCCGTACCTCGCCGCCGTGTGCGTGCTGGCGGCTGCAATCTCCTTTGCCGGCATGAGCGACGCGCTGCCTGACGTCTCGTCGCAGGCTCAGTCCGTGTCGATCGGGTCGTTCTCAGCGACTGCGTTCGACGGACGCGGATCGTTCCTCGGTTACGCGTCGAGCAACGGCGCGGCCTGTCGCCCTCATATGCCGTGCGTCGGATCGGGCGTAACGCCCGGGGAGACGTCCTACTTGGCGAAATGGATTGCACCGAGCCAGCGCATGGCGACGGCGCTCCGGAACACGGCAGCGCAACATGGCTGCGACCCCGTGGTGTTCTTCGCCATCCAGGACCCGCTGTTCAACACGAACAGCGTGGATCTCGACTACCAACTCAGGTATCGCACAGGTCTCCCGACGGGGCTCCTCAAGCCTCGCTCCGAGGTGGAAGGGGAGGCCCCGTTGCGCCAACTCAACGACCCGGATCTCGGCCAGCCCAATCTCGTCATTACGGGGAGGGCGGGGGAGGCCAGCGGAAACTTCTCACCCCATGTCGGTTACGGCGAAACGATCCAAGCCGTGCGGTCGGACGGCTTCGTCCCCTCGGCCGGCGTGCGGCTGCCCGACGGACGGGTCATGACGGTGTGGTGGAAGAACCGTGGACCGTGCGGGGCGGCTCGTCCCTAGGCCCCTGCGGCGGGACGGATAGTCTGCGATGCAACTTTTGCGAGGGGCAGGCATTGGTGGAGGTTTGGCGATTGGCAATGCGTATCGAGGTTCTGGCGTTGCCGCCAGCCGATGAAGCGCACCCGGTCGTCCGGTCGCGAGAACCGGAAAGCCTTTGGGCATGACGCGTCGCCCGCTGGTTCGGGTACAGCACATCTGGATCCGTTTTTGGGCGCGGTATCGTCCCGCCAAGTCCGCCCGGCCTCCGGTGGTGTTGGCCCGAGGCTCGGTCCCCGAAGTCAGGGGCCATATCGACGAGCCCGCCCCGGACGCTCAGGTCGACAAGCTCGGGTTCACGGTCCGCGGCTGGTGTGCGTGGGGAGACCGCCCGGCTCTTGCCGTCGCGGTCTGCTTGGACGGCGTCGTCGTCGGGCGCGCCGCCGTGGGCTCCGTCCTGCGGCGCGACGTTGCGAATGCCGCACGGAGCGAGAACCTGGCCGATACCGGGTGGCAGGTCTTCGTGGGTCTCGGCGGCCGGAAGAGGGGAGAGTCGGCGAACCTCTCCGTGCTCGTCTGGGGTGACGTCGACTCTCCACCGGTCGTGCTCGACGCGTTCTCTGTGGTCGTCGAGGAGATGCGTACGGACCCGGCGAGGGACGCCGACAGTTCACGGATGGAATATGTCGGCCACCTGCACCAGCCGCGCGCAGGCGACGCCGTCGGCGAGGTCTTCCCCGTCCGGGGGTGGGCGATGCGCGGCCATGATGCGGTGAGTCGTCTCGACGTTCTGGTGAACGGCGAGTGCGTCGGGCGTGCGCGCATGGGCCTTCCGAACCCGGGCCTCGAGGTCGAGCGGCCCGAGCCCGGCGGGATGATCAGTGGTTTCGAGTACTGGGTCGACCTGTCTTCCGTGTCGTCAGCCACGTCCACGGTGAAGCTGGAGCTGGTTGCCGGATCCTCGGACGGGCGACCGGTCCCCCTCTTCGAACGTGCCCTGCGGGTGCGACGGGCCACGCCGCCGACCGACAGATCCGACCGGTCCGCAGTGCATGTCCGCCGCCGTCAGCAGCTCCTCTCGACCATTGACGCACCACGATCGCTCGACCTCAACCTCGTGGTCTTCACGCACCAGCTGGATTTCGGGGGAGGGCAGCTCTGGCTCGACGAGTTCCTGAAGAAGGCCGGGGCCGGCACACGGTTCGCTTGCACCGTTGTCTCCTTCAAGGACGGACCGTTGCGGGAAGCGGCCGAGCGGCGGGGGATCGCGGTGCACGTGACCGACGAGCCCCCGGTCGATGACCCGGAACGCTACGAAGGCCGGATCACAGAGCTTGCAGCGCTCGTGGCGAGTGGCGGGCACAACGTTGCCTTGGTCAACACCGCCCACGTCTTCAGCGGTGCGGACGTCGCTGCCCGCCTCTCGCTTCCGACCGTGTGGGCGGTCCACGAGAGCTTCACGCCCCTGGTCCTCATGACGGTTGCCTTCGGCTCACCGATGGACCCGGCCGTGCTGGACGCCGCCAAGAGTGCCATGGAAGCGGCGGACGCCCTGGTGTTCGAGGCGTCCGCCACGCGAGACCTCTACGCCGATTGGAGCAGACCCGGTCATTCGGTCGTCGTCCCTTACGGCGTGGATACAGAGGAAATCGAGAATTACGCCCGGCTGGTTTCTCGGCACACCGCAAGGACCGAAGTGGATGTCAGGCCCGACTCTCAGATGATCCTGGTGATGGGCACGATCGAACAACGCAAAGCACAGACGCGGATTGCGCAAGCGTTTTCCAGGATCGCAGACGACCACCCCGAATGGGATCTCGTCTTCGTCGGCGACACGAACTCGGAGTACTCAAAGACGCTCCGGAGGTATATCCGGACCGTGGGACTGACCGACCGATGCAGGATCATTCCGATCGACAGCGACACGTATCGGTGGTATCGCGCCGCCGACGTTCTGTTGTCGGCATCGGATGTGGAGTCGCTCCCGCGTTCGATGCTCGAGGCGATGTGTTTCGGCGTGACCGTGGTGTCGGCTTCGGTGTTCGGCGTCCCCGAGCTGGTAACCGACGGAGACACCGGGTTCCTCTTCGAACCCAACGATCTTGATGCCCTCGCATCCACCCTGCATCGAGTCCTCGGACTCGACAAGGACGAGCTGGAGCGGGTGGGTGCGGCGGGCCGACAATACGTGCTCGAGCACCATGACTCCTCGGGGTATGCGGGTGAACTCATCCGGCTCTGTCACGGCCTCTTGGAGGGCAACGGTGTGAAACCGCGTGACGTCCTCTCGAAAGAGGGTCGGCAACTCGACACTGTGGGCCTCGAAACAGCGCGATGACGGCCGGGTCCACCCGCGCGGACAATTTGGTCTCGGTCTTCGAGCGATGGGTGGAGCTGACTCCTGATCAGCTCGCGGTCGAATCGGAGACGGAGGCCCTGACCTATCGCCAACTGGACGAGGCGGCGAACGGACTCGCAAATCGTCTCGCCGGCGCGGGGGTGGTTCCGGGGGACCGCGTGGTTGTCGGCATCCAGCGCTCCGTCGAAGGAGTGGTAGGGCTCCTTGCGGCGCTCAAGGTTGGGGCGGCGTACGTGATGGTCGATCCGACCGATCCTCCCGCACACGTCGAATTCATTCTTTCCGACACCGGGGCCCGGATCGTGGTCGCACGGGCGGATTCCGCCGATGCACTCGAGCTCCACGGCGTTCCCGTCTTGCCCTTCGAGCTCGATGCCCGAAGCGGTGGACACGGCACGGCGTCGGCCGACGCACTGGCCGGGCGCGCGCTGCCACCGGACGCGCTCGCCTACGTCATGTACACGTCGGGATCGACGGGACGCCCGAAGGGCGTGATGATCGAGCACCGGCACGTCCTGCGCCGGGTCGAGGGGGCTGCCCACCTGATGCCGAGCCGCGGTGAGGCGATGTTGCAGGTCAGCCGGCTGGACTTCGATGCCCAGACCTGGGAGATCTGGGGCGCGCTGACGGCCGGCGCGCGCCTGGTGGTCGCGCCGGCCTATCCGGATCCCGAGAAGATCGCTCGGCTCATCGACGAAAAGTCGGTCGACGTCGCGCTGCTGTCACCCGGGCTGTTCCGGCAGCTCGTCGAGACCCATATCAAGGAGCTCGGGCTCCCGCGGCTGCTCTTGGTGGGTGGCGACGTCATGTCGCCCGTGCATGCCCAGCGGTTCATCGAGACGCATCCGCGGACGCCTCTCGTGAACCTCTACGGGCCGACCGAGGTGACGGTGTGCGGGTCGTTCCATCACGTGCAGCGCCAGCAGGTTGACGCGCCAGTGCCCATCGGTCGCGCCCTCGGCCACACGTTGCTGTACCTCTTGGACGACACCGGGACGCCGGTGGCCGACGGGGAGGTGGGTGAGCTCTTTATCGGAGGTCTGTGCGTCGGACGCGGGTACCTGAACAGACAGGACGACACGGCGCAGAGGTTCCTGCCCGATCCGTTCGCTGACGAAGCCGGCTCCCGGATGTACCGGACCGGGGACCGGGCCCGCCTCCGGCCGGACGGTGCGCTCGAGTTCCTGGGACGAAGCGACGACCAGGTCAAGATCAGGGGGTTCCGGATCGAGCCTGCCGAGATCGAGGCTTGCGTGCTCGCGGCGCCGGGGGTCGCCGAGGTGGTCGTGGTGCCGCGCGAGGACCTTCCCGGTCACCGCAGGCTGGTCGCCTACGTCGTGTTCGAAGCCGGGCAGGCGGGAGATCTCCTCGAGCTGCAAGAGCACGTGGCGAGTCGGCTGCCGGCGCACATGGTCCCGTCGGCCTTCGTCGCGCTGGGCGAATTGCCCCGGACGCCACGCGGCAAGGTCGACCGGACCGCGCTGCCCCGGCCTTCGGACGTCGGCGCGGGCCGCGAGCGGCGCCCTCCCCAGACGAAGACGGAAGCCGTCGTCGCGGAGATTTGGAAGCGGGTACTCCAGCTCGACGAACTGGGAATCGACGAACAATTCCTCGAACTTGGTGGCGACTCGCTCCTCGCCGTCCGCGTGGTGGTGGCCGTGCGTGAAGGGCTCGGTGTCGAACTGGCGCTGCGGGACGTGTTCGACGACGGAACCGTCGAGAGCCTTTCGGGCCGCATCGATCGGGACGGAGGGACCGCGCCGCTCGGGGCGCTTCCCGTCCTGGCGCGGGCCCAGCGGCACCGCGGCAGCGTTCCGGTCACCAAGACGCAGGCACAGACCTGCCTTATCTCGGAGATGGCAGAGGAGGCGCTGCCCTACCAATTCCAGGCCTGCATCGCGTTCCACGGCCGTCTGGATGTCGAGGCGCTGGTCGAAGCGCTGAACGGCGTTGTCGCACGACACGAGCTGCTCCGCACGCGCTTCGTGCGACGCAAGGGCGGGTGGCGTCAGATGGTCGTCCCCGAGTTGAGGGTCCCCGTGCAGGTGGTCGACGTGAGTACCGCGGATCGTCCCTCGGTGGAACTCCAGAGGATCGTCGACGAACTCGTGAGCGAACGTGTCGCGATCGGGACACTGCCTCTCGTCAGATGGAGGATCGTGCGCCTAGCCGACGATCACCACGTCTTGGTGCACGTCGAGCACCATTTGGTTCACGACGGATGGTCGTGGAGCATCTTCCTGCGCGACCTGGCGGCCGACTATTCCGCCCGCGTCGACACCTCGATGCGCCCACCCGCTCCTCTGAAGTGTCAGTTCCGTGACTTCTCGAAATGGCAAGCGGGAATAGGAGCCAGTGAGGCCGGCAAGGCCCAGCTTGCCTATTGGAAGGAGCGGCTGAAGGACTTGGGGCCGGCGCTGCTCCTGCCCTCGGACCATCCGCGCCCGAGACGCATCAGCTATCGCGGCTCACGGATCCTCCTCACGGTGCCGGACGACTTGGCGGATCGCCTGCGTGCACGGAGCAGGGATCTCGGGGCGACGTTGTTCATGTCCATGCTCACGACGTTCTATGTGCTGCTGCACCGGTACTCGGAAGAAGACGACATCGTGGTGGGGAGCGGCGTGGCCAACCGAAGGCTCCCGCCGTTCGAAGATCTCATTGGGATGCTGCTGAACACCGTGGCCCTGCGGGCTGACCTGAGCGGCGACCCCACCGTGGACGAGCTCCTCCTCCAGGTGCGGCAGTCGACCTTGGACGCGTTCGCCCATCAGGACCTGCCGTTCGACGATGTGCTGGAGGCGGTGCGGCCCGCCCGTCAAGCCGGCACGGCGCCGTTGTACCAGGTTCTGTTCTCGTTCCAGGATCCGCCCGTCGTCGACCTGGACCTGCCCGGGGTCACCGTCGTGGCCGATGACACCGTGGGCAACGGCTCGGCGAAGGCGGATCTGAACGTCGTCGTCGTGAACCGCCGTGCGGACTCCGGGTCGCTGAGCATCGTCTGGGAGTACAGCACCGACCTGTTCGACGAGACCACCGCACAAGCGATGCTCGACAGCTACCTCGAGTTGCTCGAGGTCCTGTTCAGCGACCCCTCGGCCCGACTGTCGCAGGTTCCGATGCTGTCCAGGGAACAAGGCGACGTGGTCATGGCGCTTGCGGGTTCCAGCTCGACCTACGAACGAGAGTCGACGATCGCAGAGGTCTTCGAGGCACGCGTCGCAGAAGATCCGCAGGCTCCGGCGCTGACGTGGGATGGGGGCTCGTCGACCTATGACCAGCTCAATCGAGGAGCCAATCGTGTGGCGCACCGATTGGCCGACCTCGGCGTCGGGCCCGGGACGTGCGTGGCCGTGGCGATGGAGCGTTCCGCCTCGATGGTCGAGGTCCTCCTCGGCATCCTCAAGGCGGGCGCGGCCTACGTCGTCCTCGATACGGCGCAACCGGTGTCGCGGCTGCGGGCCTTGATCGACGATGCCCGGCCTGCCGTGATCTGCACCACCTCCGCGGTCCAGCCCGAGCTCCCCACGTCCGACACCCCTGTCTTCCTGATGGACACGGAGGTTCTCGACGCTCAACCCGAGACGAACCCGCGCTGCCGCGTCGTCGCCCGCGATCCGGCCTACGTCGCCTTCACCTCGGGCTCCAGCGGGGCGCCGAAGGGGGTGGTCGTGCCGCAGCGTGCCGTGGTCCGGCTCGTGCGCGGCGCCGACTACGCGAACTTCGACCGGTCGGAGACGTTTCTCATGTTGGCTCCGGTCGCCTTCGACGCGTCGACGTTCGAGATCTGGGGGCCGTTGTTGAACGGCGCACGCCTGGCCATCGCCCCGAGTGGGCCGGTCGGCCCCGACGAGCTCGCCCGAATGGTGGATCGATTGGGCGTGACCACCCTCTGGCTGACCGCAGGTCTGTTCCACCAGGTCGTGGAGCACGCTCCGGCCACCTTCGGCCGGCTGCGCCAGCTGTTGGCGGGCGGAGACGTGCTGGCGCCCGAGGCCGTCGCGCGCACTCTGCAACTGCTTCCGGCAGGCGCAGTTCTGGTGAACGGCTACGGGCCCACGGAAGGCACCACGTTCACCTGTTGTCATCGCATGGAGGCAGGGTCCTCGGTCGAGGGCACGGTACCGATCGGCAAACCCATTGCGAACACGCGTGCGTACATCACCGATCAGGGCGGCGCACTGGTGCCGCGGGGTGTTCCAGGGGAGCTGGTGATCGGCGGTGATGGACTTGCGCTCGGCTATCTGGGCGATCCCGCGCTGACGGCGACCCGTTTCGTCCCCGATCGGTTCGGACCGGATCCCGAAGGCCGTCTGTACCGGACGGGCGACCGGGCGCGGTGGCGGCCGGACGGGTCGATCGAGTTCTTGGGAAGAATCGACCGCCAGGTCAAGGTAAGGGGTTTCCGCATCGAACCCGAGGCGGTCGAGCGCGCCTTTTTAGAGCATCCGGCCGTCCGGGAGGCGTTCGTGGTGCCGCAGGACGTCCCCGAGGGCCGGAGGTTGCTCGCCTACGTGACACCGTCGCTCGACGAAAACACCACGGCGCACGTCCGCGACGACCTTCGACAACGGCTCGCGCCGTACGAGCTTCCGTCGGTCATCATCTCTCTCGACACCATTCCGTTGAACGCGAACGGAAAGCTGGAGAAGAGCGCGCTCCCACCGCCGACTTCGGAACTGTCATCGACACGAGGCGATGTGCCCACAACCGTGGACGCGCTGGAGCAGCAATTGCTCGAGACCTGGCGAGAGGTCCTCGGGGTGCCGGCGCTCGGTCCGGAGGACGATTTCTTCGATTCCGGCGGGCACTCCCTTCTGGCCGTCAGTCTCTTTGCCCGGATCGAGCAAGACACCGGGGTGCGACTCCCGCTCTCCACGATCTTCGAGGCGCCCACGGTGGGCGAGCTCGAGAAGGTTCTCCGGTCCAATGGCTGGGATGTTCCTGGGCAGCCTCTCGCCTCCCTCACCGTCACGGGATCGAAAGTCCCGCTGTTCTTCGTGACCGCGGGAGACGGCAACAGCGTCGGCTTCGGCACCTTGGCCAGGCGACTCGGACCGGACCAGCCGTTCTACGCCCTCCAGCCGCGAGGGATGGACGGCCGGCGTGTCATCGACGTCGGTGTCACGACGCTGGCTCGGCGCTACGTGAGAGACATCCGAAGCATCCAAGCCCATGGGCCGTACATCCTGGGGGGCCGATGTTTCGGGACGCTCGTGGCGTTCGAGATGACCCGCATCATCGAAGCGGCGGGCGAGCAGGTGTCGCTGCTCATCGCCCTCGATTCGGTCGGGCCGCTGTGGCGGCCACGCGAGCTGGCCAACGGGATGGTCTTCGACGAGGTCATGAACCTGGCGTGCTATCTGCATGCCGATGCGCCCTCGCGGGCCGACATCTTCTCCGACCCGGACGCGTCCGACGCCTTCATCGCGTGGCTTCGCGAGCCCGCCGAGGTGCGCGGCCCATTCGCGGTGAACCGCTACGTGTACACCGCCTACCTGGCTCGTCCGGACCTCCAAGCCGCCTATCCGCTGGGAGGCGGTCAGCACGCCGGGCTGCTCTACTGGGCCTGGGTGGGCGGCCGGTCGGAGATGGGGCTGAATCCGGCCCTACTGCCCGACCCGAGCCCCGAAGCGCGGCGGGCGAGACAGAGCGTGGACCCGCGGTATCGATCCCCGGCACAGCGGCTGCGGGCCCGTTGCGTGGATTGGCTCGATGTCGCCACCAGGGGCCGTGTGCCGGCGCTGGCCACCCGCCGCCAGGATCGACTTCTCGAGCTTGCTGCCCGCATGGTCCTGGAATACAGGGCCGGGCCGTGCAACGCGCCGGTCGCCTTGATCCGTTCGGAGGAGTATCGCCACGACGCGCAGCTGGCCCGATGGTACGGGCTCGAGACCGGGGGCATCGAGGAGCACTACGTCTTGGGCTCCCATCAGTCGATGATGCGCGAGCCTGAGGTCTCTGCGCTCGCCAGGTGCGTGGAAGAACTGGTCGGCAGTGCGTAGCGCGGCACGGACGCCGTGGGAAGTGGCCCACCCCGGAGCTGATCTTCCGCTCGGCGAGGTGCACGTCTGGCGCGCCCACGCGAACCGTTGGTCCGGAAGCCGTGGCGTGTTGTCGGTCGAAGAAGGTGCCCGGGCGGCCCGGTTCCGGTTCGACCTGGACCGACGCCGGTGGATCGCGGCCCGGGTGCTCCTGCGCCACGTCCTGGCCCGCTATCTGGAGGTGGATCCGTCTGCGCTGGAGCTCGGCGCGACCGAGGACGGAAGGCCTGTGGTCCTGTGGCCGCACGACGCCGCTTGGTTGTGTTTCAGCATTTCCCATGCCGGAGGGGTGGCCCTCGTGGCCGTCGCCAGGGGGCAGCGGGTGGGGGTCGACGTCGAGGAGGTCCGGCCCGGCCTCGACGTCGTGGCGGTGGCCCAGCGCGCCCTGGGCAATGAGGAGGCAGGGGATTTGGCCCGTGAGTCAGAACCTTGCCGCACCCAGAAGTTCTTCGCGATGTGGACCCAGGAAGAGGCGCGCGGAAAGTGTCGAGGTACGGGCCTCATCGAGCCCGACGACGAGCGCCGGCGCGGTCCCCTTGACGTCGCCGAGCTCCCGATGGGCGACGGCTACGCCGCCGCGTTGGCTGTCAGCGAGCGGCTCCACGACGTCAGGTGTTTCCTCGTCGACGTGTGAGAATGCGGACATGACGGTCCTCGGCTTCAGTCACCTGCAATTCTGGGTCCGGGACGCTCGTGCGACTGCACACTTCTTGCAAGCGCGCTTCGGCTTTTCCGCCGCCGCACTGGACCTGGACAGCGGGACGGACTCGGTGCCGCACGCGTACGAACTGCGTCAAGGTGAGATCGTCTTCTTCGTGACGGACGCGACGACACACCCGTCCGACGTGTCCGACTTCGTGGATCGCCACGGCGATGGCGTGCGTGACCTGGCTCTGTCGGTCGACGATGCGGCAGCGGTCGGCGAGCAGGCGATGGCGGCGGGAGCCGAGGCGATGCCGTCGCGGAACGGGAGATCGGACCGTGTGATCAAGGGTTTCGGCGACAGCGTGCACAGCCTCGTCGAGAGGAGGACCCCGGCGACGCTCGGGTCTGGACGCAGCGAAGACGCGCTACCCAGCGGAGAACCGACTGTCAACCTGCGTTCCATCGATCATTGTGCGGTGAGCGTAGAGACGGGTGCGCGGGAGAGGTGGGTTCGTTTCTACGAAGACGCGCTCGGAATGCCGAGGGTCCCGGGCGACCGGAGGGTCGAGGTCGATGGCTCCGCGTTCACGATGAGCACGGTGCAGGTCCCAGAAGGGGACGCGGCCCTCGTCCTGGCCGAGCCGACGACCTCCTCGCGCAAGAGCCAGATCGCCGATTATCTCGACCACTTCCAGGGACCCGGCGTGCATCACATCGCGCTCTCCACCGATGACATCGTCCAGACCGTCACCGCGTTGCGTGCCCGCGGCATGCAGATGCTCGACGTACCCGCGTCCTACCTCGAAGCTGGGGAGCCCCGATTGCGCGAGATCGACCTGGGGACCGATTGGCGCGAGCTGGCCCGGCTCGGGATCCTGGTCGACGCAGACGAGGACGGCTATCTGCTGCAGGCGTTCACCCCCCCGATCGGCGATCGTCCCACGACGTGCTTCGAGATCATCCAGCGCGAGGGCACCAGGGGGTTCGGTGCGCACAACGTCCGCGATCTCTACGCACAGGTCGTGCGCGAGCAGGAGCGGCGCGACCTCGATCAGGCCTGAACCTCGCCGGGCGAGCCCGCCCGGTTTGTGCCGCCCGGGGGACGCAAGCTCGCCACCTCGGCGCGGAGGCGCAGGACATCGTGCTGCAGAGCCGACGCCTCGCGAGGCTCGGACGGGTTCGGCCGTTCGAGATCCGGCACCGTGAGTGCCGTCGGCCCCGACCTCTTCTTGAGCACAGCGACGCCGTGGTCGTCCTGCGCCCTTTGCCCGGAGTCGTCGAAGAAACCACGAGCCCGGACGTCGACAACTTCGAACAGCCGTCCCCAGTGCTCGCGCACCCACCACGGTGAGTGGAGGACCATCGGTCCGCCGAGCTCCCAGCCTTGTCCAGACTCGTAGACGGCCATGCCCACTTGTGACTCGTCCCACGCCACTCCGGCCACGCGCTGGCTCATGCCCTCGCTCATGATGGTCGCGACGAGGAAACCTCCCGGTGCGAGGATGCGGTGGAGCTCGAGCAGCCAGCTCGCCCAGAGGCGGTCGATGTGCGTGAACACCGACAATGCGTACACGAGGTCGAATTTCTCCTGCTCGAACGGCAGCGGGGGATCGGAGCCGCTCGCGACAAAGGAGATCGACGGACCGAGGTGCTCACTGCACCAGGCGATGCAGGCCGGATCGATGTCGCAGCCCCATATCTCGCCGTTGCGGACGAGACCTCTCAGGTGCCGTATCGACCGGCCGGCCCCACAGCCGAAGTCCAGGATTCGTTTCCCCTCCCACGTCCAATCAGCCGGGAGCACCCGCTCGATCGCCCCGAGCGCGTCCTTGCCGCGTTGGAGGTATCCCTCGACGTCGCTCCACGCGTCGGGTGCCAGCGCCAGGCGAGCGGTGAGGGCGACGGGGGGAATGGGCTCGTCGTCGGAGTCCATGTCGCTCCTCGGTTCCTATGCCGTCCGCTGCATGAGCGAGGACACGAACAGAAACGGCCGGTCGTTGTCGTCGGGGACGAGCTCGATCGATCGAAACGCGAAACGGTCGGAGAAGATCTCACGGAGCTCTTCTGCCGTGAAGCCCGTCCCCATCTCGACCAGCAGACCCGTGAGGAACCCGAGCAGGATGCCGACGAACCCGCACAGACAGTCGAGGAGCATCGTCGGCCGCGCCGACACGTGGTGGCATATCAGGTGGAAGTACCCCTCGTCGACGAGCCGGTCGGCAACCAGGTTCTTGTAGTCCTCGAACGAGAAGACCTGAAGGTGATGGAGCATGGCGCGATCGAAGATGAAGTCGTATTTCTCCGACGCCGGCACCACCTCGAAGACGTCCCCCTCGAGGAAGGAGACCTCGACCCCCGCTGCTCCTCGCTTGGCCTCGGCCATCCTCAGCGCCGTCGGCGAGATGTCGATCGCCGTGACCTCGCACCCTTGCGCCGCCATGAACACCGCGTTGACGCCGTCGCCGCAACCCAGCTCGAGCACCCGGCGAGGCCGGAAGTCCGGGCGTTCGAACAGATCCACCAGTGCCTGCACCGGCCTCTCGCTCTCCCACTGGAGTGGACCGACCAGGCCTTCGGCCCGGGGTGCATAGACCGCCTCCCACTTCCCGGCCTTCTCTTCCAGCAGCGCCAGCACGGGTCGCGCGGCAGCAGTCGGGGTAACACGCTCGTGAAAGGCGTGCAATTCCTTTGCGGTCACGCTCCTGACCTCGCGATCGCCGAATGCCTGCGCCAGCTGCTCGAGGTACGGCGCCACGCGGGTGATGCGCTCGACGGAGTTGGTGTCGCCATAGGAGAGGAGGAGGTCGACCAGCTGGGCCGTGCTCAGACTCGTGGGCGTCACCACGACGCGCCCGGCGTCCGCAGATAGCCGAGCAGCTGCGCCGCCTCGGCCCGGCTGAGGTCGCTGAGTTCCGACTTGCCGAATCGATTGAACATCACGGCGTGTTCGATCTCCTTGCTGTAGCCGGCGGTGGTGATGCCATCCCGGAGGATCTCGAGCTGGCGGTCCGACACCGGTCCGACGGGGCGCGTACGGGCGATCGTGTCGGGATCCGCGTACTTGAGACCGCCCCGCAGGTCGTTGCTCCTCACGATCCGCTCGACCTGCTCCTCTTCCCTCTCGGTGGGGCACAGCTCGTCGGGCACCGCCTCGGGTGTGACGTGAGCACACAGGTCCCTGAACAGGGCCCGCATGAGACGGATTCGCTCAGTCATGTCCCTCGCCGGCCTCCGATAAGTGGCCTTCACCTGTTCCACGAGGGGAGCAAAGGACCGCAACGCGTCCGCTGGACCGACCATCTTGCTCGCCACGTTCTGGATAAAGGGATCTCGATGAAAGTTGTCGAGCGACAAGAAGCGTCCGAAACTCGTGCGCCCGAAGCGCAGGTTCACCGACATCGCGTCATCGAGGTACTCGACGTGGTGCCACGCCAGCATCGGAATGTAGATGGTCTCGCCCGGCTCGAGGATCGTGTGGTACCCGTCCGCCCGCGCGATCTGTTCGAGTTTTTCGTCGGTGTCCATCGCCTCGAGATAGAGCCCGGCGAGGGACGGGCGTGAATAGGGGCCATCCAACGTGCGGAGGTGGCGCGCCGAAGGCGGGTCGAACAATACGACCCGCTTGCGTCCGTAGACCTCGTGGAGGAAGACCTGACGTTGATCTCCGTCGAAATGGAGATGCGCGACGTTCCCGACGTTCCCGATGAAAGTATTGGTCGTCAAGTCGAAGTCGCCGTACTTCTTGGGCAGCCCGAAGATCTCGTCGGCATCGGCGCCCGCGCTCGCCGTACACACCCCCGGCAAGCGGAACGTGGCAAGGACACGAGCCGGCGTCTCGTACTCAGTGCAGCACAAGCGTGTCGACGGATCGGTTCGGATGAGCTCGACGTACTCGGCGAACTCCATCACCACGGGCTGGTCCGGCTGGTCCTTGCCCTCCGCAGCGGTGTACTCCTCTTGGAGCTGAATCGGCATCGCTCCCCAGGTCTCCAGCGCGTCCTCGACCGTCGCAATGCCTGCGATTTCTTGCGTTGCGAAAAGATCGGTGATCACGACGGGGCGGCGCCTGAACACGTACTCGCGTAGGAAATCCTCGATGCCGGGCATCGAGATTCTCGGGATCTCTCGTAGGGGCATCAGTCAGGATCAGGCGGGATCGCGGCTCGGGCGTACGAGACGGCGAGCCGACACACGTCGGTCCCCGGAGGTTAACTCGCCGACGCCATTCCCACGACGGGCTTGTTCAGCGGGCTGCCGCCCATGGATCCGGTGAACCCGGCGTCGCCGTAGGCGAAGATGCCGCCGTCTGATGCCACCAGCCAATAGCCGGCGCCCCCTCTGGTGGTCGCCATGCCGACCACCGGCTTGCTGAGCGCAATGGCGCCGGTCGACCCGTAGAACTGCCCGTCCCCGTAACTGAAGATCCCGCCGTCCGACGCGACGAGCCAGTAGCCGAGCCCGTCCGATGTCGCAGCCATGCCGACTACGGGCCTGTTGAGCGCTGTCCCGCCCGTGGAGCCGTGGAAACCGGCGTCACCGAAGCTGAAGATGCCACCGTCCGACGCGACGAGCCAGTAGCCGAGTCCGTCGCGGGTGCTCGCCATGCCGACGATGGCTTTGTTCAGAGGCTTGCCACCCATCGAACCGTAGAACTTCGCGTCACCGAAGCCGAAGATGCCGCCGTCGGACGCGACTTCCCAGTAGCCCCCGCCGTCGGGCGTGGCGGCCATGCCGACGATCGGCGCGTTGAGCGGCTTCCCGCCTTCGGACCCGGAGAACGAAGCGCCGCCGTAGTTGAAGATCCCGCCGTCGGAGGCTACGAACCAGTAGCCGTTGCCCGACGAGGTCGCAGCCATCCCAACGACCGGCTTGTTGAGCACCAGGCTGCCTGTCGAGCCGTAGAACTGCGC
>DASXBZ010000127.1:0-5345 GCA_036491435.1 Acidimicrobiales bacterium
CCCGCATGCGCGACATCGCCCAGCAAGTCGTCGACGGCACACTGACCCCCTAGTCTCGGGAGGATGGCAGAAGGGGACGCGCGCACGGGACCGCTGCTGCTCCTCGACGGCATGTCGCTCGCCTTCCGGGCCTACTACGCACTGCCCGACACGCTCGCCACCAAGTCCGGGGTGGTCACCAATGCGGCGCACGGGTTCACCTCCATGCTCCAGTACCTCATCCGGGAGCAGAAGCCCTCGGCGGTGGCGGTCGCCTTCGACGCACCCGGTGACACGTTCCGCGACGAGATGCTCGAGGATTACAAGGCGGGCCGCGCCGCCACGCCGTGGCTCCTGCCGGCGCAGTTCGACATCATCCGCGAGATCATGGACTCGCTCGCCATCCCGGTCATCGAGGCGCCCGGGTTCGAGGCCGACGACGTCATCGCGACGCTCGCCACGCAGGCCGCCGCACGCGAGTGCGAGGTCGTGATCGTCACCGGGGACCGCGACAGCTTCCAGCTCGTGCAGGACCCCTACATCCGCGTGCTCTACAACAAGCGCGGCGTCAGCGACTACACCCTCTACGACGAGGCCGGCATCGTGGAGCGCACCGGGGTCATGCCCGAGAAGTACGTGCTGCTCGCCGCGCTGCGCGGTGACCCCTCGGACAACCTCCCCGGCATCCCGGGCGTGGGGGAGAAGACCGCCGCCAAGCTGATCAACAAGTACGGGGATCTTGACGGCGTCTTCAGCCATGTGGCCGAGCAGACGCCCAAGCTGCGCCAGAACCTCGAGGAGAACGAGCAGCTGGCCCGGAGCAACGCACGCCTCATCCCGCTCGTGCGCGACGTGCCGCTTGACGTGGACGTCGGCCAGCTCGAGCTCGGTGGCTGGGATCCGGCGCGGGCGGAGGCCACGTTCGAGGAATACGAGATGAAGACGGTCTGGCAGCGCCTGGTCGAGCTGCTCGACGCGGGCGCGCTCGGCGAGCCCCTGGCCGGCAGCGTGCCGCGTTCCCGGGTGGACGCGGCGACCGCCGGTGACGCCGAGCCCGCACCCGGGCCCATCGAGGTGCGCGACGTCGCGCTCCCCACCACTGCGGCCGAGGCCGCCAAGCAGCTCGGCGAGCTCGGCACGGGCACGCTCGCTGTCGCCGGGCGCTGGAACGGCCTCCCCGGACGGAGCGATCTGGTGGCGTTGCTCGTGCTCGCGACGGAGGGCGACGAGGCCGGCCTCGGCGTGCTGCTGCCGAGCGACCAGTTGACCGCCAAGACCGTCGTCACCAAACTCAACGCGTTGTTCGCCCAGCCGGTGCTCGGCCACAACGTGAAGGAGCTGATGCGCTCGCTCCTGCCGCTCGGCATCGACGTCAACGGCCTCGAGATGGACACGGCGGTGGCCGCCTACCTGCTCGACGCGTCGACCGGGGAGTACCAGCTCGAACAGCTCCGGGAGCAGACCGGCCAGCTCTCGCTCGACATCCTCGAGCCCGGCGAGACGGCGGCCGACGTGGCCAAGGACGCGGCCGGCGAGGCGGCCGACGTGTTCGCCATGGCGCACAGTTTCCGCACTCGGCTCACCGCCGACGACATGCTCGAACTGCACGATGACATCGAGCGCCCCCTCGTCCGCGTCCTCGCCAAGATGGAGGTGGCCGGCATCGCCGTCGACCGCCACGAGCTCCAGTCGATCGCCGACGAGCTCAAGGCGTCCGCCGCCACGCTCCAGGACGAGGTGCAGAAGATCGCCGGCCACGAGTTCAACGTCAACTCGACCCCGCAGCTGCGCACCGTGCTCTTCGACGAGCTCGGGCTCACGCCCGGCAAGAAGACGAAGACGGGCTACTCCACCGACGCCCAGACGCTCGAGAAGATGCGCGACGAGCACCCGATCATCGAAACGCTTCTCAACTACCGCGAGGTGGAGAAGCTGCGCTCGACCTACGGCGAGAGCCTCCTCGCCGAGGTGCAGGCCGACGGTCGCATCCACGCCTCGTTCGGCCAGACCGTGGCGCGCACCGGCCGCATCTCCTCCGACCGCCCCAACCTCCACAACATCCCGGTGCGCAGCGAGCTCGGCAAGCAGTTCCGCAAGGCCTTCGTGCCCGGCCCCGGGTGCACGTTCCTCGTGGCGGACTACGACCAGGTGGAGCTGCGCTGCATCGCGCACCTGTCGCAGGACCCTGGCCTCATCGACGCCATGACGAGCGGCGCCGACGTGCACCGCACCGTGGCGGCGGCGGTCTACGGCATTCCGCCCGACGAGGTCACCCACACCCAGCGCGAGTTCTGCAAGATGGTCTCCTATGGCCTCGCCTACGGCATGGAGGCCTACGGCCTGAGCCAGCGCCTGGGCGTGGCCGTCGAGGAGGCCGCCGCCATCATGGACAGCTACTTCGGCGCCTTCCCGCTCGTGAAGCAGTACATGGACGACACCGTCACCGAGGCGAAGATCCGCGGCTACACGCGCACCATGTTCGGCCGCATCCGCCCGCTGCCCGACCTCCACGCGGCGAACTACCGGGTCCGGCAGGCGGCCGAGCGCCAGGCTATGAACGCCGGCATCCAGGGCCTGGCCGCCGACATCTTCAAGCTCGCCCTGGTGCGCCTCGACCGCGACATCGAGGAGGCGAAGCTCGAGAGTCGCCTCGTGCTCCAGGTCCACGACGAGGTGATCGTCGAGATGGCCGCGGGCGAGGAGGAGGATGTGATCCGCCGCACCGAGGCTGCCCTCACCGGAGCGGCGGACCTCAACGTCCCGCTCACCGTCTCGATGGCGACAGGACCCAGTTGGGCGGCCGCCAAGGGCTGAGCCCCCGCGATCGGCACGACGGCGGTTGTCGCATTGCCACCCGCCGGGCGACCGTTCTGAGTGCATAGAGGCGGGTTCTTGACGTTGGAGGACGACTGTCAAGAAGCGCGCCGTATGCACTCGGAGGTGCCGCCCGACATGTCCAGCCGAGACCGCATCAAGGCCGCCAACGTGGGGGTGTGGCGGGCAGCTAGGCGGCAGCACCTCGATCAGCTGCTCGGCGACCTCGGCGATCGACTCGGACCTGACCCTGAGCTCGGATGGATCCGAGTCATCCGGGAGGCGCTTGGGATGTCCGGGTCCGAGTTGGGTGTGCAGCTCGGGGTTAGCCGTCAACGAGTGGACCAACTCGAGGAAGCGGAGGTCGCCCGGACGATGCCGATGTCGACGCTGGACCGAGTGGCGGCAGCGCTCGGGAGCCGGGTTCGGTACTTCTTCGCGCCAGACGAGCCGTTCGAACAAATGGTTCGCCGGCAGGCGCTCCTCCGAGCGGCTGCGGAGATCAACGCTTCGGGCCGCAGGGACCCAGCCGATGTCGAGGACGAGGCGATGGTCACAGGGATGCTGTCGATGAGGATCGCTGCATTGGCGGACGATCTCGTCGATGGGCGCGGGCTCTGGACTGCCAAGCCCCGACGCCCGCCGTCGGAACCGTCCTGACCAGCTGCTACGCTGGCAGGCCTTGCCCGCCGGCGCCGTGCGGCGGAGCGAGCCCATATCCATCGAGACACGACCCCGGCGCGGTCCTGCGGTTGCAGATCGCAACCCAGTCAGGAGCAGTGAACCATGGCCGACACGGCTGAGCGCACCGAGCGCACCTCCCTCCTTTCCCCCGAGCAGATGGGGACCTTCGACGCCGAGGGCAACTACACCCCCCGCACCATCGTCGACGACGACCTCGGGGACGCCGACCTCGAGCCGGCGATGGGGGACTCGATCATCTCCTTCGACGACGGCGACGTCATCGAGGGCACGGTGGTCAAGATCGACCGGGACGAGGTCCTGCTCGACATCGGCTTCAAGTCTGAGGGCGTGATCCCGTCGCGGGAGCTGTCCATCCGCAACGACGTCGACCCGAGCGAGATCGTCAAGCTCGGCGACCACGTCGAGGCCCTCGTCCTCCAGAAGGAGGACAAGGAAGGCCGCCTCGTCCTGTCCAAGAAGCGGGCGCAGTACGAGAAGGCGTGGACGACGATCGAGGAAAAGAAGAACAAGGGCGAGATGGTCAGCGGCCCCGTCATCGAGGTGGTCAAGGGCGGCCTGATCGTCGACATCGGCCTGCGCGGCTTCCTGCCGGCGTCGCTGGTGGAACTTCGTCGTGTCCGTGAGCTGCAGCCGTACGTGGGCAAGGAGATCGAGGCGAAGATCATCGAGCTCGATCGCAACCGCAACAACGTGGTCCTGTCCCGCCGGGCGTGGCTCGAAGAGGCGCAGAAGGAGCAGCGCGGCGACTTCCTCCAGAACCTCAAGCCGGGCGAGCGCCGCAAGGGCATCGTGTCGTCGGTCGTCAACTTCGGCGCCTTCGTCGACCTGGGCGGCATGGACGGACTCGTCCACGTCTCCGAGCTCAGCTGGAAGCACGTCGACCACCCGTCGTCGGTTGTGACGGTGGGCGACGAGATCGAGGTCGAGGTGCTGGACGTGGACCTCGACAAGGAGCGCATCAGCCTTTCGCTGAAGGCGACGCAGTCCGACCCGTGGCAGGAGTTCGCGGACTCCCACGCCGTGGGCCAACTGGTCTACGGCCGCATCACCAAGCTGGTGCCGTTCGGCGCCTTCGTGCAGGTGGGCGACGGCATCGAGGGGCTCGTGCACATCTCGGAAATGGCCGTGCACCACGTCGACCTGCCCGAGCAGGTCGTCACGCCGGGCGAGGAGCTGTGGGTCAAGATCATCGACATCGACCTGCAGCGGCGCCGCATCAGCTTGTCGATCAAGCAGGCGGCCGAGGGCGGCGAGGTCTCCGAGGAGTACCGCGAGGCCTTCGGCGAGCACGCCTACGACGAAGAGGGCAACTACATCGGCTTCGACTACGCCGAGGGCGAGTTCACCCCCGAGACGGAGGCGCAGGCGGCGTGGGCCGACTTCGCCACCGAGGTCGGGACCCAGGTGCATCCGCCGGAAGGTGGCGAGGGCGAGGCCGAGGCCGGTGCCGAGGCCGGTGCGGCCGAGACGCCGGCGGCCGAGGGTGCCGCTCCTGCAGACGTCGAGGCGACCGTGGAGGCGACGCCGGACGCAGCGGAGGCAGCGCCGGCCGAATAGCCGCTGGGGCCGGCGGGGCGGTTCAGTCCCGCGGGTCGCCGAGCGAGGGTGGATTCGTGACCTCGAGCGCGGCGCGGTCCCACCCGCCCAGGTCGGCGGCCGCCTCATAGGTGCTCTGGAGGAACGACAGCAACGCGCCGTCGGGGTCCTCCGCCTCGCGCACGGCCGTATACGGCAAGAGGAACTCGCCCAACTCCTCGTCGTAGGAGGCCGCGTCCGGCGCGACCGCGCGCGCCGCGAACCCCGGCGGCTCCGGGTAGGCGTAGGAATAGAACACGCCCTCGTCGGTG
>DASXBZ010000128.1:0-9771 GCA_036491435.1 Acidimicrobiales bacterium
CCGAAGAGCTTCTCCAGGTTCCGGTGCTGCGCCGGCGTCAGCTCGTCGTCGAAGACGACCGTGTCGACGTCGAGGCTCTGGCTCAGTGCGGCGATCTCCTCCGCCTTGCCGCGCCCGACGAACGTGGCGGGATCGGGGGCGTCGCGTCGTTGCACCACGCGCCCGACGACGTCGGCGCCCGCACTGTCGACGAGCAGTGCGAGCTCGTCGAGCTCTTCGTCGACCATCTCGTTGGTGAGCCCGGGGAAGACGACGCCGACGAGAAGGATGCGTTCCCGAAAGGCGCGCTCTATGAGCGTCCCGGGCAGCACGTTGCTCAAGAGAGCATCCCCGGATGGATCTCGACGTCGGCCACCTTGCGCACCGGCCCGGCCAGGTATGTGGTGGCGTCTTCGTCGGCGCCGAGCGTTACCTCGAGCATGCCGCCGGGATTGCGCACCCGCACCACGTCGTCGCCGTCGACCGCCTTCCAGCTCCGGGCGGCCGCCGCCGCCGCGACGCTCCCGGTGCCGCAGGCCAACGTCTCACCGGCCCCGCGCTCCCACACCCGGAAATCGAGGAATTCGCCCTCGCCGTCGGCCAGGACGGTGATCCATTCCACGTTGATCCCCTTGGGGAAGGCTGCCTGCAGCTTCGGTCCGAGCTCGGCGACCTCGACGCTTGCCGTGTCGGGGCCGAGGAGAACGAGGTGAGGGTTGCCCACGTCGACCGTCCGGGCCCGGCGGTCGTCGAATTCCTGGGCCTGGTCCGGCCCGAGCCTCGCGGGCCCCATGTCGACCCGGGCCGACGCCCAGCCGTCGACCGGGCCTGCCGTGTACTCGACCGTCCGCGTGCCGCCGGCGGTGGCCACCGTGAAGCGGGGGGGCCGGACCCACCCCGCGTCGACGGCTGCCTGGGCCAGGCACCGGATGCCGTTCCCGCTCATCTCGGCGTCGCTGCCGTCCGCGTTGGTCAGTTGCATGGAGACGTCGCAGCCGTCCCGACCTGGGGAGACCCGGATGATGCCGTCCGCCCCGACGCCGCGCCGACGGTCGGCCAGCAGGCGGACCTGGGCCACCGAGAGCCGGATGGAGTCGTCGGGGTCGAGCACGACCAGGAAGTCGTTACCGGCGCCCTCGTGCTTGGAGGCGTGCACGGACTCCATTCTCGCAGGCGACGCCGTTCAGCCGTGCAAGGGGAGCGCCCGTTCGAGCAGCTCCGACGCCTCGGCAGGCCCGGCGCTCCAGGCGATCCTGGGGTCGCGGCGGAACCAGGAGGCCTGGCGGCGGGCGAACTGGCGGGTACGCCGTACCGCCTCTTCCAGGCAGTCCTCGAGGGGGACACCGTGCTCGACGTGGGCCAGCACCTCCCGGTAGCCGAGTGCCTGGCGCGCCGTGCGCGAGATGCCCCGGGGCCGCGAGGCCAGGGCACGGACCTCGTCCACCAGACCCGCCTCGACCATGGCCGAGAACCGCGCCGCGATGCGCCGGTCCGTCTCCTCGACGCTGGTCGCGAGCCCGACCTGCGGCACGCCGGAGGCCGGGTAGGCCTCGAGGCCCGGCCCGAAGTCTGAGAAGGGCCGGCCCGCGCCGAGCGTGACCTCGAGCGCGCGCACCACCCGGCGCCGGTTGGTCGGCTCCATCCGGGCGGCGCCCACGGGGTCCAGCTCGGCCAGCCGGGCGTGGAGGTCGGCCGGCTCGGCGCGACCGGCGTCGAGCTCTGCCTCGAGCGACGCAGCCACTTCGGGATAGCGGCCCGGGACATCCAGGTCGTCGACCACCGATCGCAGGTAGAGGCCCGTGCCCCCCACGAGCAGGGCATGGCGGCCGCGCCTCTCGATGTCGTCGAGGGCGGCGCGTGCCGCCCGCTGGAACTCGGTCAGCGTGAACTCCTCGTCGGGGTCGACCAAATCCAAGAGGTGGTGCGGCACGGCCTGGCGGGCCGCGGCGTCAGGCTTGGAGGTGCCGATGTCCATGCCGCGGTACACGCACATGGAGTCGACGGAGACGATCTCGCAGTCACCCCGTCGCACGGCGAAGTCGAGGGCGAGCGCCGACTTGCCGGACGCGGTGACCCCGACGAGCGCGACGGCGCTCAAGCGCTCCCGACCGGGATCCGCACCCGGTGACGGGGCCGGGCCGTCACCTCTTCGAGCCGGCCCGAGAGATGGTGGGGGTGCCCACCGGTCACCGTGACGAGGGCCAACGCCCCCGCGACGGGGTCGCCGGTGGCGGCGCGGGGGAAGTGGACCAGCTTGCCCTGCCGGGTGCGGCCGGTGAGCGTGGTCTCGTTGCGCCGGCTCACGCCCTCGACGAGGACTTCCTCCCGGCGCCCCACCCGCGCCTGATGACGCGCCAGCGCGGCGCGGTCGACCACGGTCTTGAGCCGTTCGAAACGCTCACTCACGAGGTCGGCGGGGACGAACGCGTCCTCCATGGCCGCGGCCCGCGTGCCAGGCCGCGGCGAGAACACGAACGTGTAGGCGCTGTCGTACGCGGCCTCGGCGCAGACCGCCAACGTGTCCTCGAAGTCGTCGTCAGTCTCGCCGGGAAAGCCCACGATGATGTCGGTCGTGACCGCCAGGTCGTCGATCGCTGCGCGCGCCGCCGCCAAGCGCTCCAGGTAGCGCGCCGCCGTGTACCCGCGGCGCATCGCGCGCAGCACCGCATCGCTGCCCGACTGCAGGGGCAGATGCAGGTGCTCGCAGACCTCCGGGGTCTCCGCCATCGCCTCGATCGTCTCGGGACGGAGGTCCTTGGGATGCGGGCTCGTGAAGCGAATCCGGCCGATGCCGTCCACCGCGCCGACGGCGCGCAGCAAGTCGGCGAAGAGCGGGCGTCGTCGCGTGATGTCGCGGCCGTAGGAGTTGACGTTCTGTCCGAGCAGCGTGACTTCGCTGACACCGCGGCGGGCGAGCAACTCCACCTCGTCGACGATCTCCACGAGCGGACGGCTGACCTCGGAGCCGCGGACCGACGGCACGATGCAAAAAGCGCACGAGTTGTCGCAGCCGGTCTGGATGTTGACCCACGCTGCGTAGGGCAGTTCGCGGACTGCCCCGGGACCGAGCAGCGGTTCGGTGCCTGCCTCTGGCTCGGGCCCCTCCAGGATCTCCATCAAAGGGCCCTCGTCGCGGGCCCGGCGCAGCAGCACCGGTGCCCGGCTGAGGTTGTGCGTGCCGAACACCACGTCGACCCAGCCCACCTTCTCCTGGATGCGCTCGCGGTCCTTCTGCGCGAGGCAGCCACCGACGGCGATCTGCAGGCCGGGCTTCGCGTCCACCAGCTCCTTCAGACGCCCGAGCGTCCCGTAGAGGCGCTGGTCGGCGTTCTCACGGATACAGCACGTATTGAGCACCACCACATCGGCGTCTTCCATGGCCGCGGCGGGCTCCATGCCGTCGGCCACGAAGAGCCCGGCGAGGCGTTCCGAGTCGTGTTCGTTCATCTGGCAGCCGAACGTGCGGATGAAATAGCGCCCCGGCATCCGCCCGATTCTAGGGAGGCCCAGCGCGTACGATCGTCCGCCGTGAGTCCCCCCCTCCGTTCCCGCCGCCGTCTCGCCGGTTGGGCGCTGCTGGCGGTTCCGCTGGTGCTGGCCGCCTGCAGCTCGGGCTCCGGATCGGGTTCGGGATCGGGCGGGTCGGGGTCTGCGAACGCGGCCCTGCAGAGCGACGGCGCCAAGGTGCTCTCCCAAATGGCGGCATACGAGTCGACGGCGGCCTCGTGCAAGTCGGCCGCGACCCCGGTGGTGTGCCTGGAGCACGCCGATGTCACGCTCGGCAACCAGGTGCATGCCTACGCCAACATGCTCGCCGTCGGGAAGGGATTCAGCGCCCCGCAGAACGACGTCGTCAGCGCCCGCAACGCGGCCCAGACGCTCGCCAACAGCCTCGAGATCCTGGGCGACGCCCAGCCCACGCAGTCGAACTACGACCAGGTCCTCAACACGTTCGACCTCAACGGGGCGATCGCGCAGTTGCGCGGCGACGTGCAGAAGCTCGACCGCTCGTTGGGCGGCTAGCCCACACCCTCGAGAGGCACCTCGGCCTCCTCGCCGTAGACGAGACCACGCCGATCCGGGTGCAGCGACAGGATCCGTCCCTCCATACCCGCCTCGGCCAGCGCGGCGCCCGCGCCGGCACGGACACCCTCCACCGAGTCGGCGGTGACGAATCCGATGAGGGTCGGGCCGGCACCCGACCAGCACGAGGCGAGCGCCCCCGCCTCGACGAGCGCGGCGAGCAGCAGGGGCGCCTCGGGGAACAACGCGGTCCTTGCGTCTTGATGGATGCGGTCCTCGGTGGCTGCAGGCTGCAACACGGTTGGATCGGCCAGACCCGCCACCAACAGGCCCATGCGGCCCAGGTTGAAGACCGCCTCCTCGCGCGTCAGTCGGTCCGGGAGCACCCCGCGGGCCTCGGGCGTGGCGAGATTGCGTTCCGGGACGATCGCGACGATCTCGAGGGCGTCGGCCAGTGGCAAGGCCGCGTGGGTGGGAGCGCCCCCCACCGAGGTCGCCGTGACGAGCCCGCCGAACACGCTGGCCGCGGCGTTCTCCGGGTGACCGTCGTACGCCGCCGCGACGGCGAAGGGATCGTCGGACCCGGCGGCTGCCGCAGCGGCGGCCGCCAGGGCGGCCGAGGAGCCCAGCCCCCGGGCGACGGGGATCTGCGAGCGCACGGTCACCGAGACGCGGTCGTGCCCGAGCACCTCGGCGACGACGCGCGCGGCGAGGTGGGAGGCATCGTCGAAGACACCCGCACCCTCGCCCTCCGTGTGCACGCGCAAGGCCGCGGCCGGCTCGACCTCGACGCTGACGTAGCGGTCGACCGCGATCGCCAGGGTGTCGAAGCCGGGGCCGAGATTGGCCGAGGAGGCGGGGGCGCGCACGCGCACGGCGGTCAGGCTACGTGCTCAGAACAGACGTTGGAGCAGCGAGCGCTGCGGGACGTCGCGGGTGAGGTACACGGGGACGACGGCACGCTGCGTGCCGAGCGTGACGACGACGTGGCCCGCCAGCGCGCCGCGCCGGGCGTGCGCGCTCAGGTGGCGCACCGGATGGAAGACGCGGGTGGCATGCGCGCCGGGCCACGTGAGCATCGACACGGGCGCGCCGGTCCGGGCGGCGACGCTCGACCCCGCCGCCACGGCGTGCGCGGCGACGACGCCACTCCCGAGCACCGTCGAGGTGCCGATCAGCGGCTGCACCGTGTTGACCATGGCCAGCCCGTGCAGTCCGGCCTGGGCCAAGGCGAAGGCGCCGGTCTGCCCCGTCACCGCCGCCAACAGCAGGGTGGGATGACCGTGCACGGGCCGGATGACCGCGACGACGTCACACCCGCCCGCCGCGTCGGTATAGCCGGACTTCATGCCGATGATCCCGTCGAGCCCGAGCAGCGGCGTGTACGTGGACAGCGTGCCGGCGACCGGCAACACCACCGAGTTGTTGTTCACGATCGAGGCGACGACAGGATCGGCCATGTCGGGCGCCGCCACCTTCAAGATGTCGCCGGCGGTGGAGACCGACTGGGCCGAGATGCCGCTGGCATCGGCAAAGTGCGTCTGCGTCATGCCGAGGGCCGCGGCCGTTGCGTTCATCTTCGCGATGAAGGCGGGGATGCTGCCGGCGTCCCAGCGAGCCAGCAGGTCGGCGTAGTTGTCGGCCGAGTGGACCAGCAACCCGCCGAGCAACTGCTGTTCGGTGATCTGCTCCCCCAGCGTCACCTGCGCGCTGGAGTCGTCCGAGACGGCGTCCATCTCGAAGTCCTGGACGTCCTCCGCCGTCGCGGTGACGGTGGGCCCCGTTTCTTTGACGGCGAGCGGGTGATCGTGGAGCACGATGTACGCCGTCATCAGCTTCGTCAGGCTGGCGACCGGGACCGGCTTCTCGGCGCCCGACGCCACTTCGACCCCGATCGAAGGGATGGACACGGCCCCTTGGCCCGTCGTCGGGTACGGAAGCGGCACGACCTTCGACGGTACGTCGACCGACTGAAGCTGCACCGGGGTCACAGTGGGCTCCGGGGCGGCCTCCCTGAGTCGGATCCCCGCGAACGCGCCGGCACCGAGCAACAGGAGGACCACGACGACGATCGGCACCACGATGCGCCAACGGCGGCGACGGCGTTGGGACTTTGCGGCGTCGCGGCGAGCCCGCCGGCCCGAAGGGGGTGGCGCGTCCTGCGATGGCGGCGGCTCGGATGTCGGCTCGCGCAGCGAGTCCACGCCGAACGGCGCCACCACGAGGGGCGCCGGAGTCTCCGGGTTCACCGCCGGTTCAGGGCATCGAGTTCTTCGGGCGTCATCAGCACCGCCCTGGCCTTGGAGCCTTCGCTCGGGCCGACGACACCGGCCCGCTCGAGGAGGTCCATGAGGCGACCGGCGCGAGCGAAGCCGACTCGAAGCTTGCGCTGCAGCATGGAGGTCGACCCTAGTTGGGACCGCACGACGAGATCCCGCGCCTGGGCCAGGAGCTCGTCGTCCTCGCCGTCCATGGGGTCTGTGCCACCGGGGCCGTCGTCGACCCCGTCGATCCCGACGACGGCCTCGGTCTGTCCGCCCTGGGCTTTCCAGTGGCGCGCGATCTCACGCACCTCTTCCTCGGAGACCCACGGCGCCTGCAGGCGGCGCGGAATGTTGGACGACGCGGTGAGCAGCAGCATGTCGCCCTTGCCGACGAGACGCTCGGCACCCGGCTGGTCGAGGATGACCCGGCTGTCGGCGAGCGAGGACACCGAGAAGGCCATCCGGCTGGGGATGTTCGCCTTGATCACCCCGGTGATCACATCGACCGAGGGGCGCTGGGTCGCGATCACCAGATGGATCCCGACGGCACGCGCCATCTGAGCGATGCGGACGATGGAGTCCTCCACGTCGCGGGCCGCCACCATCATCAGGTCGTTGAGCTCGTCGACGATGACGAGGATGAACGGCTCCGGCTGCACCGGCTCGGGCTCGTCGAGGTCCTCCTCGGTGTCGACGGCAGGATGGTCCTCACCGAGCGCTCGGGCGGCGGCATCGCGCACCAGCTTGCGGTCCGAGGCCGGCGACTCGATGCGCCCCTCCGCCACCAGCTGGTTGTAGCCGGTGATGTCGCGCACGCCGTGCTGGGCGAGCAGCCCGTATCGGCGCTCCATCTCCTTGACCGCCCAGGCGAGCGCGTTGGCCGCCTGCTTGGGGTCCACGACCACCGGGTTGAGCAGGTGGGGCAACCCGTCGTACTGGCCGAGCTCCACGCGCTTGGGGTCGACCAGGATCATCTTGACCCTGTCCGGCGTCTGGCGCATCAGGATCGAGGTGATGATCGAGTTCATGCACGACGACTTGCCCGAGCCGGTCGCGCCCGAGATCAGGATGTGCGGCATCTCGGCGAGGTTCTCCATGACGGCGCGTCCGGCGATGTCGCGGCCCATGGCGACCTGGAGGGGGTGTTTGGCCTCCCTCCCCTCCTTGGAATCGAGGATGTCGCGCAGGGCGACCAGCTGGCGTGTCCGGTTGGGCACCTCCACTCCGATGGCCGACTTGCCCGGGATCGGCGCCAGAATGCGAACGTCGGGTGAGGCCATGGCGTAGGCGATGTCCTTGGACAGGCTCGTGACGCGCGCCACCTTCACGCCGGGACCCAACTCGAGCTCGTAGCGGGTGACGGTCGGCCCGACGCGGCTCCCCACCAACCGGGTGTCCACCCCGTGCGCGGCGAGCGCGCGCACCAGCTCTACCCCCGCCGCGTCCACCTGGCGCTGGTCGAGACGCAGCTTCTTGGACGCCACCAGGGACGACATCGGGGGCAACACCCATTCGCCGGGGCCGCGGGCGGAGACCGGGACGGACGGCGCGCTGTCGATAGCGGGCTCCGGATCGGGCTCGGGATCGAGTGGGATGTCGATGTCGGAGTCGTCGGGCTCCATGTCCGGCCCATCCGGGGCATCGGCCTCCCCGACGGTGGGAGGCGGCACCGGCGAGGCCGGCTCCTCCATCTCGGACCCGTCGTGGTCGGGCATCACGACGAGCGGCTTGCCCCGCCAGAGCGCGGCGGCGGTGTGCCCACTGGCGACGGCGGCGCGACGGGTGGCGCGCGCGGCCGAGGCGATCGAGACACCCGTCGCGATGAGGATGGCGACGAGCGCTACAGCGACGAGCAAGACGGCCGCGCCGGCCGTGCCCAGACCCGCGTGCAGCGGTCGGCCGGCCAGCGCGCCGAGATACCCGCCTGCCCCCTTGAGCGCGTTCGAGTTCGAGAACGACGGCGTGTGCTTGGCGAGCTCGGCCAGGCCGCACACGCCGAGGAGCCCGAGCACAGTGCCGACGGCGAGACGCCACGGGTCGGCACCTAACGCCTCGTCGTCCCGGTCTTCGTCGTCTCTGGCGCGCGGCTTGCGGTCGACGAGCAGTGCGACGCCGGCACCCAACGCGATCAGGGGCAGGAGCCTCCGGACCCATCCGGCCAGCAACGCGAACGCGGTATCGGTGCCGCTCCCGACGGGGCCGAGCTGGCTTCCCCACAGCGCGAGGGCCAGCAGGATGCCGAGCGTGATGAGCGCCACGGCCCAGAGGTCCCTGGCCTGCACACGCCAGAACGGCGGGCGCGCCGGCGCATCGGGCGCGGCGCGGCGGGCACGAGAGGCCGGTTTCTTGGCGGCGGCGCGGGAGGGTGCACGCGTGCGCGTGGTGCTCCCACCGCGGGTCTTGGTCACCACAGTGAGGCCGAGACTACCGCCTGACCTGGTCGTTTTAGTGGACATCCCACCCGTTGAAATACGAACATATGTTCGCTACCCTAGTCCGATGGCACTGCGCTGGGCGTTGGCCGAGACCGAGGGCGGGGCGGGGAGCACCCTGTTCCCTGACGAGCGGGTAGCGGAACGCCACGTCGGAAAGGGCGCGTACGCGGGGATGGAGTTCCTCCACGTGAACGCCCGCTCCATCATCAACACGGTGCCGCCGGAGAGCCTGATGCCCTTCCGGCACACGATCAACCCGTATCGAGGGTGTTCGCACGCCTGTGTCTACTGCTTCGCACGGCCGACGCACGACTATCTCGGGCTCGGGATCGGCGAGGACTTCGAACGCAAGATCGTCGTGAAGGTGAACGCGGTGGAGCGTTTGCGTGCGGAGTTGCGCGCGCCGAAGTGGGACGGGTCCCACATTGCGATGGGGACGAACACCGACCCCTACCAGCACGCCGAGGGCAAGTACCACCTGACCCGCGGCATCGTCGAGACGCTGTCGGCGGCGCGCAACCCGTTCTCGATCCTGACCAAGTCGACGCTGGTGCTGCGCGACGGCGCGCTCCTGGCGGCCGCGGCGCAGCGGACCGACGTCTCGGTGTCCTTCTCCATCGGCACGTTGGACCGATCGGTCTGGAAGCTGACCGAGCCGGGCACTCCCCCACCGGACCGGCGGGTGGAGGCGGTGCGCCGCCTGACCGACCTGGGCTTGTCGTGCGGCGTGCTGGTCGCGCCGGTGTTGCCGGGGTTGTCGGACTCCGAGGAGCAGCTGACCGAGGTCGTCGAGGCCTGCGCCGCGGCGGGCGCCGTCTCGATCAACGGGGTCGCGCTGCACCTGCGCGGCACCCTGCGCGGGCACTATCTCGAGTGGCTGGGCTCGGCGCGCCCGGACCTGCTGCGCCTGCACCGGGCGCGCTTCCGGCACGGGGCGTACCAGGAGGACGACGAGCGCCAACGGGTGGACGGGATCGTGCGGGCGGCGGCCCGGCGCTGCGGGGTGACGGGGCGGGATCGCTACCGCGGCCGCACGCGGACGGACGCTCCCGTCGAGAAGCCTCCCCGAG
>DASXBZ010000129.1:0-10945 GCA_036491435.1 Acidimicrobiales bacterium
GATCTCGAACAGCGCGGACTTCACGTCGATGACCTGGCAAAAGATGGTGGCGCTGACCTGGAGGGAGACGTTGTCCTTGGTGATGACGGCCTGCTGGTCCCCCGTCATGGGGAACTCGCGGACGTCGACCTTCTCCATGCGGTCGACGAAGGGGGCGAGGATGTGCATTCCGGGCTGCATGACGCCCCGGAATTCGCCCAGGCGCTTGACAACGCCGACGCTCCCCTGCTGGACGATCTTCACGCAACGGGTGAAAAGCCACAATCCAATGGCTAAGACGACGACTGCGGCCGCCACTCCTGCGACGACCACTCCAGCAGCTGAGGCAAGCAGCATGGCATTGCCCCCTTTCAGGGTTGTTAGTCGTCGGTGGCGTAGACGACGAGCAGACCTCGCTCGACGTCGGCGACAACGACGTTTGCACCTACCGGTATACAGGCTTCTGGGTCCAAGGGGATGGCGAGCCACTCCTCCCCCCTGGCCCGGATCCGGCCGGGGTGGTGCGCGCCGTCGATGGCCTTGGTCACCAGCGCCGTATCGCCGATCATCCCCTGAACGCCGCTCAGCACAGGCCCAACTCTATTAGCGGCCGATGAAAACGGGCGCCCGTTTCTCCCTGAAGGCGTCCATCGCCTCCGCCGTGTCCTGACTGGAGAAATTGAGGGCCTGACACCGGGCTTCGTCTTCCACGGCCTGTTCCATCGAGGCGTTGGAGGAAGCGTGAAGGAGCGATTTCGTCATGGACATTGCCAGGGGAGGCCCGTCCGCCAGGCGCCGCGCCCAGTCGTCCACGAAGGCGTCGATCTCGGACACCGGAAGCACCCGATTGACCAGGCCGATGGCGAGAGCCTCCTCGGCGCTCCACATGTCGCCGAACAAGGCGACTTCCTTGGCCCGGGCCATGCCGATGAGCCGCGGCAACAACCAGGAGGCACCGTTGTCGAGCGAGAGCCCGCGCTTGGAGAAGATCATCGACAGGCGGGCCAGCTCGGTACAGACCACGAGGTCGCACCCGAGCGCCAAAGAGAAGCCGGCACCGACCGCGACGCCGTCGACCTTTGCGATCGTCGGCTTGCTGATGTGGTGTAGTGCCAGCGCCACGTCGCCCAGACGGCGCATCCGCGACAGTCCCGACCGCGACGGGTCGTTGGTGGGACCTTCCGAGTCGCCGAGGTCAGCTCCCGAGCAGAAGGCGCCGCCCGCTCCGGTCAACACCATCACCCGGTCGTCCGGGCTGTCCTCGATCTCCTCGAAGATCTCCCGCAGCTCCAAGAGCATCCGGCCGTTGGCCGCGTTCTTGCGTTCGGGGCGGTTCATCGTGACGGTGGCGACACCGTCTTTGTGCTCGACGAGAAGGGTCTCCATGGAGACCGACCCTACGCCGCAGACCTCCTAGAACGCACTTTCCACGACGTGGAGCGCCTGCCCCGTCACCGCCACGACGTCGAAGCGGATGTGGTCGTAATAGACGTCCTGGCTCCGCAGGTAGGCCGTCGCCAAACGACGCAGGCGCTGCTGCTTGGCGGGCGTCACGGCCTCCAACGGGTGGCCCCGGGTGTTCGACGTCCGGGCCTTCACCTCGCAGACGATCAACGTCACGCAGCCCGGCGGGTTGACCTGCGTGCACAACAGGTCGATCTCACCCTCTGCACAGCGCCAGTTGCGCGTCACGATCTCGTAACCGTTGTCGACGTACCACTCGGCGGCCCAGTCCTCGCCCCGGTGGCCCAACGCAATCCGGCGGTTCCGGTGGTTCCGGTCGCTCATGCCGGAGAACGGTCCGCCGCGGAGCCGAATGTCTCTCGCCCCGAGTTCAGGACCGAGTTCAGCCGTCGTCAGACCGACACGCCGTCCGAAAGCTCCTGTTCGGGTAGGCGCTCGACGTTCACATCACGGAACGTCACCACCCGGACCTCGGGCACGAAGCGAGCCGGCCGGTACATGTCCCAGACCCACGCGTCGCGCAGCTGGACCTCGATACACGCGGGGGTCGTGTCGGCGCGCACGTTCAACGACACCTCGTTCGCCAGATAGAAACGCCGCTCCGTCTCGATCACATACCGAAAGACGGGGAGGACGGCCCGGTACTCCTGGACGAGCCCGAGTTCGATCTCGGACTCGTAGCGCTCGAGGTCCTCCTCGCTCATGCGGCGGCCCTACGCGTCGGCAGCCTCCTCGGCACCCTCGCCCGCCACTTCCGCCTCGTCGCCCACCTCGGAGTCGGCCGACGCCACAGCGACATCGTCGCCCTCGGCCTCGGCAGCCTCGACCGCCTCGGCACCCTCCGCCAACTCGACGTCGTCGAGCGTCAGATCCTCCAACTCCTCGATCTCGTCGGCGCCCTCGGCGGGAGCCTCCGCCTTGACCGCGGCCGCAAAGGCCGCAGCCTTGGTCCCGCGCCCCCCACGCTTCTCCTTGATCTTGGCCGCCTTCCCGTGCCGCTCACGCAGGTAGTAGAGCTTGGCGCGCCGGACATCGCCCAGCGTCGTGACCTCGATCTTGGCGATCGTCGGCGAATGCACCGGGAAGGTCCGCTCGACCCCGACGCCGAACGACACCTTGCGCACGGTGAAGGTCTCCTGCACCCCACCGCCCTGGCGCCGCATGACCGCGCCCTGGAACACCTGCACCCGCTCCCGGTTGCCCTCGACGACTCGGACGTGCACCTTGACGGTGTCGCCGGCGCGGAATTCGGGGATGTCCGAGCGCAGGCTGTCGCGGTCGATGGTGTCGGTGGGCTGCATGACAGGCGTTCCTTCGAGATCAGGTCAGGCCGGGCTCGGTGGGGTCGATCCGCTCTGAGCCGGACGGAACATGGTAGCCGTGCTGGGCCAACGCCCGCACGTCGTCATCCGACAGCGCCGAGGCTCCGACCAGGCGCTCCAGCAGGTCCGGCCGCCGCGCCGCCGTGCGCAGCAACGCCTGGGTCCGCCGCCAGGCGGCGACCGCCCCGTGATCGCCGGACCGCAACACGGCGGGGACCTCCCAGCCCCGGAACGAGGCCGGCCGCGTGTACTGGGGGTACTCGAGCAGCCCGTCGGAGAACGACTCATCCGCCGCCGAGTCCTCGTTGCCGAGCACGTCGGGGCGCAGGCGGGCCACCGTCTCGATCACCACCAGCGCCCCCAGCTCCCCGCCCGCCAGCACGAAGTCGCCCACGGAGAGCTCGCCGTCGACCAGGTGGTCGGCCACCCGCTGGTCGACGCCCTCGTAGCGACCGCACAGCAGTGAGAACCCGCCCGACGGCCCGACGGCCAGCGCCGCCAGCTCGGCTGCGACCGACTGGTCGAAGCGACGCCCGCCCGGTGTCAGGAGGAACAGCGGACGGGGCAGGTCCGGCACGGCCTCGACGCTCCGGAACAGCGGCTCGGGCATCAGGACCATGCCGGCGCCGCCGCCGAACGGCGCATCGTCGACCGAGCGCCTGGCGTCCGAGGATCCCTGGCGCAGGTCGTGCACCCGCACGTCCAAGACGCCGCGCTCGACCGCCCGCCCGAGGATCGAGGCGCCGCAGTAGCCGGCGACCACGTCGGGGAAGATCGTGAAGACGTCGATCCTCACAGGTCGAGCAACCCCTCGGGGATGTCGACGTCGACCGTCCCCGCCGAGGCGTCGTGACCGGTCACGAAGTGCACCGGGATCAACGCGCCGGACTCCAGCACCAGCAGGTCGCTGGCGGGGTTCGCCTCGACGGCGGCCACCCGCCCTAACTCGGCACCAGCCGGGTCGCGCACCACCGCCCCGATGAGCTCGTGGACCCACAGCGTCCCGGGCTGCTCCAGCGCATCGGCCGACAGCTCGACCCCGCGCAAGCGATCCGCGGCCGCCCGGTCCCCGCACTCGGCGAACGTGACGATGTAGCGGTCACCGCCCGCGCCTCCCGGCGCCGGGCCGGACGACACGACCGACAGCGGCCCGGACGGCGACGACAACACGGACCCCGGCCGCAACCGTTCCAACTGGTCGCTCCAGAGCTGGACGACGACCTCGCCCTTCAGGCCGTGGGGCTTAGTGACGCGGCCGATCTTCAGGAGGCCCGCGGGCTCAGTTTCAGGCTGGGACCCGGACTCAGACTCAGGCCCGGAATCAGACTCGGACTCGGACACGGTCGCGTCAGCCGTGTCAGGAGGTTCAGTCGTCGACGATGTCCACGCTGGCCTGGACGCCGTCCTTGGCGCCGGCCACGTTGACCATCGTGCGGATGGCCTGGGCGGTGCGCCCCCGGCGGCCGATGACCCGGCCCATGTCCTCGGGGGCCACGTGCAGGTTCAACCGCAGGCCGTTGCGGCGCTCCTCGGTCTCGATCGAGACGGACTCGGGGTCGTTGGACAGCGACTTGGCGAGATACGTCAGCACCGACAGCGGCGTGCCCCCGTCCAACGCGGTCCGCTCGTTGCCCACGCCGGCCTGGTTGCCCTCGCCGGCGACCTCGTCCACGTCCTCCAGGTCGTCGCCGTCGTCGATGTCCTCGAGGTCGTCCGTGTCGTCGATGTCGTCGTCGATGTCGTCGTCGATCTCGTCGTCGTACTCGTCGTCAGCGCCGGCCGAACCCCCGCCACCCACTTGATTGATGTCGCCAGCCTCGTAGAGATCCGTCACCGATTCCTCACTTCGCCTTGGTCGCCGCCGACGCCGCCGAGAACTCGTCCCAAGCGCCGCTGGTCTTCAACAGCCGCTCGACCCGCTCGGTCGGCTGGGCGCCGTTCACCAGCCACTTCACGGCCTTCTCGTTGTCGATCTGGATCACGGCGTCGGGCTCGGCGGTCGAGGCGCCCCGGGGGGCGTAGGTGCCGACGATCTCGAGGAACCGGCCGTCGCGGGGTGACCGGCTGTCGGCCGCCACGACCCGGTAGGTCGGCTGCTTCTTCTTGCCCATGCGCACCAGGCGGAGCTTCACTGCCACGTACTGATTCCTTCCACGCTTCGAACGTCCAGGTCCCCGAGGCTTCGCATTCCGAGGTTTTCCCGGGGGCGGCGCATCGACCGACGCGCCAGGACGACCATTCTGCCAGATGGGAGGGGTGGCTGGCCTCCCACCCCCGCCGGACCCGATCCTGAGGGGTCCAGGCCCCTCCCAGCCCCTTCTCGCAAGCCCACCGGCGAGCGTCGCCAGGCCGGTGGTGGGCGATCGGTCACACGATGAGAATGAAGGCTGATGCGGCTCCGACGGTCGAACTACGAGAAGCCCGGGATCACGAGGCAGCGCAGGGGGAAGGGATTCAGCTACACGCATCCCGACGGACGACGGGTCGAGGACGACGAGACGCTCGACCGGATCCGGGCCCTGGCGGTGCCGCCGGCGTGGACCGACGTGTGGATCTCCCCCTGGCCGAACGGCCATATCCAGGCGGTGGGGACCGATGCGGCCGGCCGGCGCCAGTACCGCTACCACGACGAGTGGCGGGTCCACCGCGACCGCGAGAAGTTCGAGCGGGTGCTCGACTTCGCCGCCGTCCTGCCCGACGTGCGGGCCCGGATCACACGTGACCTGGCCGAGGAGGGACTAGGGCGCGACCGGGTGCTGGCGGCGATCGTGCGCCTGCTCGATGTGGGGCTCTTCCGCGTCGGCGGCGAGGAGTACGCCCGGGAGCACGAGACGTTCGGGGTGACCAGCTTGCACAAGGAGCACGTCCACATCCGTCGCGGCTCGATGGTCTTCCGGTACGCGGCAAAGGACTCGAAGGAGCGCTTCATCGAGATCCGCGACGACGACGTCCGCCCGGTCGTCGACTCGTTACGCCGTCGACGCTCGGGCGGCACGCATCTCTTTGCCTACAAAGAGGACAGCGAGTGGATCGACGTCCACGCCCACGACGCCAACGTGTACATCAAGGAAGCCGCCGGGGGTGAGGAGTTCTCGGCCAAGGACTTCCGGACGTGGTCGGCGACGGTGCTGGCGGCGGCCGCCCTCGCGGAGAACCGCGCGGCCAACGGGGGGAAGAAGGAGCGAAAGCGGGCGGTGGTGTCGGCGATCGCCGAGGCGGCGGACTATCTCGGCGACACGCCCGCAGTGGCGCGGTCGTCCTACGTCGACCCCCGGGTGATCGATCGTTTCGAACACGGCGAGACCATCGCGGACTGGCTGCCCCGCCCGCCGCATCTCGACCAGCTGAGCACCGGAGGGAGCAAACAGCGCGGACGGCTGCGGCGCACGGTCGAGCAGGCGGTCATCGACCTGATCAACGAGTCGGAGGCGTCCAACGGCGGCGGGGCCTGATCTGAGATTCGCTCAGCGATTCTTGGGCGGCGTCACCCGGCCGCCCTTCTTCTTTTTCTTGGTGCCCTTGTTGACGCGGACGACCGGCCGGGGAGCACCACCCGGCTGGCCGGAAGGCAGGCCGGGGAAACCCTGGGCCAGCTCGGCGAGCTCGGCCTCCGAGGCGTCGCCGCCCATGAGTTGGGAGAGCATGTCGAAGTCCGCCCCGCCGACACCCGCGCCGGCGGCGGCGCCTTGTCCGGCGCCACCGAATCCGCCCGCCTGTTGGGCGAGCTTCCGGGCGGCTCGGCCCGACATACCGGACATGTTCGGCATGCCGGGGAGGTTGGGCATGGCGCCCGACGCCATCCCCTTCATCATCTTCTGCATCTCCTTGAACTGCTTGAGGAGCGCGTTGACGTCTTGGACGGTGGTGCCCGAGCCGCGGGCGACCCGGCTGCGGCGGGACCCGTCCATCATCGACGTGTCGTTGCGCTCCGCCGGCGTCATGGAGCAGACGATCGCCTCGACTTTTGCGACCTCGCCGTCGTCGATCTGGCCGGCGGCCTCGCGCATCTCCTTGTTCATGCCGGGCATGAGGCGCATGAGGCCGCCGAGCGAGCCCATCTTCTTCACCTGGCGCAGTTGGGAGAGGAAGTCGTCGAGCGTGAACTGGCCGGCCATGAGGCGGCTGGCGCTCTTGGCCACCTCGTCGGTGTCCATGGTGCGCTCGGCCTGCTCGATCAGACTCAGGACGTCGCCCATCCCCAGGATCCGGTCCGCCATACGGTCGGGGTGGAACAGGTCGAAGTCGCCGAGGCGCTCGCCCGTCGACGCGAACGCAATGGGGCGGCCCACGATGCCCTTGACCGAGAGCGCGGCGCCGCCGCGGGCGTCGCCGTCGAGCTTGGTGAGGATCACGCCGGAGAGCTCGAGCGCATCGTGGAACGCCTTCGCGGTGGCGACGGCGTCCTGGCCGATCATGGCGTCGATGACGAGGAACGTGTAGTGCGGCTGGGTGGCGGCGGAGATGGCCTTGATCTGGTCCATCATCTCGGCGTCGATCGTGAGCCGGCCGGCCGTGTCGATGATGACGATGTCCCGTCCGAGCCGTTGTGCTTCGGCCACGCCGGCCTTGGCGACGCTGACGGGATCGGTGGGCTCCGAGAAGACGGTGACACCCGCCTGTGCGCCGAGGACTCTGAGCTGTTCGACGGCGGCGGGCCGCTGCAGGTCGGCGCCGACGAGCAGCGGGTTGCGCCCCTGCTGTTTCCACCACTGCGCGAGCTTCGCCGAGTTGGTCGTCTTTCCCGATCCCTGGAGGCCGGCCATGAGGACCACGGTCGGCGGCTTGCTCGCGTAGGTGAGCTTGAGGGTCTCGCCACCGAGGACGTTGACGAGCTCCTCGTGGACCGCCTTGACGACCTGCTGTCCCGGGCTGAGGCTCTTCGACAGCGCCTCGGTGCTGACGCGCAGGCGGATGCCGTCGCAGAAACGCCGGGCGACGCTCAGCTCGACGTCGGCATCGAGGAGCGCGGTGCGGATCTCCTTCAGCGCCTCGTCGAGGTCCTCGTCGCTGATACGGCCCTTGCCCCGCAGGCGCGTCGAGATGCGCTCGAGACGGTCGGACAGGGCGTCGAACATGAGGTCTCAGGTTAGTGGGGTGCCCTGCCGGTGCTGCGGCGACCGGCTACTTTCTGGCCCCATGCCACGCCTCTCCCTGCGCTCCGGCGCGCTCGTGCTTCCCATCGTCCTGGCCGGCGCCCTCGGGCTCGCCGCCTGCAGCTCCTCGCCGTCGACCTCGGCCTCGAACACCACGACCACCTCGGGTGGGAGCGGCGCCGGGCCCTCCACCGTCGTGACGGCGCCGCCGGGCAGCCCGTTGAATGCGATCGGGGCGATCCCGGCCGCCGACCGCTCCCCCGCCGGCACGGCGGGGACCGCTCCGACGGTCACGGTGCCGTCGGGGAAGCCGCCCACCGCGCTCGAGAGCGCCGATCTCATCACCGGTACCGGGCAGGCGGCGAAGAGTGGCGACTCGGTGACGGTGCAGTACGTGCTCGCGACGTACTCGAGCGGCAAGGTGATCCAGTCGTCGTGGACGAGCCAGCCGTTCAGCTTCACGCTGGGCCAGGGCATGGTGATCCCGGGTTGGGACAAGGGCGTCGTCGGCATGAAGGTCGGGGGGCGGCGAGAGCTGATCATCCCGCCGAACCTCGGCTACGGCGCGCAGTCGCCCGGGCCCGGCATCGCCGCCAACGACACGCTCGTCTTCGTGATCGACCTGCAGAAGATCGGCTGAGGCTGACAGGCTGGTCTCCGTGATGGAGGTCGCCACCTGGATCGAGACGCTCCGCGACGAGGGCGCGCGCATGACCGCGGCGGCGCGTGCCACGTCCGCCGACGCGCCGGTGCCGACCTGTCCGGAATGGATGTCACGCGACCTGATCCGCCACACGGGCGGCATCCACCGCTGGGCGACGCGCTTCGTGGCCGAGGCGCGCGCGGAGCCGGGGTCGCAGACCCTCGAAGAGGTGGCGGGTGGGTGGCCCGGCAACGAGGAGCTCGCCGACTGGTTCGAGGCCGGCTACATCGGGCTGGTGGCGGCGTTGGAGGCCGCACCGCCGGACCTGCAGTGTTGGACGTTCCTGCCGGCGCCGTCGCCGCTGGCCATGTGGAGCCGGCGACAGGCGCACGAGACCGCGATCCACCGTGTCGACGCCGAGCTCACCGCGGGCCGGACACTGGACCACCTCTCGCCGTTCACGCCTGCCTTCGCCGCCGACGGCGTCGACGAGCTGTTGACGTGTTTCGTGCCGCGCCGCTCCACCGGCTTGAAGTCCGAGTCGCCGGCCACGCTCGGCATCGAGTGCGCCGACGACGAGGGCGCCTGGGTGCTCACGATCGGGCCCGACGGCGTCACGACCGCAACGGGCGCAGGCGACGCCGATTGCACGGTGCGCGGCGCGGCCGAGGACCTCTACCTGACGTTGTGGAATCGCGGCCGTGACGAGCGGCTGCAGATCGAGGGCGACCGCGGCGTGCTCGAACAGTTCGGCGACACCGTGCAGGTGCGCTGGTCCTGAACGCGACCCTGCTGGTTTCTCGCACGTCTCGCTGAAGCGGCCTCAGGCTGTAGCTCGGGTCACGCTTACGTCAGGAGGTGCAGCCCCACGAGCCCGTCACGGTGACATGACCCTTCCCCGGATGGCCCCGGTACGAGCTGTACGGCCCGAGGGTGATGTTTACCTTGCCGGAGGTCTTGCTCGTGGTGATCGATCCGTGCTTCGAGCTCGACGTCCAATTCCAGTTCTCGTTGCCGTTCGAATCCTCGCCGATGAGGGTGACGTTCGGACCGTTGCCGCTCTCCTGGCCGAACTTCTTCGACGTCCCCGCCTTCGGGTTGTAGAGCTGAAGGGTCCATTTGGTGGCGGGCGCACCTTTGAGCGCTCCCATGAGCACGAACGTCGCCCCCTTTGCCGTGACGGTCTGCTCGGTGCACGCCGTGTCGGGCGTGCTCAGCGTTCCCCTGACGGTGCCGCTGAACGTGAACGTTGTCTGCCCCGTGGTTCCGGAGGATCCCGAGGTACCGGATGCCCCGGCGGCACCGGTTGCACTGGCGGCCAACGCGCCCACCGACAACGCAAGCCCAGATGCCACAGCGAGTGCCCCCAGGCGCATACGCCGACTCAGCCCGGAGAAGTGATGGCTGGTCGCGGTCGTGTTCGTGGTCGCCCGATTGAGGATCATGGACAGCCTCCTCACGCTCTGCGGAAAGCCTACGCCGATGACACTCCGAGTTGCCCGAGGAGCCCCGCGAGATCCCAATAATCCCGCTGCTCAGTGACGTGGCCGTCGGGAGAGACCTCCCCGATGGAGACGCCGCGGAACGTGAAGGGAAGACCGGTCCCCGGGAGCGGACCGATGGCGCCGGTGTTCGTGCCGCGACAGACGGTCTCGAAGGCGTAGGTCGCGTCGCCGGCGACCCGCACTCCGATCGCGAAGGACATGTCCGCAGCCATCAGCAGAGCACCGGCGCCCATTTGACGGATCCCGTCGTGGCCAACGAAGACCGCCCCCGAGGGCACATCCTCATAGCGCACGTCGTCACTCATGAAGGAGAGAAGTGCGGTCAGCGCTTCCTCCCCACCCTCGCCGCCGGCCTGGGGATGGCTGCGCCACGCCTCGACGTAGTCATCGAGCCAGGACGGGCCCATGTCGCGCTCAGGCCTCGGTTTCGACGAGGACGAGGCCCTCGGGCAGGCGGCGACGGCCGAAGAGCCAGTAGGTGACGGATCCCGACGTGTTGAGGAGAGAGGCGACGCGCCACATGCGCTTCTTGCCCCGCACCCCGGCGGCCGGGCGCCGGCTCAGGTCACGCCAGGTCAGGCTCAACATGATCACGTGGATCACGAGCGCCACGCTCAGGATCCGCTTCTGCTTCTCGGTCATGCGGCTCGCCTCCTCGCCCTGTCGCGCTGTGTGCGGCGCGGCTCCGGCGCGGCGAGCGCCGGCGGCTCAGTCGCCGGCGAGCAGGGCGTCGACGAATTCGTCGGGGTCGAAGTCCACGAGGTCGTCGGGGCCCTCGCCCAGCCCGACCAGCTTGACAGGCAGGCCGAGCTCGCGCTGGACGGCGATGACGATGCCCCCCTTGGCCGTGCCGTCCAGCTTCGTGAGCACGATGCCGGTGACGTCGACCGCGTCGGTGAACTGGCGGGCCTGCACGAGCGCGTTCTGCCCGGTGGTGGC
>DASXBZ010000130.1:0-3635 GCA_036491435.1 Acidimicrobiales bacterium
CCGATCCAGCGTGCCATCGCAGCAACGGGGTCCCCCACTGGCTTTGATCGCAGCCGAGCGAATGGACGCACGACCCACGATGCGAGAGTCGTGAGAATGTTGCGCACCTGGACGTGTCTGACGCCGAACTTGAACGCGACACAAATGACCGCCATCACAAAGGCGAAGAGGATCGCCGCACCGACGAGCTTGAGGTTGCCAGTGAGTGCTCCTCCTGCAGTGAGGACGATCAGAGCGCCGATCCACGAAACGAACCCACCGACGACAAGCGCCCAGCTGGCCAGCGTCGGATCGGCGCCCTGTTCCCTAAAGCGACGAAATGTCAGAGCGGCACCCAACTCCGGTCCGGCAACGGGCACAGAACCCGAGACGGAGTTGGCCGCGAGGATGGTCGCCACCATTGGCCCGGTTCGTACGCGCTTGCCGCCAACCCGCAGGAGCCTGCTTTGCATCATCGCGAAGGTGGTCATCGACAACGCCTCGAGCACGATCCCCAGGACCACCCAGGACCAACGTGGATGTCCGATCCGTGAGAAGGATCTGGCCAGGGAGTGCTTCTTGGTCAGGATGACAACCCCGATGCCAAGCAACGCGAGCGACGAGGCGCCAATTCGCAAAAGGCGGTTCCAACGGACTCGAGCCTGGCCCGGTCGGTCAGTAGCCATACCCGTGTGATGTTGACGGCGTCGCCGCGGACACCGTGGGCGTGTTCCCCAGTGTGCCGATCTTGGGGGTCACAACGAAGAAGTTGCTCACGCCCTGCCCCGTCACATGTCCAGGGGAATCTTCGATGAACGTGTAGAGGAAATGGCCCTTGTAGGACACCTGCAGTCCCGCAGGCTGCTTCAGCGCAGCCACCTTTCCCTGGACTCCCGTCGCCCTTGGCTTCGCCGCCACCAGTGGTGGCCACAGACTTGCCAAGCCGCCGCTGACCTTTGACTTGGTCGGCGTGTCAGCGCGGAAGTAGTACAAAGGCAGTCCCTTGGCATTCACAAGGACCGTTTCGACCTTCGTTCCCACGACGACGGGTTCGGTGCGAATGGTTGCGAGCTTGGTGATGGTCAGGTGGGCTCCGCTACTCGCCTGAGCCCGGGTGCTCGCTCCGGATGGTGCACTCGAGCCAGCCACACCAAGTGCAAAGAACGAGGAAAGCGCCGCTGCTCCGGTGAGGAGTCCGATACGACGGTGATACATAATCACGCCTCCTGTCTCAAATCTGTCTAGAAGGAATACAGACGCGAGTTACGTCACGTCGGGACGATCGCGGCTCCTCTCGTGTTTTGGTACGGCCCGCGTAACTCTCCCGACTATCTCTTCCGAGCACTAAATCCCGCCCCGGTGCTCCGACGCCGGCTCCTCGGTAAGGGTTTGACCCCTCTCCCCGCCGAGGAGGCCGGCGCCACGTCTTGGCGCGTTCGGGCAACGCTCCAGGTCAGGGGCTCAAAAGGTCTCTGTGTAACTCGGCTTCGTATCTCTACTTGAAATGTTCCGATCGCCGAAGGCCCTCCCGACACCTGACGTCGAGACCACCGACGTCGAGGCCACGAACGAGCGCGATAAAAACATGAGTCGACTGCGTGTCGTGGATTCTGACGCCTACCCCGATTGGGAAGCTGTGTACACGGACAATGTCGAGCGTCTCTACAGGCTGATGTACGGCCGAGTCGGCAATCGTCCTGACGCAGAAGACCTGACATCCGAAGTGTTCCGGACGGCGCTGGGACCGCTCAGGCTCTCTTCTTCGAAGGGCGAGGTGCGGTCCTACCTGCTGACCACGGCGCAAACGGTGCTTGCGTCGCATTGGCGCCGGACACTCGGCATATCGGTGACCTCGATCGACCCCCAATCGGATTTCGACGAACTCGTCGAACCGGCCCTGGTCAAGGAGCAGAGCGACGCCCCTCAACGAGCGAGCGGCATTCTGGCGACCCTGCCGGACCGGTATCGGAGAGTCCTTGAGCTGCGCTTTCTCGAAGCATGCACGATCAAGGAGGCGGCGCAGGCCATGGGGGTCAGCGTCGCCAACGCAAAGGTTCTTCAACACCGGGCCTTGCGAATGGCAGCGAGGGTGGGATCGGAGGACGAATGGTGAACACCCGACGACTAGACGCTTTTCTCGACGACCTGGTTGCCGGCAGGCGCCCTCGAGGGTTCCAGGCCGACGCCGAGGAATCTGAGGTCGTGCGCGCAGCGATTGCCCTTCGAGCCCAACGTCCCGGAGATGCGGCACCGCAGGAGTCGTTCATCGCGTCGTTGCACGAAGAGCTCTCCGATCTCTCGAGCCAGGTGCCCGCTCTGAACGATCCGCGGACTCGGTGGGGACGAAGTCGAGCCAAGCTCTTCGGAGTCGCTGCCGCTCTGGCGCTCATTGGAGGGACGGTCGCCATCACCGAGGCGTCGACCCAGCCAACAATTCAATCGGCCACGCAGGTGCCTCACGGTCAAACATTGCGCACGGCGACTTTTGAGACGGCGGCGGGCCGGGTGATGGGTCAAATCGTCGTCTATCAGGGGCACCCCTCCTGGGTGTTCATGGAAGTCGACGCGCCATATGCCAGCGGTTCCATGACGTGCGAACTGCATCTGGCCAACGGTGACGTCGTCGCGGCGGGCACGGTTCAGGTCCAAGGAGGTAGGGGCCAAATTGCGCGCTCGATTCACATGGATGCAGGACAGCTTCGGAATGCGACGCTCACAAACAACTCCGGAGCAGTTCTCGCTTCGGCCAATTTCGCGTGATCGGGAGAATCGCCGTCGCACGCTGATGACCAAATCACCGTCGATGTCACTACACGAAAGGACTCCACCAATGACCCCATCGAACGACGATGCCTCCAAGCCCTTTGCGAACAGAAGTGTGCTGGACCGGCACGCTGTCAAAGCGGTTGGTGACCTGCTCATGCTCGGCGTCAGATTCGAGCGCCGTTCTCGAGGGGTGTCCGAGCGGCTGGGCTCATTCGACCGGTCTGGTTTCCTCCGCCGTCCATAGGTCGACGGCAAGGTACCCAGCCGAATTCACCTCCCAAGACAATCAAGAAAGGGCCGACCGACCATGACAGCCTCATTCGGGCCAATGATTCGCAAGATGAGCCAGCTTTCGGGAACGCAAATGGAGCACAGCAGCCCCATCAGGAAGTACAAAGCAGGCCGCACATGCGAGGTCGACGGCTGCGACGCTCGTTTGTCGGTCTACAACCCGGGCGCGGTCTGCGCGCTCCACCAACTCGGCTACTAGTCCGGTGAGGATGACTCGTCGTACGACTTGTCGGTAACTGGGAATTCATAGAGGAGACATCAGAATGTTGTTCGCGTCCGTGACGGGCGGGATCCTCGTCGGCATTGGTGCCGCTGTGATTGTGGTGACCGCTGGTCTCTGGCTCCTCAGCCGCTGCGTGAAGATCGTCCAACAGGGCAGTGTGGGCGTAGTCAAGCGCCTGGGCGAGTTCAAGGCCGTCCAGCAGCCTGGGATGCATGTTTTGTCCCCGTTTATCGATCGCATGGAGAAGGTCGACGTCCGCGAGTTCCCCATGACGGGGGACCAGCAGGCCGTCATCACCAAGGACAACGTCTCCCTCCAGGTCAGCGCCACCATCTTTTGCCAGGTCATCGACGTGAAGTCCGCGCTGTTCGAGATC
>DASXBZ010000131.1:0-21207 GCA_036491435.1 Acidimicrobiales bacterium
CACCCAAGCTGAGACGATGCAAGCAACGGCACCCGAACGTCGCGCGGGGGCCGAGGAACGAGGCGTTTCGTTCGACGACACCGAGGTCAGGGAAATCCTTTTCGCTTCCATCAAGTAGCGAAGAGGGGTTCGCTCGTCATCGACCTCCTGCGAGATGTGGCATCACGCCGCAAAAGGGGCTCTTCGGATTCTGGCGGGGTCGCTCCGGCCACCAACGACGTGGATATGTCGGCCGGAGGGGACCATCCGTGCGGTCCCTTGCCGTACATACGGCGTGGCTCTTGACACTCGTCCCCTCTGTCAAGAACCACCCCCTATGCACTCAGACGAGGCGGCGGCGGTCCCAACCAGCCCGAACGCGGCCCCTCGGTTCATGGGGCCACCTTCACCCATTGCTGGGGGACCGATGTCAGCGCGACCCCGCGCAGATCCGAAGAACCTGTGATGGAGGACCCGGACATCCTCGCCCTACCCGACTCCAGCCGACCGGACTTCCTGGCGCGCGCCCTTCCCCCTGCTGGACGCCGTCGACGCGCCTGGCCGCACAACTCGACCAGGGGATCGACGACGGGTTAGGAGGACGCCACCGCGGTGCACTCTGGCGCGGGCACCACGACGACGGGGAACCGGCCCGAGCGGACAAGGCCGGCGCCAACGGAACCGGCGACGTGGTGCAGACGGTGGGCGGCGGCGCCGACGACGATGCCTATGTCCTTGGTCTGGCCATATCGGCGCTGGAGCTCGTTGGCGACCGCGAGCAGCTGGCCGGCCACGGCGCCGTCCCGACGTTGGAAGCGCCAATGCCGTTGCTGGTGGATCAGCACGGATGCCGCTTGCGCCTCCAGCTCGGCGCTTTCCTCGTCGAAGACCTGCCGGAGCTCGGCCACTGCCTCGGGCGCAAAGGGTGCCGGAGTGGGGGTGTGGGCCACGAAGACGACTTCGAGCCATCCGTTGCGGCTCTCCAAGAGCTCGGCTGCCTTCTCCAGAGCCTGCTGCGATGGAGGTGAACCGTCGTAGCCGACGACCAGAATGACCTCTTTGCGTGGGGTGCCGCTGTCGGCTTTTGCTCCGAGTCCGAGCACGTGTGCACCGGTTTCTGCGCTCATCACTGCCTCCTTCCCGAGGCATGGTCATCATCCTTAAGGTTGTCAATTACAACTCTACCGCCTAGAGTTGTACAATGCAACAAAGACGGGAGACGAGAGCCGATCGGTCGTCCGCCGTCGACGACCTCTACAAGGCGATGACGCACCTGATGCGCCGCCGCGCCGAGGTCGGCGCGTCGATGCACCCGGAGCTGTCGCTCGTCGGCTACACCCTTCTTGCCGAGATCGAGGAGGTTCCCGGCACCCGGGCCACCGACTTGGCCGCGTTGTTCGGCCTGGAGAAGTCCACCGTCTCCCGACAGCTCAAGGACCTCGAAGAAAGGGGATTCCTCCGGCGGGAGAGCGAGCGCGCCGGCCGGCGTGGGTACGACCTCGTGGTCACTCCCGCGGGCAGGGCTGCGCTCGGGAGGGAGGCGGCGTTGGTGCGGGAGCGACTGCGGGCAGCCCTGGCTCAGTGGAAGGTCAACGAGATCGCGTCACTGGCGGACATGGTGGACCGCTTCATCGAGGATCTGCGCTGAGGAGACTCGCCATGACACGGGCATAATCGACCGCATGCGCGTCGGCATCGCCCACCACCTCGGCTGGGCCGTCGCCGTCACGGCTTCCTCCGACCACCAGGTCGCCGACCGCCGCCGGGTCGAACTGATCGGGCCGGGTCTGCCGAATGCGCCAATCCACCACGAGGGCGGACCGCACCTCCTGCATCGCAAGGCCGATCCCCTAAGCGACGACGAGCTCGCTGCGTTGGTGACGAGGGTGCGCGCGTCCGCCGAGGAGGTCACGTCGGCCGCGCTCGACGAGCTCACGGCATCGTTGCCCGAACCGATCGTCTCGATGTCGCTGCGGGCCTGGCCGGACGATTTCCCTACCGACATCGCCACCCGACGTCGAGTGCCCCACGAGAGTCGCGCCGACTCCGTGATGTACCGCCAGGTGCTGGCGGACCTCGGGCGGGCTCGAGGGTGGTCGATCCACTTCTACGAGGCCAAGGACGTCGAACGCGAGGCGGCGCGCATCCTGGGCGATCGAACCGATGCGGTCCTCCATGGACCACGCGCCATCTTGGGCCCACCGTGGTCGAAGGATCACCGAACGGCGCTCGCGGCGACGGTCGTCAGCTCGGTCGAGGACGACGCCGCCGGCTGACTCCGCTGACTCCGCTGACTACCTGTCGCCCTCGATCCACGCGACCGCGCCGCCCCTGAGGTTCTCCGCCGTCCACCCCGCGTTACCGAGCGCCTTGGCCGCGGACGCAGAGCGTTGGCCAGAGTGGCAGGCCACCACGATCGTCCGGTCGGACGGCACCTCGTCGAGTCGGTCGCCGAGCTCGCCGAGCGGGATGTTCACGCCGATGGGGTAGGCCCACTCCTCGACCTCGAAGGGCTCGCGGACATCGAGGAGGAAGACGTTCTCGCCGCGCGCCATGCGCGCCTTGACTTCTGCGGGATCGACCTCGGCGTACGACATCCGCACCACCCTACGATTCCCGGGACGGCGACGCCGCTCACGCGTCCACGGCGCCGCGAGTCCCGCCGGTACGCTGGACGCAATGGCCATACCTCGGAAATTCCTGAACGCGGACGAGGAGCTCTTGGCCGAGCTGAAGCCGCACTGGATCTTCCTCTTCGGGCCCCTTTTCACCTCGATCGGTGTCTGGGCCGCCATCATCGTCATCCTGATCCTGTGGCAGAACCCGCCGGGCTGGACGAATTACCCCGTCGTGATCCTGGCCCTCATCCCGGGCCTGTGGCTCCTCGGCCGCTACGTCCGCTGGCGGTCGTACGACGTGGCGCTGACGTCGACCCGCATCCTCGTGCGCCAGGGCATCCTCGGCCGCGACACCGTGCAGCTGCGGCTGCAGCGCATCACCGAGGTGAACATCCGCCAAGAGCTCATCGAGCGCCTCCTCGGCACCGGCAGCCTCGTCATCGACGTGCAGGGCGAGGACGACTCGATGACGCTCGAGTACATGCGCAAGCCGGCGGTCGTACAGCGGGTCATCAACTCGCAGATCAACGAGATCGTCGGCGGCGGCAGCCGCGAGGCGATCCCCGAGGACATGCTGCCCCGCGACCAGCGCGACCGGCGCGACCAGCGTGGCCGGCACCGCGACGACTACGACGACACCGACCAACACGACACGCATCAGGACACGCCCCCCTTCGGCGTCCGCGCGTCGACACCGACGTCCGAAGCGCAGCGGCGCACCGAGCCGGGCACAGCCGGCGCACCCGCCGCCCCGCACGTCCCGCCACCGGGCTCGGTCCCCTTCGAGATCCGTGACCGCCTCATCGAGCTCGACGACCTCCGCAAACGCGGCATCATCTCCGAAGAGGAGTTCGCCGCCAAGAAGAGCGAGCTGCTGAACCGAATCTGAGGGCGGGAAAGGCAGGGGGCCCGGGAAGCCCGTCCACCGGGCGGACTACCGTGGGACGCCGTGAGCCTGCCTCGATACCGATGCGACGCCTGCGGCAACCTCACCCGCTTCGACGTCACGATCTCGCAGACGACCAAGGCCTTCCACCACTACTCGGTCGGGGGCGACCTGGTCGTCGAGGACGAGGAGGTGGTGGCCCGCCACGTCGACGCGGTCGTCTGCCGTTGGTGCGGGCACGGGCGCAGCGTGGTCGAGATCGTCGACGAGGAGACCGAGCCGGGCACGCCGTCCAAGGTCTCGTGACCGAGCCGCCGGCCGACATCGTGCGCCGGCTGCGTCCCATCCCGACCACCGTGGGGCCGCCGACCACCGCCCCGCGCGACGTCGTCGGTGTCGCACCCGACGGCCGTGCCGTCCGCATCGATGTAGTCGGGGCCACCGCGCCGGTGCTGCTCCTCTTCCTCTCGGCGGACTGCATCGGCTGCCAGGACCTGTGGGCGGGCCTCTCCGAGCTTCGGGCGGGACTCGGCCGCGACGCCCGCCTGGCCGTGGTGACCAAGGCCCCACCCGCCGAGGACCCGACGGCCATCGTCGCCCTGGCCGCTGACGACAAAGGCCACCTGCGGGCTCCAGTGGTCATGAGCGAGACCGCCTTCACGGACTACCGCGCGGCGGCTCCGTTCCTGACCCTTGCCGCGCCGGCCGCGGTCCTCGTCGAGGGCGTGGCCTGGGGCGTGGGCGACACCGTGCGCACCGCCCGCGCCGCGCTGGCCGGGCCGTCCCCCGACCGGTAGCGAGCAATGCAGCAGCTGCCACGCCCTGTCACAGCCCCTGATCATGCTGACCCTGAACAGAGAGGGTCATACACATGCTGCACTCCAGGGAGACCGACATCGAGCCCGAAGGCGGGCTCACCATCGACTGCGACCGCTGCTCGCTGCAGGCGACCGACGCCTGCGACGACTGCGTCGTCACCTTCCTCCTCGAGCGGGAGCCCGACGACGCCGTCGTTATCGACGCCGACGAGGCGCGGGCGATGCGCATGCTCGGGCGGGCCGGCCTCGTGCCGACGCTGCGTTTCAGCGACCGGGCGGGCTGACGTTCCGGCAGGTGGCGCGTGAAGCGTCACCTGCTCGTGACGAACGACTTCCCGCCCAAGGTCGGCGGCATCCAGAACTACCTCTGGGACCTCTGGAGCCGACTCGACCCTGCGTCCTTCGTCGTGCTGACCGCCAGCTCCGACGACGATGCCGCGTCGTTCGACGCCGAACATGCGACCCGTGGCGTGCGCATCGAACGCGTGCCCGGCTCGATCCTCTTCTTCCCCTCGCCGCAGGTGCACCGGGACATCGACGACTGCGTACGCCGACACGGGATCGATCTCGTGCTGCTCGACCCCGCCTTGCCGCTCGGGCTGCTCGGCCCGCGCCTCGGGGTCCCGTATGGGGTCATCCTGCACGGCGCCGAGGTGACGGTGCCGGGCCGTTTGCCGGGCGCGCGCACCGCGCTCGCGCGCGTGCTGCGCGACGCGTCGATCGTCGTCTCGGCCGGTCGCTATCCCGCCACCGAGGGTCGCCGCGTCGTCCCGGATCAGGCGACCCAGTTCGTCGAGATCCCGCCCGGGGTCGACACGGGCGCCATCGCGCCGCTCAAGGCACCCGAGCGTCGCGCCGCGCGTGCCCGGCTCGGGCTACCCACGGGCGCCCTACTGGTCGCCAGTGTGAGCCGTCTCGTGCCGCGCAAAGGCATGGACGTGTTGATCGAGGCGGCAAACCGGCTGGCCCCCTCGTATCCCGATCTCGTCGTCGCGATCGCGGGCGACGGTCGGGAACGGCAGCGACTCGAGCGGCTGGCCGCTGACAGCTTCGTGGACGTGCGGGTGCTGGGCCGCGTCAGCGACGAGGATCGTGCCGCGCTTCTCGGCGCGGCCGACGTGTTCGTCATGGCCTGTCGCAACCGGTGGGGGGGCCTCGAACAGGAGGGGTTCGGGATCGTCTTCCTCGAGGCGGCGGCCTTCGGCGTGCCGCAAATCGCAGGCGACAGCGGCGGAGCGCCCGAGGCGGTCCTCGACGGCAGGACCGGCCTGGTCGTCGAGGACCCGTCCGATCCGGGGGTGGTCGCCGAGGCGATACGCACGTTGCTGGCGGATCCTCCGCTCCGGCGCCGTATGGGTAAAGCCGCCCGAACGAGGGTGCAGGAATCCTTCGACACGGACGTTCTCGCTTCTAGGCTGGCCGAGGCGTTGGCCGGAGTGGCAATCTGACGCTCGCCGAACCAGGAACGGCTGGAGAGGAAGGAAGCAGGCACCGTGGCCGATCAAGCCACAGAGCACATCTCGGTTGCAGCGCCGCCCGAGCGCTGCTTCAGAGTCGCGGCCGATCTCGAGCGGTACCCGGAGTGGGCGAACGACGTCAAGGAAGTCGAGGTCAAGGAACGAGACGCCGAGGGGCGTCCCCAGCTGGTGACCTTCCGCGCCGCCGCGTTCGGGCGCAGCACGACCTACACGCTCGCTTATGACTACACCGACGCTCCGCACACCTTGGCCTGGAAGCTGACCCAGGGCGACATCACCACCAAGCTCGACGGCAGCTACGTCTTCGACCCCGGCGAAGGGGGCACCACGGACGTGACGTACCACCTCGAGGCGGAACTGCGTGTCCCCATTCCAGGTTTCATCAAGATGCGGGCAACCAGTCGCATCATGGCGACGGCCATGCGAGAGCTGAAGGCGCGGGTCGAGTCCACATCGTGAGTTCCGGCACGCCCCGGCCCATCGGTGCCGGCGTGACCTACGGGATCGACATCGGTGGCACCAAGGTCCTCGGCGTCGCGCTCGATTCGGACAACAAGGTCGTGGGCGAGGCGCGGGTCCCGACCCCGACGGGCAGCCGGGAGATCGTGGGCAGTCATGTCGCCGAGTCCATCGCGCAGGTCGCTGCCGAGCTCGACCGCAGCCTGGCATCCGATGCGGTCTCGGCTCCGATCGGCGTCGGCGCGCCCGGCATGGTCGATCGCCAGGGCCGGCTGTGCTTCGCACCCAACCTGCCGCAGGCGCACGGTGTGGACTGGACCGCCCTGATCGGCGACCGTCTCCCCGCGAGGAGGGTCGTCATCGAGAACGACGCCAACCTTGCCGTCCTGGCCGAGCATCGGCTCGGTGCCGCCCGCGGCTTTCACCACGTCGTGATGGTCACTCTCGGCACCGGCATCGGCGGCGGCATCGTCGTCGACGACCGCGTCCAGGTGGGTGCGGCGGGGTTCGCCGGCGAGATCGGGCACATGGTCGTCGACCCCAATGGCCCACCCTGCCCGTGTGGGCGCAGCGGCTGCTGGGAGCGCTTCGCCTCCGGCGCCGGGCTCGGTGTGCGGGCCCGCGAAGCAGCGTTGGCCGGCCGGCTCGGCGAGGTCGTGCGCATGGCAGGCGGTGATCCCGAGAGCGTGCGCGGCGAGGACGTCTCTGCCGCGGCCGCGGCCGGCGACCCGGCTGCGCGTCGCGTCATCGAAGAAGTCGGCTGGTGGATCGGTTTCGGACTGGCCAACCTGGCCTGTGTCGTCGACCCCGAATGCTTCGTGCTCGGCGGAGGTGTGGTCGAGGCCGGGAGCGTGCTCATCGACTCGGCGCGCGCTGCGTTCGAGGAGATGGTCGAGGGAGGTGACCGCCGTCCGCTCGCCGTTGTCGTGCCGGCCGCCTTCGGCCAGCGGGCCGGTGCGATCGGCGGGGCGTTGGCCGCCCGTCAGGGCGGGCTCTGGTGATCCGTACCGGCATCGTGTTACCAACCTTCCGTGACACGCCTGACGAGGCCTTCGCCGCGGCGGCCGAGGCGGCGGATGCAGGCATCGACGGGTTGTTCTGCTACGACCACATCTGGCCGCTCGGCCAACCCGAGCGACCGGCACTCGCACCGTTCCCGGTCCTTGGCGCGCTCGCGGCCAGGCTTGCGCCAAGGACCGACGGGAAGGGTGGCCCGTTCATGGGAACCCTCGTCGCACGAGTCGGCCTCGCGCCCAACGACGTCTTGGCCGCGCAGTTCGTCGCGCTCAACCACCTCGCGCCCGGACGCATTATCGCCGGGCTCGGGACCGGCGACAAGATGAGCGAACAGGAGAATCGCGCCTACGGCATCCCGTACCCGACGGCGGCCGAGCGCCGCGCCGAGATGGTCAGTCTGGGCCGCGAGCTCGTGGATGCCGGTCTCACCGTGTGGATCGCGGGTGGGTTGGACGGGCGGAGGGACGAGGCACGCGCAGCGGGCGCCGCCCTCAACGTCTGGGACGCCGAGGCGGCGGTCGTCGCCGAGCACTGCGCCTACGCCGACGGGATCGAGGTGACCTGGGCCGGGCCGCCGCCTGCGGCCATGCCGGCTTTGGGCGAGCGGGTCCGCGCGCTACGCGACGCCGGAGCCACCTGGGTGATCTTCGGCTGGCCGCTCGACGTCGGCGAGCTGGTTGCGGCGGCGCGCGACGCCTGAGGAGAAAGGTCAAAGGGGAGCGCGGGCGGGTCGTAGTATCAACCGATGGAGTTCCGCCGGATCAACGGGCTGCCGCCTTATGTGTTCGCGACCATCAACGACCTCAAGGCGTTGTCGCGGCGAGCCGGCCGGGACGTCATCGACCTCGGCTTCGGCAATCCCGACCTGCCTTCGCCCGACGTCGCAGTGAACAAGCTGGCCGAGGCTGCCCACAACCCGCGCAACCACCGCTACTCGGCCTCACGCGGCATCCCCAAGCTGCGCAGCGCCATCACCGACCTCTACTTGCGCAAGTTCAACGTGGAGCTCGACCCCGAGTCCGAAGTCGTGACGACGATCGGCGCCAAGGAGGGCTTCTCGCACCTCATGTGGGTGCTGGTCGGCCCGGGCGACACCGCGCTGGTGCCGTCGCCGTCCTACCCGATCCACATCTGGGGGCCGCTCTTCTCCGGCGCCGACGTCCGCCAGGTGCCGCTCCGCGGACCAGAGGTCGCCGACGAGGGCGCGCCCGACCCCGGCGAGGCGTTCTTCGACGGGCTCATCCACGCGTTCGAGGAGTCGTGGCCCAAGCCGCGGGTCATCGTCCTGTCGTTCCCCCACAATCCCACGACGGCCTGTGTGGATCTGTCGTTCATGGAGCGGTTGGTCGCCTTCGCCCGCGAGCACGATGTCGTGCTCGTCCACGACTTCGCCTATGCCGACCTCGGCTTCGACGGTTACGAGCCGCCGTCGATCCTGCAGGTCCCTGGCGCCAAGGACGTGGCGGTCGAGATCTACACGATGACCAAGTCCTTCTCCATGGCGGGCTGGCGCGTCGGTTTCGTCGTGGGCAACCGCGAGATCGTGCAGGCGCTGACGAAGCTGAAGACCTATCTCGACTACGGGACCTTCCAGCCCATCCAGATCGCGGCGATCGTCGCCATGAACGAGGCGCCGGACTACCCCAAGGAGATCAACGCGATCTACCGGTCGCGGCGTGACCACCTCTGCGACGGCCTGAATCGCATCGGATGGCACCTGGTCCCACCGAAGGGAACCATGTTCGTGTGGGCGCCGATCCCCGAGCCCTACCGCGAGATGGGGTCGCTCGAGTTCTCCAAGTACCTGGTGAACGAGGCCGACGTCGCGACTTCGCCGGGCGTCGGCTTCGGTCCCGGCGGCGACGGGCACGTCCGTTTCGCGCTGATCGAAAACGAGCAGCGCATCGGCCAGGCCGTGCGCAATCTGCGCAGCGCACTGACCAAACTCGGCTGAGCTGCCGGGCGATTACGGCCGGCCCGCCCCCGGCACCGTGGTGCGCACCTTTTCGATGGCGCCGTTGCGCGCCTCCTTCGCCTTGATGTCATGGCTGGTCGGCGCCGTGACCAGGTAGAGGGTGCGGCGGTCCTCGTCGCCCAGCATGCAGGCGTAGCAGTTCATCGATGTCGTCACCCGCTCGAGTATTTCGCCTCCCTCGGCGACCCGGATGGCCTCGGACGCGAGCGCGTTGGCGACCCAGACCGTGTTGTCCGCACACAGACAGATGCCGTCGGGCGCCACACGCGGGAGGGGGGCCCACTCGCGGCGGTTGGTCAGGCTGCCGTCCGCCTCGCGATCGAAGGCGGTGAGCCGCCCGCCCAGGCTCTCGGCGATGATCAGCGTGGCGCCGTCCTCGGTGATGACCGTCCCGTTGGGGAAGCCGATCTCGTCGGCTGCCTCGCAGCTGGTTCCGTCGGGGTCGACGCGGATGATCGATGTGGAGATGATCTGACTTGCGTCGACCGTCCCGTTGTAGAGGCCGTCGAGGTCGAACCCGAAATTGCCGGCGTAGGCCTGTCCGTTCGTCGCCACGACCATGTCGTTGGCGTGCCAGGTGGCCCAGGGGCGCAGATCTCCGTGCTGGACGAGCGTTCCGTCGGGCTCGCGGCGTAGGACGGCGCGATCGAGGCGCGAGATGACGAGGAGTCGCCCGTCGGGCAACCAACCCAGGCCGCCGGTCTCCCCCTCGAAGGGAAGTTCGAGCCGGCGGTCGCCCTCGGGCGAGACGGAGTACACGCCGTGGTCGAAGAAGTCCGAGTACCACAGACGTCCTTCGTGCCACCGAGGACACTCGCCGAAGAAGAGGCCGGAGAGGAACGGCTCAGCGGTCAGGGTCTCGGTCACGTCGGCACCTCCCGTGCGGGTCGGCCCGCAGTTCAGCACACCGGATTTGCCTGGTGCGTCGGCGCCCCCTGGGCGGTACGTTGGGTTCGTGACTTACTGGCTGCTCAAGGCGGTGTTGACCCCGATCTTCTTCGTGCTGTTCCGGGTCAAGGTCGAGGGCCGGGAGAACATCCCCAAGCACGGCGCAGCGGTGCTGGCGGCGAACCACCAGTCGTTCTGCGACTCGTTCTTCATCCCGCTCGTCGTGACGCGCAAGGTGACGTTCTTGGCCAAGGCGGAGTACTTCGACACCTGGAAGACGGCGTGGTTCTTCCGGGCGGCGGGGCAGATCCCGATCCGGCGGGGTGGGGGCAAGGCGTCGGACCGGGCTCTCGAGACGGCCCGGGCCGACGTGCTCGGCCAGGGGCGGCTCCTCGGGCTCTACCCCGAAGGCACCCGGACCCTGGACCAGAACGTCCACAAGGGGAGGACCGGCGTGACCCGGCTCTCGCGCGAGTGCGGCGTGCCCGTCATCCCCGTGGGCGTCATCGGCACGGTCGACGTCCAGCCGGTCAACTCCAATTTCATGCGTCCGTTCAAGACGGTGCGGATCCGCTTCGGCGCGCCGATGCGGATGGACCCGCCCGAGAACCCCGACGACCCGCTCGACCACGATCACACGAAGTGCCGTGCCTTCACCGACGAGCTCATGAAAGAGATCGCTCGCCTCTCCGAGCGGGAGTACGTGGACGAATACGTGCCCTCACGCGCGAGCGCCGCCGCGTCCTAACCGTATCCGCAGCCCAGCGGATTCGTGGGCGTTTCGAAACAGGCAGTTCACATTGACCGCCTAACGTTGCCGCCATGGCGGGCTACGTCGTCCGGATCGCTCTTCCCGATCGGCCTGGAGCCTTGGGCCTTGTCGCCAGTCGCATCGGTGCGGTCGGAGGCGACATCGTCGCCATCAACATCTTGGAGCGTGAGGACGGACGCGCGGTGGACGAGTTCGTCGTCGAGATCGGTGAGGATCTGATCGAACTGCTTCAGAACGAGATCTACGAGGTCGACGGCGTCTCGGTGCTCGAGATCCGCGCCGCGGACACTACGACGCCGGCGGGCTGACGACGTAGGCGCACACGTGCGCGCCATCCATGAGGTGGGCCACCCGCCGGACCGTGGCACCGGGGAGCGCGTCTCGGATGAAGGCGAGCTCGCTCGTGCACGCCTGCGAGAACCCGTGGGCAACGGTGAGAATGGCGCAGTTGTGCTCGGTGATACGCCAGCTCCCGTCGGGCAGCTTCTCCGCCTCGGCGAGGTAGCCGTCCTCGTCGAGGATCGCCGTGAGGGCGCCGACCTGCTCGTCGAAGGGGAGGTTGGCCGTGCGGGGGAGCGCGCCGGCGACGCGCCGGAGACGTCGCTGCTCGAAGAGCTCGTCCACCTGGCTGGCATCCGGCCCGCCGAGGTAACCGAGCAGTTCGGTCGTGAGGTCCCCGTAGCGCTTCGGATAGAGCGCCTCGGCCGCCGACGTGAGCTCGTAGACGTGGCGGGGCCGGCCTCGCCCCGCGCCCTCCAGCACCTCGTCGTGGTGCACGAGCAGGCCGTCCTCCTCGAGCCGCGCCAGCTGCAGGCGGACGGCGGCCGGCGTCAGCGCGAGTGCCGCGGCCACGGCGAGCGCGTCCAGCGGTCCTTGACGCTTGATCAGATTGAGGATCGCCCGACGCGTCGTCGGCAGTTGGTCGATGGGCGACTCGTCGCGTTCCGATGCTTCCTGGGAGTCCGGCCGGGGCCCCGCCTTCGTTGCCCTCTCGGATGCAGACTTCGTCGTCACGGCAGGATCAGGTGCACGTCGCCGAACTCGTGCCACAGGTAGCCCTCGTCCAGCGCGGCCTTGTAGGACGCTTCGAGCAGCGGGCGGCCTGCGATCGCCTCGAGCATGGCGAGGTGCGACGCCTCCGGCTCGTGCCAACCGGTGAGGAAGCCGTCGATGGAGCGCACCGGCCGCTCCGGTGACACGACGGTCTCCGTCCAGCCTTCGCTCGGGTGCACGTGTCCATGTTCGTCCACCACCGACTCGAGCGTGCGCACCACGGTCGTGCCGATGGCGATGACGCGTCCACCGGATCGTCGCGTGTCGTTGACGCGGTGAGCCGTCGACAGCGAGACCTTGAAGTACTCGGCGTAGGGCGGCTCACTCGCCTCGAGCGAGGCCACCCCGGTGTGGAGGAGCACCGGTGCGATGCCGACGCCCTTGGCCACCAGGCGGGTCAGGACCTCGGGTGTGAACGGACGGCCGGCGCTCGGCATCTCCGCCGATCCGGGCTCGGTGGCGTAGACGTTCTGATAGGCCGTGATCGGGTAGCTGCCCTGCACGTAGCCGTAGCGGATCGGCCGGCCATGGAGGGCCAGGTAGCTGTGGAGCCGGTCCGGCGTCTCGATCCGTGAGACCCACAGGCGAACACCGGAACCACCGGGTCCGGGCGAGTAGGGAGTCAACAACGCGACGTGGCCTCCGCCGGGCAGCTGGATCACGTCTCCGGCCGTCGCGCCGAGATCGGCACGGCCGTCGCGTCGGACCTCGACGGTCCAGAGCCCGGCCGGCAGCTGCGTCGAGAGGTGCACCTGGACCGGGGATCCACCGGGCGCCGTCCCGTCGAGCTCGGCCGCGAGGGTTCCCGAGGTGTTGATCACCACGAGATCGCCTTCGTTCAAGAAGCGCGGCAGCTCGGAGAAGTTCGAATGCACCAAGGCGCCATCCGACTTGGAGGCCACCAACATGCGCACCGAGTCGCGCGTCATGCCGCGGTACTCGGGAGGCGACGGGGCCTCGAGCTCGGGCGGCAGAGCGAAGGACAGTGGGTGCAGCTCGGGCAGGCGCGGTGCGATGGGTCCCCGGTCCGTCGGGGTCGACGTGAGTGGCGCGACCGGAAGGGTGACGGCACTCATGCCACCGCTCCGCTCGATACGAGCTCGGAGGCGCGGTAGCGCCCGCTCGGACGGTTGCTCTCGATGAGGTCGAGGAAGGCGGGGACGACGGTGGACGGCTCGGGCCGATCGGAGATGTCCTCGCCGGGGAAGGCGGCCTGGTGCATCTCGGTACGCAGGTCGCCCGGGTCCACCGACCACACGGTCAGCGACGGGAACTCGACGGCGAGCACCGCACCGAGGTGTTCGAGAGCCGCCTTGCCCGCGCCGTACCCGCCCCAGCCTTCATAGGCCTCGACGCCGGCGTCGGACGTGATGTCGATAAGACGAGGACGAGGCGCATCGATAAGGAACGGCAACGCGTCCTGCACCAAGCCGAGCGGCGCGACGACGTTCACCTCGAACGCGACGCGGAGTTCGTCGAGCGGGTAATCCGCCAGTGAGGGCAGCGGCGAGGTGCCGAGCGTGCCCGCGTTGTTCACGAGGAGGTCGAGACCCCCGAGCGTGATCGCCGCGTCGGTGAGCGCATGGCGATGGTTGGAGTCGGTGATGTCGCCGGCAATCGCGACCACGCTCACGCCGTCGGCGGCGTTGCGGCGGATGCGATCGGCAGCGGCATCGAGCGTCGTGCGGTCCCGGCCGTCGATGACCACCGACCAGCCCGATCCGGCCAGTCCGCTTGCCAGCGCTTCCCCGAGTCCTCGGGATGCCCCTGTGACGATGGCCACGCTCATGGCTGCCCACCCTTCTGAGCGGCATGCCCGCTCTTCCTGGCTCAATATAACAAGGTTTTCCTTGTTATATTTCCGCAGCTCAGCTGGGCGCAGGATCGACCTCTTGGGACCACGGGGACGTGATGGAGCTACCAGCGAAGTTGCCGTCGCCGCTGTAGGTGGCGGTGACCGGACCCGTGCCGGCCGGCAGCGCCTCTGCCGTAAGCGTCGCCTGGCCGTACCAGACGCTGGCACGGCCGATGACCGTGCCTTCGAAGGAGAACGTGACCGTTCCGGTCTCCCCCGAGCCGGTGGCAGGGAACACATCCGCGACGAAGGTGACCGGCTGCCCCGAGGTCGTGACATGGTCGGAGCTGTCGAGGTTCACTGTCGTTTCGGCCCGGCTCACCGTGACCGGCGCGGCATCCGCCGCGCTGGCCCCGAAATCGCCGTCTCCGCCGAATGAGGCCCCGATGGAGTTGACGCCCAACGGAAGAATGGTGGTGAGAAAGCCGGTGTTGGTCACCCCGTCGGTCGTCGTGAGCGTCGACGTGCCGATCGGCGTGCCGTTGTCGGTGAAGGTCACGTACCCAGTCGGGTTCGCGGTCCCGGCGGTCGCTGCCACGGTCGCCGTGAAACAGACCGGCTCGCCGATGGTCGACGTGGGGGACGACACCGTGACCGACGTGGTGGTCGGTCGCGGCGCGACCGTCTCGGTGACGGTCGCCGTCGAAGAGAGGAAGTCGGCGTTCCCGTGGTACGTGGCGACGACGGAGTGGGTTGCATCGACGGCATAGGTCTGACTGCAGCTGACGTGTGGCGGATCGGTCGACGAAAGAGTGAGTGCTTGGCAGCCCGCGACAGCGTTCCCGTCGTCGCTCAGCGACACGGTGCCGCCGGCCCGGCCGGCGCCCGGTGCGGCGGCCGACACCGACACGGTGTAGGTGACCGGCTCGCCCGGAACTGCGTTGACAGGTGTGGCTGCGATCGCGACGGTCGAACTGTCCGGCTGCACCGTCAGCGCATCGACCGGGGAAGTGCTGGGACCGAAGAGGACATCTCCGCCGTACGTTGCGGTGACCGGCTCCGATCCCACCGGGAGGTCCGACGTGTCGATGCTGGCGGTCGTCACCCCGCCTGCGGTGGTCACCGGAGTGCTACCGAGCGGGACGCCCCCGGCGATGAACGACACGGCGCCCGTTGGCGCGGATCTTCCCGACGCAGGCGTCACGGTGGCCGTGAAGCGCACGTCTTGCCCGAATACTGTCGTCGCAGAGGTGCTCGTGAGGCTCACGGCGGTGGCCGTGGCCGGGGCGCCGCCGACGAGGCCGAGGGCGTTGGGGTGCGAATAATCGACCGTCGCATCGTTGCGCACGGCGGCGAAGGTTCCATTGAACGAGCCGGTCGCTACGACGTACGTGGCACCGGACGAGGGGGTGAACCCGCCTTCGAACACCGACGCGACGCTGCCATCGAGCGAGAGCGATCCGTTCAGGATCCTGCCGTAGTCCGACGCGGAGGTGGGCGGACCACCGATGCCGAAGGCGAGCAACCCGTCCGGGGCATTCGTGAACGTGGATGCGTTCTCGAGGTCGATTGTGGCACCGGGTGAGATCCCGAAGGTGCCCGCATTGTTCAGTCCCGACGCGGCGACGGTGCCGACGTCGAGCGTGCCGAACAACTGGAAGGTCCCTGTGTTAGTGACGGGCCCGTCGAGGGCGAGGGTGGCTTTGCCGAGGGCCGAGGGCCCCGCGGTCAGCGTCCCTTTGTTGTCGAGTCCCGAGGAGACCGACAGCGTGGCGCCTGTGGATCCCGTCGTGGTGGCGCCCGCTGAGCCGACCGTCAGCGAGCCTCCCTTTGCCACGGTGAGCTCGCCGACCGTGACAGTGGCGTTCTGGTCGATGACCGTTGCCCCGCCGGGGATGCACACCTCGACGGCGGTGGTGTCGGGGACGCCCGTGCTCCAGTTGCCCGCGGTGCCCCAGTCGGTGGTCCCGGCGCCGCCCGTCCAGGTATCGGTACAACTGAGCACCGTGTCCGCAGCCGGCGCGAGGCCGATGCCGGTGGCGCCGGAGATGACCAGGCCTCCGGCGACGATGCCGAGGCCGGCCAGGCTTGCGCCGAGACTCCGGACGGGGCGGCGGAGAGCCCTACGCCCTTGGCCCCCTAGGGCTGGATGGCGAGATCCCAGGATGCCCTCCCAGCGTCCATGCGGCGTGCCGCGCCCACCATTCATCGACGCCGCGCAACGTTCCTCGTTCAGTCTGCTCCTTCAGGCCGCGGACCGGTAGGGCGAAACAGAGGCGCGGCGCGCAGTATTCGTGCGCGCCCTCGGGTCTGTGCTGTGTCGGCTCGTCCTCGAGGGGGCAGCGGTCCGAGACGACAAGGGCCGAGAAAGGCAGCTAGGTCGCTCCGGTGGCCGCCCAGCCCCGGGACTTGTCGACGGCGCGGCCCCACACGGCGTAGGTGGCATCGGCCAGCTCGACGGGGAGCTGGGGCTCGAAGACGGTGTCCGCCTGCCAGAGTCCGGCGAGGTCGTCGAGCGAGGTCCACACGCCCTCGGCGAGACCGGCAAGGGTCGCGGCGCCGAGGGCCGTCGATTCGAGCGAGCGGGGTCGCGCCACGGACATGCGGCTTTGTTCCGCTTGCAGCTCGAGGAGGAGGTCCATGGCGGCGGCGCCCCCGTCCGCCCGCAGCGCGGAGAGTGGGTAGGACGATGCGGAGGCCATGGCATCGGTCATGTCACGCACTTGGAACGCCATCGCCTCGACGCAGGCGCGCGCGAGCTGGGCACGGCCGGCCCCCCGGGTCAGGCCGGTGATGATGCCGCGGGCGGCGGGGTCCCACTGCGGGCTGCCGAGGCCGGTGAGTGCCGGAACGAACGTGACGCCGCCGCTGTCGGGTACCGACGCGGCGAGCGGGCCGACCTCGGCTGCCTTCGTGATGATGCCGAGGCCGTCGCGCAGCCACTGGATGGCGGCACCGGAGACGAACGCAGAGCCTTCGAGCGCGTAGGCGACGGGGCCGTGGGCGTCGTCGGCGTGCGCACCGAGGTCCCACGCCACGCTGACGACGAGACCGTCGGGTGGGGGAGGACGATCGGGGCCGGCGTTGGCCAACGTGAAGCTGCCGGTGCCGTAGGTGACCTTGACCATCCCCGGCTCGAAGCAGGCCTGGCCGAAGAGGGCGGCTTGTTGGTCGCCGAGGATGGCGGAGACGGGGACGCCATCGAGGACGCGGGCGGCCGGACCGAGGTCGCCGAGCGCGGCGGTGCCGAAGCGGCCGGCGGAGGGGCGTACCTCGGGGAGCGTGTGGGTGGGCACGCCGAACAGGTCACAGAGCTCTTGCGACCAGGCGAGCGATTGCGTGTCGAGGAGGAGCGTGCGGCTGGCGTTGGAGGGATCGGTCGCGTAGGTCCCGCCGGCGGGACCGCCCGTGAGGCGCCAGAGGACCCAGGCGTCGACGGTGCAGAACGAGAGGTTCGGGTCGTCGGGGCCGAGCGCGAGGTCGCCGTGCTCGAGGAGCCACGCCGCCTTGGTGGCGCTGAAGTAGGGATCGAGTACGAGGCCGGTCGTGGCGCGCACGAGCGGGAGCCGGCCCTCGGCGACGAGTCGTGCGCACAGGGCCGCGGTGCGGCGGTCCTGCCACACGATGGCGCGGTGTAGCGGCCGGCCGGTGCCGCGGTCGAAGGCGACGAGCGTCTCGCGCTGGTTCGTGATGCCGATGGCGGCGACGGGCTCGGGGGTGGGCCCGGCCTCGGCGAGGCGTGTGGCGACCTCGGCGAGGGTGGCTCGGACGGCCGTCCAGATCTCGTCGGGGTCGTGCTCCACCCAGCCCGGCCGGGGGAAGTACTGGGTCAGCTCGCGGTAGGCGACGTCGACGACGCGGGCATTCTCGTCGACGACCAGGGCGCGGACGCCGGTCGTGCCCGCATCGATGGCGACCAGCTTGGCCATGGAGGGCCGACGCTAACCCCGTGTCAACCGCACGGGTCGGGGGCCCCGCGCGCAAACCATCGCGAACAGTCCGTGACCTGCGGGGACGCGGAGAGACATTGGTTGACAACGGCGTAACTACAGTGCTGTAATGACACAGCATCTCGTGTCTCGGGGGCGGGCCGACCACTATATATTGTGGTTAGGCGAGTCTGGTCCCAACTCGGGCGCCTGATGGGGAGGAATCGGCTTCAGGGGTCCTGCGAACACCGCCCGGCTGGAATGGGTGGCCCGGCGGACGCCTGAAACCGCAGGCAGCACCCAGTCAGAACGCAGTCGGAAACACAGTGAGTACGCAGTCAGAAGGGGGGCCGGCGAGCCCCCGAGGACCGAGCCATCAGGAGGACCCCAGCGCCATGGCCATCGCCCCCCAGCGATCCGAGATCGGCATCCGCCGCCACTTCACCACCGAGGGCGTGCACCCCTACGACCAGGTGACGTGGGAGCGGCGCGACGCACGCATCACGAACTTCCGCGACGGCGCGGTGGCCTTCGAGCAACTCGGCGTCGAGGTGCCCGAGTCCTGGAGCGTCAACGCCACCAACATCCTGGCGCAGAAGTACTTCCGCGGGACGCTCGGCACCCCTGAGCGCGAGACGTCGCTCAAGCAGGTGGCCGACCGGGTGGCGGACACCCTGACGGCGTGGGGCATCAAGGACGGCTACTTCGTCGACGACGAGGAGGCCCGGATCTTCAACCACGAGCTCAAGTTCCTCATCGTGCACCAGAAGGCGGCGTTCAACTCGCCGGTCTGGTTCAACATCGGCGTGCAGGGCGTGCCGCAGCAGGGCTCGGCGTGCTTCATCCTCGCCGTCGACGACACGATGGACTCCATCCTCAACTGGTACGTGGAGGAGGGCATCATCTTCAAGGGCGGCTCGGGCGCCGGCGTCAACCTCTCGCGCATCCGCTCGTCGCAGGAGCTGTTGAAGGGCGGTGGCACCGCCTCGGGCCCCGTGAGCTTCATGCGGGGCGCCGACGCGTCGGCCGGGACGATCAAGTCCGGGGGCAAGACCCGCCGCGCCGCCAAGATGGTGATCCTCGACGTCGACCACCCCGACGTGGAGGACTTCGTCTGGTGCAAGGCCATCGAGGAGCGCAAGGCGCGCGTGCTGCGCGACGCCGGCTTCGACATGGACCTCGACGGGTCCGACAGCCACTCGACGCAGTACCAGAACGCCAACAACTCGGTGCGGGTGACCGACGAGTTCATGGAGGCCGTGCTCGACGGGCGCGACTGGAACCTGACGGCCCGGACCGACGGCTCGGTGGTGCGGACGGTGCCGGCCCGTGACCTGTTTCGCCAGATCGCGCACTCGGCCTGGGAATGCGCCGACCCGGGCATGCAGTACGACACGACGATCAACCGCTGGCACACGGCGCCCAATACGGACCGGATCAACGGGTCCAACCCGTGCAGCGAGTACATGCATCTCGACAACTCCGCCTGCAACCTGGCGTCGCTCAACCTGCTCACGTTCCTCGACGGGAACGACGTCTTCGACGTCGAGGGCTTCAAGGCGGCGGTGTCGGTGGTGTTCACCGGCATGGAGATCATCGTGGGCAACGGCGACTACCCGACCGAGAAGATCGCGGAGACGACCCGTGCCTTCCGCCAGCTCGGCATCGGCTACGCCAACCTGGGCGCGCTGCTGATGGCCGAGGGCCTGCCCTACGACTCCGACGCCGGCCGGGCGTGGGCGGCGGCGATCACCGCGCTGCTGACCGGGCACGCGTACGCCACGTCGGCCCGCATCGCGGCCCGCATGGGGCCGTTCGCCGGCTACCACGAGAACGCGGAGCCGATGCTCAACGTGCTGCGCATGCACCAGGCGGAGGCGGCCCGCATCGACGAGGACGTCGTGCCGCCCGAGCTGTTGTCGGCCGCGCAGGAGTCGTGGGACCGGGCCGTCGACCTGGCCGAGGTCTACGGCGTGCGCAACTCGCAGGCGTCGGTGCTGGCGCCGACGGGCACCATCGGCCTACTGATGGACTGCGACACCACCGGGATCGAGCCCGACCTCGGGTTGGTCAAGACGAAGAAGCTCGTGGGCGGCGGCACGATGTCGATCGTCAACCAGACGATCCCCCGGGCGCTGGCCAAGCTGGGCTACGGCGACGAGCAGATCGACGACATCGCGGCCTACGTCAACGAGCACATGTCGATCGTGGGCGCGCCGCACCTGTCGGCCGAGCACCTGGCCGTGTTCGCCTGCTCCATGGGCGACAACACGATCCACTATCTCGGCCACATCCGCATGATGGGAGCGGTGCAGCCCTTCATCAGCGGCGCCATCTCCAAGACCGTGAACATGCCCGAGGACGTGAGCGTCGAGGACGTCGAGCAGCTGCACATCGACGCCTGGCGCCTGGGCCTCAAGGCCGTCGCCGTCTACCGGGACAACTGCAAGGTGGCGCAGCCGCTGTCGACGACGAAGAAGGAGCCGGCGGCGGTCGAGGGTGGCGACACGGCACCGGCCGGGTCGGACGCCGAGGCGCACGACCGCGAGATCGCGGCCCGCATCGCAGAGCTCGAGGCGGCGCTGGCCCGTGAAGAGGCGCGGGCGACGGCGCCGGTGGTGATCGGGGCGATGCGCGAGCGCCTGCCGCGCAAGCGCAACTCCAAGACGTTCTCGTTCCGGGTGGCCGACTGCGAGGGCTACGTGACCGTGGGCGAGTACGACGACGGGCGCCCGGGCGAGGTGTTCATCAAGGTCTCAAAGCAGGGCTCGACCCTGGCCGGGATCATGGACGCCTTCTCGATATCGATCAGCCTCGGGCTCCAGCACCAGGTGCCGCTGTCCACGTTCGTGCGCAAGTACGCCAACATGAAGTTCGAGCCGGCCGGCATCACCGACGACCCGGACCTGCGTCTGGTCACGAGCCTGGTGGACTACATCTTCCGCCGGCTGGCGCTCGACTACCTGACGCTGGCGGAGCGCACCGAGCTCGGGATCTTCTCGACCCAGGAGCGCACGCAGCCGACGCTGCCGGGTGTCGAGGAGATGGCGACGCCGTCGCCCGGGCTGGTCGACGACGGGCTCAGCAAGGCGACGGGTGGGCCGTCGTCGGGTCCGGCGGGTCCGGCGGGTCCGGCCGCGGCCTACGAGGCCAACCAACCGATCGCCCGGGCCGAACAGCGCGACGCGCCGTTCTGTTACAACTGCGGCAACCACATGCAGCGGGCCGGTTCGTGCTACGTGTGCGCGAGCTGCGGGACGACCAGCGGCTGTTCGTGAGAGAATTCGAAGGGCTGTCCCTTTAACTGCGCGACCCACAAGATGTTGTGTCTGAGGTGGAGAGTCCCACCTGCTCCCGAACACCGGGTTGGGGTGCCACCGTTCGGCACTTCGGTGACACACCAAGATCTGCAATAAGTAGGTTTCGGACTTGTGGCTGAAGACGGAGAAGGTTCGTCAGGGGTCCTCTCCACCGAACTGGGAGTTCCGCGTCAAGCAGTCCCATGCCCGCGGAGCGGATGCTGTTTCGGTTGTTGGCGAG
>DASXBZ010000132.1:0-57743 GCA_036491435.1 Acidimicrobiales bacterium
CAGCCTCGCCAACCGCGCGCTCTTTGCCGACCGCGTTTCGCATGCTCTCGTTGGTACCAGGCGCAGTGGCGCGCTGATCGCAGTGATGTTCATCGACCTCGACGACTTCAAGACGGTGAACGACGGTCTCGGCCACGACGCCGGGGACCAGCTGCTGGTGCAGGTCAGCGACCGGCTGCTCCGTTGCGTCGGGCCGTCGGACCTGGTGGCGCGTCTCGGCGGGGACGAGTTCGCGGTGCTGGTCGCGGCGTCACCCGACGGTCCCGCCGCTGGCGGCAGCGTCGCCCAGCGGATCATCAACGCGATGCAGGAGCCGTTCGACGTCGGCGGCCACCAGATGCATGTCAACACCAGCATCGGGATCGCCACCTGTGCTCCCGGCGCGGCGGACGCCGATTCCGTGCTCATGCAGGCTGACATCGCGATGTACCACGCCAAGGCGAACGGCAAGAACCAGTTCGTCTTCTTCACGGACGAGATGCACCAGGGTGTGCTCCACCGCCTGGCGGTCGAGTCGTGGCTGCGCGACGCCCTCGCCAGCAACCAGTTCCAGGTGCACTACCAGCCGATCGTCACCCTGGCCGACAAGAGGATCGATGCGGTCGAGGCTCTGGCCCGTTGGGAGCATCCGACCTTGGGGCTGCTCACCCCGGCCGACTTCATCGAGATCGCCGAGGTGACCGGCCTGATCGTCCCGCTCGGCAAGATCGTCCTGCAGGATGCGTGCCACCAGATCCAGCGATGGCGCGACGACTACGACGAGCACATGATGGTGAGCGTCAACCTGTCGGCGGCCCAACTCCGCGACAACGAGATCGTCTCGTGTGTGCGGGACGCGCTGGACGAGGCCGGCATCCCGCCGGCCGCGTTGATGATCGAGGTCACCGAGAGCGCGTTGATCGGCGACGTCGCCGGGGCGACATCGGTCCTGGAGTCGCTCCACGGGTTGGGGGTGACCGTCGCGATCGACGACTTCGGCACCGGCTACTCGTCGCTGTCGCACCTCCAGCAGTTCCCGGTAGATGTGATCAAGGTCGACAAGTCGTTCGTCGACGGACTGTGCAAGAGCAACGACGAGGCGACGCTCGTTCGGTCGGTGCTCGCCATCGGCGATGAGTTCGGCCTTCAGGTGGTGGCCGAAGGTATCCAGTCCGCCGAGCAGGACGCCGAGCTGCGCCGTCTCGGGTGTGACTACGGCCAGGGCTACTTCTACGCGGCGGGCATGACGGCGCGGGAGCTCGACGAGCTGTTGCGCCTGGAGCGCGCGCTCGAGGTCCTCGGGGGAGCAGGGCTCGGTGTCGCAGGCGCCGGTGCTCGCGACGGCTGGGGCTCGGGCGGCGACGACTCCTCGCCGGACACCGCGGAGACGATGGCCGCGGTCGCAGAGGCGATCACGAGTGCAGCCCGGTGCCGTCGTCCCGGTGGGCATCCCACGAGCGGCGCGGGACTGCACGATGTGACGGCGGAGCCGACGCAGACGCAGACGAGTCGGTCGAGGCGGTCGGCCTAGGGCTGCCGGGGCGGCGTCCCTCCACTCCGCGTCGGCCTGCAGGCGGGGCCGCATCCGGGGATCGCCCCGCAGCCCAGGGTCCGTACCATGACCGGATGGCGATCGACATCCGTACGGCGGGGCCCGACGACATCCCGGCGGTCCTTTCGTTGTGGTCCGAGGCCGCAGCGCCAACCAGTACCGACGACGTGGACGGCGTCGACGCGTTGTTGGAGCGGGACCCGGGCGCGCTGTTGGTGGCCGAGGCATCCGGCCGGATCGTGGGGACGGTGATCGCGGCCTGGGACGGGTGGCGTGGCTCTGTGTACCGGATCGTGGTGGCGCCGGAGTATCGACGGGACGGGCTCGGCGGGCGCCTGTTGGACGAGGCCGAGAACCGACTTCGGCGGGTCGGGGCGCGCCGGATGCACGCGATCGTGGTCGGGACCGACCCGCGGGCCCTGGGGTTCTGGGAGTCCTCGGACTGGGAGCGTCAGGCCTCCCAGCTCCGCTTCACCCGGCGGTAGATCGGGACGCCGCGTTCTCCCCCTCCTGATTCTGCCGGCTCAAGCTTTGCCGCAGGGACTGTGCCGACCACACCCTGGCCCGGAAGGACACACGGGGGACGAGTGGCGCGACCGTTCTTTCGCGCGCGCAGCCGAGCCACACGCCGGCTCCGTAGGCCGCGTCGTCCGCGACGTGGAGGGCGACGTAGGCCCCCGGGCGGAGATCGGAGCCGTCTTGCAGCTTCTTGCGGTCCTTCCTGAGATCGGCGAGCGCAGGGATGAGCAGTGCGAGGGCGGCGACTCTCCGGCTTCGCCGGAAGGCCAATCCGGCGAGGAGAGCCGGGCTCCAGGCCCGCGCCAGGCCCGACAGTGCGGGCACCGCAGCGCGGGTGGTGCCGTCTCCGGCGATCCGGGTCGCGACGGCGACAGGATCGCGCGTCAGGCCGCGCAGCCGGCGGGCCAGGAGGCCGATGGACGTGGCCAGCGTCGCCAGTGCGAGCGCGGGGCGCCCCTTCGCGGCCAGAAGCCACACCGCCAACGACCAGGCCGAGACGTCGAGAGGTGCGAGGGCGCCCGGGTGTCGGCGCGCGAGCGGTGCCGCCGACGTGCCGTAGAAGGTCCGCCGGGCCAGGAAATCGCGCAGTGTCGCAGGTCCGTCGTGCTCGACGGTGCTCTGCGGTGCGTAACGCACGTCCCAGCCGGCATCGGCGAGACGCCAAACGAGGTCCACGTCTTCGCCGCCTCGCAGCGTCGGGTCGAAGAGCTCGGGCCCGGGCGCCACCGCCACCCGCACCAGCAACGCGGCACTCGGGACATAGGGGATCGGGGACCCTCGCCGCACGAGCCCTTCAACGGGCCCACGGTCCAGGGAGGACCGGACCGCCTCGTACGCGTAGACGGGGCCTCGGGTGTCCGAGGTGTTCGGCGCGGGGACCACCCGCGGCGCCACGGCAGCCACGACGGGGTCGTCGAAGTGGCCCAGCAACGGGTCGAGCCATCCGGGATCCGGCACGCAGTCGGAGTCGACGAACGCGACCAACGGTGTGTGCACCAAGGCGAGGCCCGCGTTGCGTGCGGCCGCCGGACCGCTGTTGTCCGCCAGCGCAACGAAGCGCGCGCCGTGACGCTCGGCGATCTCCTTGATTGCGCCGGGGTCGGTCGACGCATCGTCCACCACGACACAGGCCACGTCGGAGAGGGCATGGAGCAGACGGTCGAGCTGCGCCGGACGGTTCCGCACGGGGATCACGACGGTGACATCGTCGTCTTTGAACTCGGACGTCGTGGGCCGCGGGATGTAGGCCCCCGACGAGACGAGACGGCGCGCCAGGAGCCGCGCGCCTTCGCGGTCGCCGACCGTATGGCCGGCCCGCCACCGGTCGACGAGACGTTGGGCCCGCGCCGAGATCCGGAACAGCCGGATGGGGCTTCCGCCGAGGACGACGGCGCCGTCATCGAGGTGCGCGGTCGATGCGGCTTGGTACAGCGTGAAGGAGGAAGGCAGTGGCGTGGTCCGGCGGTCCGGGGCGGGCCGCAGCGCGGGCTGTTCGGGCGTCACGGGGGCGGCCACCTCCCAATTCTGGCAGCGGTTGACGTTGATTAGGCTGGGCCTTTGCCCAGAGGAGGTCGGGATGCTGGCTGAGGACCAAGACACCCAGGACATCGAGGACGTGTCCGAAGAGGACATCGACGAGCTCCTGGTCGAAGAGGTCTCCATCGACGGGATGTGCGGCGTCTATTGAGCACCACCGAGGCGCGGCCGGCCGGGACGGGGACCGGGACCGCGTTCGCAGCCGAGAGGGCGTGGCGGCTCAACCCCCAGGTTGCCCTGCGTGACGAGGCGTTCGGCGCGCTGGCCTACCACTACGGCAATCGCCGGCTCGTCTTCCTCAAGTCGCGCACGTTGGTGACACTCGTCGGCGCGCTGGCTGAGTATCCGAGCGCGTCGGCGGCTATCGAGGCGTGCGTGCCCGAGGGCAGTCACGCTGCCTACGAGCGGGCGCTGGCCCGGCTGGCGTCGTCCGAGGTGATCGATGCTTGCTGAGAGCGAGGTGAGCGGGGACTCCGCGGCGCCGCTGTCGTTGAAGGACCGGTTCAGCCACGGTCTCGACGCGCCGATCTGCCTGACCTGGGAGCTGACGTACGCGTGCAATCTCGCCTGCGTCCACTGCCTGAGCTCGTCCGGCCGGCGGGACCCGGCCGAGCTCACTCCCGCCGAGGCCCGTGCGGTGGTCGACGAGATGGTCGACATGAAGGTGTTCTACGTCAACATCGGCGGGGGCGAGCCGATGCTGCGCCCGGACTTCTTCGACCTCGTCGGGTACGCCGTGGAGCGGCGCGTGGGAGTGAAGTTCTCCACCAACGGGACGCGGCTGACGGCGGAGCGGGCGGAGCAGTTGGCGGCGTTGGACTACTTGGACGTGCAGGTGAGCATCGACGGAGCGACCGCCGCCACGAACGACCTGGTCCGTGGCGAGGGTTCGTTCGCGGCGGCGCGGGCGGCGATGGACAACCTGGCGGCCGCCGGGTTCGGGCCGTTCAAGGTCAGCGTGGTCGTCACCCGCCAGAACGTGGAGGAGCTCGACGGTTTGGCGGCGATCGCCGATTCGTACGGGGCCCAGCTCCGCCTGACCCGCTTGCGGCCGTCGGGCCGCGGCGTCGATTCGTGGGACTCGCTGCACCCCACCGCCGAGCAGCAGCGCCGCCTCTACCACTGGCTGCTCGAGCGCCCCGGCGTGCTGACGGGCGACTCGTTCTTCCACCTGTCCGCACTGGGTGAGCCTTTGGACGGCTTGAACCTGTGCGGGGCGGGACGGGTGGTGTGCCTCATCGACCCGGTCGGCGACGTCTACGCGTGCCCGTTCGTGATCGACCGCGAGTTCCTGGCGGGCAACGTTCGGGACCTCGGAGGCTTCGCAGCGGTGTGGCGTTCGTCGTCGCTGTTCACGTCGCTGCGCGAGCCCCAGAGCGCGGGCGCCTGCGCATCGTGCGGCTCCTTCGACGCCTGCCGGGGCGGGTGCATGGCAGCGAAGTTCTTCACGGGGCTGCCGTTGGACGGACCCGACCCCGAGTGCGTGCACGGCCACGGCGAGGCGGCGCTGGCGAGCCTGGCGCAGGGTGTGCGTCCACGGGCGGTCGTCGGCCACTCGAAGCTGGCACGGGACGGCACGCCGCTTCCGGTGCCGACCCCGGTGCGGTTCCGCTCGACCGCCCGCGCCTGAACCGGCCGAGCTGGATGAACCGGCTGAGTCGGCCGAGCTGATCGACAGGTCGACAGGTCGACAGGTAAACATGGAACTGGGACGGGCCACCTGGCGGCAGGTGGAGGCCACAGCGGGTGACGCTCTCCTGGCGTTGCCGCTCGGTTCGCTCGAGCAGCACGGGCCGCACCTCCCGCTCGATACGGACACCCGGATCGCCGAGACCCTGGCCCGGGGCCTGGCGGGACGGCGCACCGGTGTGGTGGTCGCACCGGCGGTCGCCTACGGGGCGAGCGGCGAGCACGCCGCGTTCCCCGGCACGCTGCTCGTCGGGCACGAGCCCCTCGCCGCGCTCCTCGTCGAGCTCGTCCGCAGCGCACGCACCACGTTCCGCGGCGTCGTGTTCGTGAACGCGCACGGTGGCAACGAGGCGGCGCTCGCCGCCGTGGCACGACGGTGTGCCGCCGAAGGTGACGACGTGCTGGTCTGGCGCGCCACCGTGCCCGGGGGCGATGCCCATGCCGGGCGCACCGAGACGTCGCTGATGTTGGCCATCGACGCCGACGCCGTACACCCGGAGCTGGCCGAGGCGGGCTGCACCGAGCCGCTCGATGCGCTGCTGCCACGTCTGCACGCCGAGGGGGTACGGCCGGTATCGTCCAACGGCGTGTTGGGCGACCCCACCGGAGCGAGCGCAGAGGAGGGACGCGCCCTCCTGGACGCCCTGGTCGCCGACCTGGCGGCGTCGGTGACGCTGCGCTGGTCCACCTCGTGAGCCGGGTGGCCGTCGTCACGGGCGCGGCCCGTGGTATCGGCGCCGCCACCGTGGACGCACTCGTTGCGGCCGGCTGGAGCGTGGTCGCCGTCGACGCCGCTGCCGACGACCCGCTGCTCGAGTACCGCCTGGCCACCAAGGAGCATCTCGAAGAGGTGGTGGCCCGGCACGGCGCGGCGGTCCGCGGCGTCGTGGGTGACGTCCGCAGCCCTGCGGCCATGCGTGCCGCCGTCGACGAGGCGGTCCGTGAATACGGCGGTCTCCATGCCGCCGTCGCCGCCGCAGGCGTCATCAGCGGGGGACCGCCCCTGTGGGAGACCCCGGACGCGCAGTGGGACGTCCTCTTCGACGTGAACGTGAACGGGGTGCGCCACCTCGCCGCGGCGGCGGTGCCCGCCCTCCTCGAGCAACCGGCGCCGCGCCACGGGCGCTTCGTCGCCGTCGCCTCGGCCGCCGGCCTGCTGGGACTGCGCCGCCTCGCCGCCTACAGCGCGTCGAAGCACGCCGTCGTCGGACTGGTGCGCTCTCTGGCCGCCGACCTCGCCGGCACCGGCATCACGGCCAACGCCGTGTGCCCCGGTTCCACCCGCGGCCCGATGCTCGATGCCTCCGCCGCCGTCTACGGCTTGGCCTCCGCCGAGGAATTCGCAGGTCAGCAGCTTGTCGAGCGTCTGCTCGAGCCCTCGGAGCCCGCGGCGCTGATCGCGTGGCTCTGTGGCACCGACTCGGGCGGCGTGACGGGGGCCGCGCTCCCGGTAGACGGGGGGATGACGTCCTGACGTCCCGATGTCCCGATGTCCCGAAAGGAAGAGGTGGTGGGGTCCATGGCCCAGGTCGAGTGCACGCATCTTGATCAGATCAAGGGCGTGAAACCGCTCACGGACGGCTGCGGCGAGTGCATGAAGACCGGCGACCGCTGGGTGCATCTGCGCCTGTGCCTCTCGTGCGGCGAGGTCAACTGTTGTGACTCGTCGCCCAACAAGCACGCGACGAAGCACTTCCACGGGTCGGGTCATCCGATCGTCCAGTCCTACCAGCCTGGCGAAGACTGGATCTGGTGCTATGCCGACGAGCTCATGATGGAGCCCGGCGCCTAGAGGCTGCAGTTCAGCCGCTGGCGCCGTAGGTGGTGTCGCGGCGCTCGGTGCGGGTCGACCCGACCGCCTTCACCGACCGCCGCAGCTCGTCGACCAACGCCGGCACCGTCGCCGCGCTCCCGGCATGCACCGTCGCGTGCAACGAATCAGGGCGGTTCTGCCGGTCCAGGTACCACCCGTCGGCGGCCAGGCGCTCGCCGACCGCGAAGATGTCCAGCGTCTCGGGGTCCTTGGCCCCGAAGGCGAGCACGGTCGCCAGCGGATCGCCCCGCACCTCGAGCGCGCCGATCGCCTCGACGCCCCGGCGCAACGCGAGCGCCGCGTCGTGCGCCACCCGCGTCAGCTCGAGGTAGCCCTCGCGCCCCAGGTGCATCATCACGGCCCACGCGGCGGCGATCGGCCCCGCCGGCCGGGTGCCCGCCATCGCGGTCGACGCGTAGAAGCCCCCGAGCCAGTCCTTCGTGACGAAGAGCTGTTTGCGGGCGAGCTCGTGATCTCGATACAGGATCACCGACACACCTTTGGACGCGTACCCGTACTTGTGCACGTCCGCCGACATGGACGTGACCCCCGGCACCCGGAAGTCGAACGCCCCGTCCACGGGGTCGAGCCGGCCCAGGTCCCGCAGGAAGGGCAGCAGGTAGCCACCCATGCAGGCGTCGACGTGGCACAGGATGCCCCGACGCAGCGCCAGCGCCGCGATGTCTCCCACCGGGTCGATCACTCCCTGCGGGTAGGTCGGCGCCGACGCCACCACCATGATCGTGTCGTCGGTGCACGCGGCCTCCAACGCCGCCGCGCTCACCCGGAAGTCCGCGTCGACCGGGACCCGGACCAGGTCGACGTCGAAGTAGTCGGCCGCCTTGGTGAAGGCGGCGTGCGCGCTGTCCCCGCACACCACGCCCGGCCGGGCAATCCCCCGCTCACGGCCCACGTCCCGCGCCGTTTTGACCGCCTGCAGCAGGCTCTCCGTCCCGCCCGAGGTCAGGTACCCCTCGACCGCCCCGCCGGCCTGGGGCTCGTCCGCCCCGAGCAACGTCGCGGTGTTGCACACGATGTCGTGCTGCATGACCCCGATGCTGGGGAAGGCCAGCACGTTGAGCCCGTTCTCGGCGCTGAACAGCGCGAGCGCGTCGGACAACAACTCGTGCACCTCGTCGCCGGCCGAGTAGACGAGCGAGAAGACACGGCCGCCCCGCCAGTCCTGGTCGTCCTGCTTGAGGGCGAGCAGTTGCTGCATGACCTCGCCCCGCGGCAGGCCCTTCTCGGGCATCGGGGTGTGCGGGAAGACGGCGCCGGCCACGACCGTGTTCTTAGCCGACCAGCCGCCGCCCTCGTTCTACGAGCTCACGAGCTCCAGATGATGGCCTGCGGCTCGGTGTACGCGAGCAGCCCGTAGTCGCCCCCGTCCCGCCCGACGCCCGACATCTTGAAGCCTCCGAAGGGCGCGTCGTGGTTGCGCTGCGCGGTGTTGATGCCGACGTGGCCGGCCTGCAGCCGCTTCGCCACCCGCAGCGCCCGTGCCCCGTCTCCGGAGAACACGTAGTCGTACAACCCGAACTCCGAGTCGTTGGCGATGGCGATGCCCTCCTCCTCGTCGTCGAAGGGGATCATGGTGATCACCGGCCCGAAGATCTCCTCACGCGCCACCCGCATGTCGTTCGTCCCCGTGATGAGCGTCGGCGCCACGTAGAAGCCCTTCGGCAGGTCCGCCGGCCGCTCGCCCCCGATCACGACCTCGCCACCGTCCTCCGTCGCGGTTGCGATGTGCGCCTCGATCCGCCCACGCTGCGCCGCCGAGATCACCGGCCCGACGATCGTCTTCGCATCCGTCGGGTCGCCGACCTTGAGGAATCCGGCCATCTGCACGAGACCGTCACGCACCTGGTCGAACACGCTGCGGTGCACCACCGCCCGCGTCGGCGCCGTGCAGATCTGGCCCGAGTGGAACGACCACGTCGACCCGATGCAGCCGATCGCGCCCTTGACATCTGCGTCCTCGAACACGACGCACGCACCCTTGCCGCCCAGTTCGAGCAGCGTCCGCTTCATCGTCCGCGCCGCCTTCTCGGCGATGGTCACGCCCACCTGCGTCGAGCCCGTGAAGCTGACGCAGTCGACCTCGTCGGCGTCCACCAAGGCGGCGGAGGAGGCCGGACCGTTTCCGTTGACCAGGTTCACCACGCCGGGTGGGAAGCCGACGTCGTTGAGGATCCGGACGAGTTCCACGATGGCGAGCGGATCCTGCGGCGCCGGCTTGACCACTACCGTGTTCCCGGCGGCGAGCGCCGGGGCGACCTTCCCGGCCATATTGACCATCGGGAAGTTGTACGACGTGATGCAGGCGACGACGCCGAGCGCCTGCCGGTTGACCATCCCGCCGATGATCCCGCCGGGCGCGAGAGGCGTCGCCTGAGCCGGCTGCGGGAGCAGCGGCGTCTGCAACACCGGGCGCGGGTCCCGCGCGTAACGCTCGAAGCGGTCGGCCGCCACGGGCACCTGCATCCGCGAGCCGACCGTGGCCGTCGCCCCGGTCTCGGCGATCACGAGCGGGAGCAACTCTGAGGACTTGGCCCGGATGGCCTCCGCCGCCTCCCGCATGAGCGCGCCGCGCTCCTCGACCGACCATGCCGCCCAGCCGGGCTGGGCCTCCTTGGCGGCCGCCGCCGCGGTCAGGGCGTCCTCGGCGCTGGCGTTGGGTGCGCGCCCCACGAGCTCCTCGGTCGCCGGGTTCACGATGTCGTACGTGCCTTCGGCTGCGTCGACCCACTTCCCCCCAATCAGGAGCTGGTGCTCGTCGCGCGTCGTCGTCTCGGCCATCTGATCTCCCGGGTCGGGCGTGCGCCAGCACATCTGACGCCCTGTCACATTCAACTCCGCGCCGGACCGGGCCGCCAAAGATCCAGTTCGACCCCCCACGGGGCCCCATGACCGGTCAGCACGCGTTTTGTGCCGCCGTTGTGCAAAAGGCAGGACCTTCGACACTTCGCAAGGTTGGGCGGCGTGTGCGAATGTCTAAATTGAAAACGTCCACGGGGGAGTGAACGGAGTCTGGTCATGAGTCGGCCCGCCGATTTTGTCCCTGGTTCGTCGCGTCCCGAGGCCGATCGCCCGGACGACGTGTCGGCGATCGTCGGGCCTTCGATCCTGGGCAGCGCCGACGTGGCCCGCGCCCGGGAGCGCCGGCGGATCACGCGTCTGCGTCGTCTCGTGGCCCTCGCGGCGCTCGTCCTGGGATGGGTGCTCATCCGCACCGTGAGCGGGCACAGCATCGTGCCTTCGCTGCCCTTCCCACACTGGCTGGGCGGCTCCCTGCCGATCATCTTCATCGTGCTGATGCTCGGCGTCGTCATGTTGGCGCCCTTCCTCGGCGCCGGGCGTTCGCCGCACACGCTCGTGCGGCCCGGCGAGACGTCTGTCGGCCTCAACGACCTCGTTGGCATCGACGCCATCAAGGCCGAGGTCGTGCGCTCCATCAACCTCTTCCTCGCCCACCAGACCTTCCGCGACACCATGGGCGGTTCCGCCCGCCGCGGCGTCCTCTTCGAGGGTCCTCCGGGGACGGGCAAGACCTTCGTGGCGAAGGCCATGGCGAAGGAGGCCAACGTCCCCTTTCTTTTCGTGTCCGCATCTGCCTTCCAGTCGATGTACTACGGACAGACCAACCGGAAGATCCGCTCCTTCTTCAAGCAGCTGCGCAAGCACGCCAACAAGGAGGGCGGCGCCATCGGCTTCATCGAGGAGATCGACGCGATCGGCGCCTCACGGCGCGGCATGAGCGGGAGTAGCGGGACCGAGGGCATCACCGGCGTGGTGAACGAATTGCTCGTGCAGCTCCAGTCGTTCGACAGCCCGAGCCGGAGCCAGCGCTTCGCCTGGGCCTGGATCGACCTGCTCAACCGTTACCTTCCCGACGGGTCCAAGTTGCAGAAGCCAAAGGTCGAGCCGGCCAACGTGCTGGTCGTCGGCGCCACGAACCGCAAGGACGACCTCGACCCGGCCCTCATCCGGCCCGGCCGTTTCGACCGCTCGATCTACTTCGGCCTTCCCGGGCGCCGGGCCCGCGCCGAGATCGTCGCGTACTACCTCGGCAAGAAAGCGCACGAGGCCGATCTCGACGAGCACGGCGCTGTGGATACGGTTGCCGGCATGACCTTCGGCTACTCGCCGGCGGCGCTCGAGCGCCTCATGGACGAGTCGCTGGTGATTGCGCTCACCCACGGGCGCTCCGCCATGACCATGGCCGACGTCGCCGAGGCGAAGATGCTGGTCGAGCTCGGCGTCACCGACGAGACCATCTACACGCCCGACGAGCGTGACCGTGTCGCCACGCACGAGGCGGGCCACGCCACCGTTGCCTACTTCGTGGGACAGACCCGCCAGCTCGACGTGCTGTCCATCGTCAAGCGGCGCGACTCGCTGGGCCTCCTGCAGCACTCCGACACCGAGGAGCGCTTCACGAAGAGCAGCGAGGAGATGCACGCGCTACTTCAGATCGCGATGGGCGGGATGGTGTCCGAGGAGCACTGGTTCGACGAAGTGTCGACCGGTCCGGCGTCGGACCTGGCTGCGGCCACCCAGATCGGCGCCCAGATGATCGGAGCCTGCGGCATGGGCAACTCGCTCATTTCCGTCGCCGCGGCGGGCAACGGGTACCTCGAGGGCAACCTCGTCGACAAGGTGCTCGGGGACAAGGACGCCCGCGGCGAGCTCGACGCGCTCCTGATGCAGGCATGCGATGCGGCGAAGGCAATCGTCGAGGCCCACCCAGAGGTGGTGGAAGCACTGCGAGATCATCTGCTCGAGCGCGACGAGCTCGTCGGGTCCGAGATCACCGACGTGATCGACGCCGCGCTCGCTCAATCACCCGAGCCCGCCACGATCACGGAGTTGCCACGGACCCAGACCGCAGCGCGGAGTTGAGTACGCCGAGCTTCAACGCGACCTAAGAATTTCGGGGCGACAACCGGCCTTTCAAGTCCCGGCCGCGCGTTCACGGCCCAGGTCCACCGGTACCATCCCTCAGATCACGCCGTGACGGGCCCACCAGGGGACGGGAGTCATGACCGCAGATCGGGACAGTCGAGCGCGCCCCTGTCGCGGCCGGTTGCCCGCGCTCTCGGCTCTGGCCTCGCTGAGCTTGCTAGCCGTGGGACAAGTCGTCCCTCTGGCTTCCAACTCAGCCTCTGCCGCGACGCCAACCTCGACCCCGTCCACGACGACGACGTCCTCGCTCGTACCCTCGAGTAGTTCCCCCGGGTGCCTGGCACCGCGACTGCCGACGCCCGCAACGACCCTCGTGTACATGAAAGCCGGTGGTGACTCGGGCGGCTACATCCGGGAGCTGCCGTCTGGCTATATCGGGCGGAGCGCCATGCCCGTAATCGTGGACCTGCACGGTTACGGGGTGTCGGCCGCCGACATGGTGAAGATCACCAAGTTGGGCACCTACGGCAACCGAGACGGCTTCATCACGATCACCCCGTAGGTGGCCCGCCGCCTCCCCTATTGGACGACCGGTTTTCAAGAGCAAAGACGTCGCGTTCCTGCGCGGCGTCCTCTCCCATGTCGAGTCAACGCTCTGCGTCGACCTGGCCGGGCAGCGTGCTGGACAGCAAGTCGAACACCCTCGGCGCGACGCGACGACGATGGTAATTTCGGCCGACAAGATCATCTGGAACTCTTCCAGTCGCACCCCCTCCGGGACTGAAGCTCCGTTCGGACCGTTGCATCCTGATAGACGGCCCCTTGGAGCGGATCGTCACACAACTACAACGTTCCTCTGACCGAGTCTTTATATGTGGAGGGCACAATCTATTTGTGCCGCCGATGGTCTTCGAGTCCTGCAACAGCACCTGGGTGTTCGACCGGGAGCACATGCGATTCCGCCGCATCCTGAAGGGGATCGAGGTCGACCAGCACTCCGTCTCCACAGAATGGCGTCCGTACTTCGGCCTCGAGGTGGCGGACGACTCCGAGGCGTTCACGGTGCTGTTGAACCAGGAAGGGACCCGACTGATCAGGTCGTGGCGCCATACGGGCGACTGCCCGCAGTGCGGCAGTCACGGCACGACCGAGCTGTCGCTCGAGGACATCCAGGCCGCACTCGCCTAAGTGGCCGGCGGGCCCGGTTTGTGGCCGAGCACGCGGAGCACGAAACGACCCAAACGCCCCGGCGCCCGGCTCCGCTGTGATGCCAGCGCCTGCTTCTCGTGCGTGCGGGTAAGCGGGCCTCCCAGCCGCCAATAGCGCCGTCCGCCGCCCGTGTAGCGAACGTAGTCGGGCACTGGCGGCAGCTTCTGCGTGGGTTTGCGAGGCCGTTTGCCCTTGCTCCCCATCGCTGTTCCGGTCAACCGCTGAGGTGGGACGTGTCGTTGTAGCCGCGCAGCACCCAACGCTCGGGAGTCACCACGATTTTGGAGATCGAAGCGTTGTCCGACCCGACGAACGCGAACGGCTCGGAACCGGTTGCCTGGGCCAGGATCTCGCCGATGGCCGCCCCGTGGCTGAATACGACGACCCGTCCACCCGGATGGGCAGCCGCAATGCGCTCGACGGAGCGGCGCAGGCGCCCACCGAACGCCTCGCGTGACTCGGCTCCCGGCACGACGTCCCAACGCTGCTCGGCGAAGACGCGCTCGAAGACGGGGTCGCGGTCTGCGGCCTTCTGCCTGAGGAGGCCGCCCTCCCATTCGCCCAGGAACACTTCGCGCAAGCCCGCATCGACCACCGGCGTCATCCCCGTTCGCTCGACGAGCGGGGCTGCGGTCTCGGGAGTACGACGCAAGTTGCTGACGTACATCCCGTCGAACAGTTCGTGCCCCAGCCGCGCCGCCAACATCTCAGCTTGGTGCCGTCCCACCTCTGACAGCGGCGGGTCGCCCTGGCCCTCGACCAGCTCGAAGGTCTCGCCCTCGAGCGAGTCGGCCGACGCTCCGTGGCGCACGAGCAAGAGTTCGGTCGACCCGGGTGGGCCCACGTAGGGACGCTGGCTGAAACTACGCGGCGACGTCACGGTCGCCGAGTGTAGGAACGATCAGTGCGGCGCGCGCAGTTCGGGAGGCCCGTGTTCGTCGTCGTCATCGACTACTTCGACGTCAATGACGTTGGGGTCGTACCCAGCGGAGGGACTGCCCCAGTTCCCTGGCACGCCCGCTCCCCGTGCGTCCGTTCGGAACGTCGTGAAGAAGGCGCCGGGACCCTGTGTGAAGTTCATGATGAGCGGCCGACCCGCGTCTGGGCCCAATCGAGCCCACATCGGCCGCGCCCGTCGGAACTCGACATACCGCTGTGCCGCCATGGTGAGCCCGAGGAAGATGAGGAAGCTGGCGCCGACGAGGCCGGCCGCGGCGTCGCCGGCGAACTGCAGCACCAGTGCGACCAGCCACAGCGCCATGGTGACGAGGTTGGCCTGTCGGACCACCCAACCGTTGGTGTCCCATACCCGCATCGTGACCCCTCGCAGACCACCCAGGACGACGCCTCCGACGAGCGTGGCGAGGACCCAGGTCCAGTCGGTCGAGGTGACGTGATGGTCGCCTGCGTACGAGGACATCGCGAACAGGCCGATGACGCCGAGCACGATCGGCAGGCGTGGCACGTACGCGCGCGGCACCGGGACCACCCTGATCTGCCGCAGCAGGACAGGGATGAGTACCAGCACACCCAAGACGTAGGAGAAAACGTCCATCGCCTTCCACCCTATGGCTGGGGCTCGCTCAGTGGGTCAGCAGAGGCCCCACTTCGGCCCCGAAGCGTGCCGTCTGCTCGCAGAACTCCTCGGCGCTGCGGGCCATGAAGCGCACCTGAAGGTGGTTCACACCCATCGCGACCAGCTCGCGCAGGGACTCCGCCACCTGCTCGGCGGGCCCGGTGAGGACCCAGCCCGGCAGGTCCCAGCCCGATCCCCCCGAGGTCAGGTAGATCGGCTCGACGATGGTGCCGATGTCGATCGGTGCGCCCGAACGGACCTCGTCTCGCAGCTCGCGCAGCCGGGCGATCTGGCCGGGCAGGTCCTTGCGCCGGGTGCCCTGGGGGAGCCAGCCGTCGCCATAGGCGGCGGTGCGCCGGATCGCCGCCGGCGACGAACCGCCGATCCAGATCGGTGGGCGGGGTTGGCGAACCGGTCGGGGGGCGATACCCATGTCGCGTGCGGGGAACCGCGGACCCGGGAGTTCGGGGAACTCGGCGGTGAAGCAGCGGGCGAGCGCAGCGACGGCCTCGTCGGTGTGCCGGCCCCGCTCGTCGAACCCGCCCGTCAGGAGCTCGTACTCCTCGGGCACGTGGCCCGCGCCGACGCCCACGATAAGCCGGCCGCCCGACAACGCGTCGAGCGTCGAGAGCTCCTTGGCGGCGCGCAGCGGGTGGCGCTGGGCGAGGATCAGCACGTGGGAGAGCAGATGGGTGCGCGTGGTCAGCGCAGCCAGCCAGCCCAATGTCGCCGTCGTGTCGTACCAGATCGTGCCCATGGCCTCGGCGAGGCGTCGGGGGATCGCCGTGTGGTCACAGACACCCAAATAGAAGAAGTCCGCGTCGTCGGCGACCCGGGCGATGCGCGCCAGCTCGTCCGGCCCGGCCTCCTTCTCCCAGTCGGCCACGTAGAGCGTCGACTGCGACTGGATCGGCAGCTGCATGCCGTAGGCGACTCGCCCCTCCGGCACGGTTCGCACCACGTCGGCGGGGAGCTGGGCCTGATCGGTCATCGCGTTGTCTCCTTGCGTCTCACGCGTACGTGGCGAGCGCCGCTGACGCGTCGGCCGGCGTCTGAAAGTTCGTCGAGAGCACGCGTGCCCGCTTGAGGTGGAGGTGGAGCCGCACCTCCCAGGTGAAGCCCATGCCCCCGTGGACCTGGATCGACGTGCGCGCATTCGTCAGTGCCGCCTCGTCGGCCAAGAGCTTGGCGCCCACGACGCTCCGTTCGAGCATCTGGCCCGGCGTGCTGCCGGCGGCCTCGGCCTCCGTGGCCACGACGTCCGGGGCGTCGCACAGGCAGGCCGCCGCGTGGACCGCGGCCCGTGCCACCTCCGAGCGGACGAGCATGTCGGCGCACATGTGCTTTACCGCCTGGAAGGAGCCGATGGGCTTGCCGAACTGCTGTCGCTCCTTGGCGTAGGCCACCGCCAGCTCGAGTGCGGCTGCGGCGTGCCCAACCTGGAGGGCCGCGGTGAGCAGCGCACCGTGGTGCCAGAGTCGACCGGGGTCGTCCGCCACCGAGCCCCCGAACGGCAGTGCGTCGAGTCGCCAGAGCGGGGTCAGCGGGTCGAGCGGGTGCTCGACGCGGTGTGCCCCACCGACGGGCGCCGGGGTCAGCAGCTGCCCCGGTCCGTCGCGGTCCAGCACGAGCAGCGCGTCGAGCACGCCGAGGTGCTCCACCAGCACCGGCCCCGGCCGGCTCGCCGTGTGCACGCCGACCTGGGCGCGGCCTTCGGCCGCACCCTCGACGAGCCCCGCGGTCGCCGCCAGGAAGGTCCCGACGATCGGCCCGGGGACGAGCCCCCGGCCCAGCTCCTCGAAGACGACACTCGCGTCGGCCAGCCCGAGGCCGGTTCCCGACGGCTCGGGCAGCGTCAGCGCGAAGACGCCGGTCTCGCCGAGTGCCGCCCAGTCGTCGGCCGTGATGGCCTGTTCGTGCCCCTCGCGGAGGCGCACGTGCTCGAGCGGCATCCGTCCGGCCAGCATGGCCCGGATGCCCTCCGCCAGCTCGTGCTGGTCGTCGCCTACGCGGAAGTCCATCAGCGCGCCCTCGGCAGGCCCAGGATCCGCTCGGCCACGATGTTGCGTTGCACCTGGGACGTGCCCGCCGCGATCGTCAGCGAGATCGACTTGAACCACGCGTGCAGCTGCTCCGCGTTGCCCAGCGGAGCGCCATCGGGACCGTCGAGCGGGTCCGCGCACAGCGCGGCACGGTCCAGGACCTCGACGGCGAGGTCGCCGAGCGCCTGCGCGTGCTCGGAGAACGACAGCTTGAACACCGAGCCACCGATGCCGGGGATCCCGGTCTGCGCCGCCTCCGACACGTTGCGCTTGGTGAGGGCCCACAGCGCGTCGAAGACAGCCACCAGGTGTCCGATGCGGCGCACGAGCCCCTCGTCGCCGAGGAGCCCGAGACGGTCGGCGATGGTCCGCACCTCACCGAGCAGACGCACACACTCGAGCAGCTCTCCGACGAACGCCGTCCCCCGTTCGAAGGAGAGCGTGACCATCGTCACCCGCCAGCCGTCGTTCTCCTCGCCGACCCGGTTGTCCACCGGGACGCGCACCTCGTTCAAGAAGAGCTCTGCGAACTCGGTCGTCCCCTCGATCGTACGCAACGGGCGGATCTCGATCCCCGCCGAGTCCATCGGCATGATCAGCCAGCTGATGCCTCGGTTGCCGGCCTCGCCGGTGCGCACCAGCAGCTCGCAGTAGTCGGCGACCTCGGCGTGCGACGTCCAGATCTTCGAGCCCGTCACCACGTAGTCCTCGCCGTCGCGCACGGCACGGGTCCGCAGCGAGGCCAGGTCCGAACCGGCGTCAGGCTCGCTGAAGCCCTGGCACCAGACCTCCTCGCCCCGCAGGATCGGCGGCAGGAAACGCTCCTTCTGGGCCGGGGTCCCCTCGGCGATGATCGTCGGGCCCGCGTGCAGCAGCCCGACGAAGTTGACGCCCACGTAGGGCGCGCCGGCGCGTTCGCACTCCTCTTTGAAGATCAGCTGTTCGACGGGCGACGCACCCCGTCCGCCGCTTTCCGCCGGCCAGTCGACGCCGGCGTAGCCCGCGTCGAACAACAACCGCTGCCAGTGCAGGTCGTACGACCGGCGAGCGGGCCAGTCGTCGTGGGGCGGCGGCGCGCCCACGCCGGGCAGCGTGGCGGCGAGCCAACGACGCAACTCGTCGCGGAACGTCTGCTCGGCCGCGGTGTAGCGGAGGTCCATACGGTGGCGGTGTGGCGGTGGCTCAGCCGGGCAACAAAGACGTCAGGCGACGAAGTCGAGGCCGAACAGCTTGATCGCGTTGCCCCGGACGATCTTGCGTCGCTGTGCGTCGGTCAGGCCGGCCATCTGCTCCTCGGCGATCTGGCGCGTCCGCGGCCACGTCGAGTCCGAGTGCGGGTAATCCGACTCGTAGGTGATGTTGTCCTCACCGATCTCCTCGACCGACTTCAGCCCGTGCGCGTCGTCGAAGAAGCAGCCGAAGACGTGACCAGGGAAATAGCTACTCGGCTTCTCCGGCACGATGTCGGCCACGCCGGCCCAGCCGCGGTTGTCCTCCCACACGCGGTCCGCCCGCTCCAAGATGTAGGGGATCCATCCGATCTGACCCTCGGAGTAGGCGACCTTCAGGTCGGGGAAGCGGACGAACACGCCGCTGAACAAGAAGTCGACGAGCGAGAACGTCGCGTTGGTGTGCGTCAGGGTCGACCCGACGGCCGGCGGAGCGTCCGCCGAGGTCGACGGCATCTTCGACGACGATCCGATGTGCATGTTGACCACGGTCTGCGTCTCGGCGCACGCGCGGAAGAACGGGTCCCAGTAGTGGTCCGGGTCGTGGACGCTCGGCAGGCCGAGGAACGGCGGGATCTCGCTGAAGCACACGGCGCGCACGCCGCGCTCGGCGTTGCGCCGCACCTCGGCGGCCGCCAACTCCGCGTCCCACAACGGGATCAGACACAACGGGATCAGCCGCCCGCCCGTGTCGGCGCACCACTCCTCGACCATCCAGTCGTTGTACGCCTTCACGCAGAGCAGCCCGAGCTCCTTGTCCTTGGCCTCGGTGAACGTCTGGCCGCAGAAACGAGGGAAGGTCGGGAAGCACAGCGCCGCCTCGATGTGATTGGCGTCCATGTCGTCGAGCCGGGGCTTCACCTCGTAGGACCCCGGCCGCATCTCCTCGTACATGATGCCGCGCATGGTCACCTCTTCACGGGGTACGCCGACCGCCGAGTCCACCCGCAGCAAGGGCCGCTTCAACTCCTCGTAGTACCACCAGTCCACCGGGGCACCCTTGGCACCCTCCTTGACCTTGAGCGACCCGCCCCGGAACTCGACCTCGGGCATGGGCGCACGCACCACCCGCGGCCCCACATCCAGGTACTTTGAAGGGAGGCGGTCCTGCCACACATTGGGCGGTTCGACCACGTGGTCGTCGACCGAGATGATCATCGGCAGGGGCTCGGGCATGGCCTTCGAGCGTAGTCCGCACCTGACGGGGCGTCAGAAACGCGAAAGCCCTCTCAGAACACCTCGGCGAAGAGGTCGCGCATCGCCTGCCAGGACCTCCGGTCGGTCGGCTCGTGGTACTCGATCCCGGGCATGTCGATGTTGGATGCGCGCGGGTTGGTGAACGAGTGCACGGCGCCGCCGTAGACCACCATCTGCCAGTCGACGCCACCGCCGGTCATCTCCTCCTCGAAGGCCTTCCGCTGGGCGTTGTCCACGATCGGGTCGTCGGCGCCGATCATGACCAGCACCTTGCCGACGATGTTCTCGGCGTCCTGCGGGCGTGCCGTGCTGAGCCCGGAGTGGAAGCCGCAGACCGCCTTGAGGTCGGCCTCGCCCCGCGCCAACTCCAGGGCCAGGGTGCCGCCGAAGCAGTAGCCGATAGCGGCCAACCGTTGCGGGTCGGTGCGCGGCTCCTGCAGCATGATCTCGAGCCCCGCCATCCCGATGTCGCGCACACGCAATGGGTCCCGGTAGAACGCGCCGATGCGCTCCATCATCTGCTCCCGATCCTCAATGGGCTTGCCCCCGCCGTGGTAGTCGAGCGCAAACGCCACATACCCCAACTCGTCGGCGAGCCGTACCGCCCGACCGCGAGCGTGGTCGTCGAGCCCAGGGCCCTCGTGGCACACGAGCACGCCTGGCCGCGGCCCGTCCCCGTCGGGCATGACAAGCGTGCCGATCATCGTGCGGTCGTCGGCCTCGTAGGAGATGTCACGTGTGGTTGCCATGCGATGCACCGTATCCCCAGACGGCCGACGCCATACTGGCCCGATGCCGGGGCCTCACGTCCGACGTCTGCAATCGGTATTCGCGATCCGGCCCGTGGCCGTCCCCGCCGTCCTCCTCTTCGCCGTTCTTGCCGCCGCAGCGCTCCTCGCGTCGTGCAGTTCCAGCCCCTCCACGCCGACGTCGACTACGTCCACATCGACCCACACCCATGGGACCGCGTCCACCACGACCACCACCACGTTGCCGCCGCCTGCCACCTCCGGGCCCCTCACCCCCGGCGCCCCGATCGGCCTCCCGTTCGCCGCCGACCGCGTCACCGCGGCCGAGAGCCCCGACGGCGCCGTGTTCGCCGCGCCGCAGGACCCCACGAATCCCGCACCCGCCATCGCCTGGGTGGTCGACGGCAACGGTCCGGCCGCGATTGCCGAACACGTGGCCACCGGCATCGCCGCCCTCGCCGCCGACGCCAACAACTTCTACGCCGCCACGTACAGCACGCTGTTCTCCTACGACCGCGCCAGCGGCAACCAGAACGGGCAGTGGAACATGCCGAAGGTCAATGCCACCAACAGCTCCGACGCCGGCCTCGTCGCCCTCGCCGCCGGCGGCGGCAACCTCTACGTCTCGGTGACGCAAGGCAACACCACCAGCGTCTACCGCGTCACGCCCACCTCGTCGGCCGCCCCACACCTCGTAGTACGAGGCCTCGGCGACGCCGTCGGGTCCGACGGCACGATCTACTACGAGCGCACCGACCACCACCTGGTCTCGCTCCGTCCCGACGGCAAGACGACTGTCGGCCCCGCGCTCGCCGCCACGCCCAACGGCGTCGGCGGCGGCGTCCAGTTCGTGGAAGTGGTGGCAGCCGGTGCGGTATGGGTCAGCGAACCGGCGGGCCAGGGCCTCGATGCGGCCTACACCACCTACGACACCCAGAGCCTCGCCCGCGTCGGCCAGTACAACGGGTCCGTCACCAGCTCGGTCGTCGACACCGCTTCGGGCCCCCTCGTGCTCCAACCCTCCGCCGCCGGGCCTGCCTGCCCCGGCGCCCAGCCGCCCGCCGCCTGCGTCCTGCGCATCGACCAGCACGGCACCACCACCGATCCGGCCATCGTCGGTCCCGCCGTCATCCTGATCGGCCCCCAGCCGGCGGTGATCGTCTCGGACACGACGACCGGACAGTTCGACCTCGTGCGCCTCTCCTAATACGACATGGCGACGCCGCCGTTGGGGCTGATCATCTGCCCCGTCACGAACGAGCTGGCGTCCGACGCCAGATACAGCACGCACCATGCGATGTCCGACGTCGTCCCCACCCGCCGCAACGGCGCGCTCTTCGCCATCGGACTCAGCACCGCGTCCTTCAGCTCCTCGTTCAATGAGCCGTCGGGGTTCGTGTAGTACCGCGCCGTCATGTTCGTCGGCACGAACCCCGGCGCGATCGAGTTCACCCGCACCCCGCGCTTCCCCACCTCCACGGCCATGCTCTTCGTCAGCTGTGCGACGCCCGCCTTGCAAATGGCGTAGGGCCCGATGCCGGCGGCGGGTGTCAGCACCGCGGCTGACGCCATGTTGACGATGGAACCACCGCCCTGTTCCACCATCACCTTCCCGGCGGCCTGACACCCATACAACACACCCTTGAGATTGACGTCGAGAATGCGGTCGAACTCGTCGGGGTCGACGTCGATGATGTGGCTGTCGATCATGACGCCGGCGATGTTGCACATCACGTGCAGGCCGCCGTGGCGCTCGGCGATGTGGCCGACCAGCGCCGACGCCGCCCCGCGCGCCGACACGTCGAGCTCGGCGCTCTCCGCCTTGCCGCCTGCCCCGAGGATGCCCTGCGCGGTCTCCATTGCGCCGTCGACGTTCAGGTCGGCACAGACGACGGTGGCGCCCGCGCCCGCCAGCACCTCCGCGCTCGTCCGTCCGATACCTCCGCCGGCCCCGGTGACCAGGGCCACCCGGCCGGTCAGGTCGAACGCACCACGCACACTCTGAGCTGTTTCCACCGGCGCACCCTACGCGGCGGACGGAGTCCGGATCAGGCCGCATCAGCTCGGGGCTCGATCCTGAACACCGGATACTCCGCTGCGATCTGCTCGAACTCGTCGAGTGGGGCACGGCGATCCACCGAGAAGTGCGGGCGAGCTCCTGGGGCGAGCTCGAGATAGCGACGCAGGATCGGCGCCCGACCAGCCGCATCAATCTCGACAAGGTGGATCCGTTCATGCCGCCCGTGGCGCAGTTCTGCTCTTCCACCATCGGCCTCTACATTGCGAACCCAGTTCGCGCCTGCGCCCAGCATCGACACCAGGTATCTGCCTCCTTCGAACGTGGCGATCACGACCGGAAAGGAGACGGGGTACCCGCTGCACCGTCCCCGCACGACGAGCGTTCCCACCCGTGAAGGCATGATGCCCGCGGAGAAGGCAACGGCGGAAAGTCGGTTCTGGAGTTTCGCGAACCAATTCGGCTGCCCGCCTCGGTAGAGCCACCTCAGGTAGTCGTCGTATCGGCCCATCTCCGAATTCTGAACGCCGCCCTCAGGCCCCGCATAGGGAAGATCGTCCTTATGCGGTCACACCTTCGACGGCCAGAAGCTGTCGCTTGACCTTCAACCCGCCGCCGTAGCCGCCGATGCCGTTGCTCGCGAGCACCCGGTGGCACGGCACGATGACCGGGATCGGGTTGCGGCCGTTCGCCTGGCCCACAGCGCGGGGCGCGCTAGGCCGGCCGACCCGCCGAGCCAGCTCGCCGTAGCTGATGGTCTCGCCGTAGGGGATGCGGGTCAGTTCGGTCCAGACCTCGCGCTGGAAATCGGTGCCGTCGAGCTCCATCGGAACGTCGAATCCGGTGCGCTCGCCGGCGAAGTACTCGTCGAGCTGCGACGCCGTTTCCTTGAGCACCGTCGGCACGTCGTCGGCGTCGTTGCGTACGTTGCGCCGCTCGTTCGGCAGCCAGATACCTACGAGCACGTCGCCGTCGCACTCGAGCACGAGGCGGCCGATCGGTGCCTCATAGGGCACGGTGAGAGTGTTGGTCGTCATGCGGCTTGTCCTTTCTCTGTTCGGGCAGGGATTTCGGCCGTCGGCGTGGTGAGCGCCCAAAGATGGGACATGGCGTAGCTGCGCCACGGGCGCCACCCCTCACTGACGGCGATGAGTTGGGCCGGGTTGTCAGGTAGGCCCAGAGCCTGTGCCCCTCGGCGGATGCCGAGGTCGGTGGGCATGAAGGCATCGGGATCCCTCAGGGCGCGCATGGCGACGTACTCAGCCGTCCACGATCCGATGCCGGGCAGTGCGACGAGTGAACGCCGCAACTCGACGGGGTCCGCGCCGGGGTCGATCACGACGTCGCCGTCGCCGACGGCTCCGGCCAGTGCCACCAATGCGCGGCGTCGGCTCGCCGGCATGGCGAACGCTCCCGGATCGCTCTCGGCGAGATCCACGAGCGCTCGGGGTGTGGGGAAGAGATGGGTCAGTGTCCCGGACGGCTCCGGCAGCGGCTCTCCGGCCGCCTCGACCAGTCGCCCCGCCACCGTGCGGGCGCCGGGGACCGACACTTGTTGGCCGATCACCGCGCGCACTGCCAGCTCGAAGCCGTCGGCCGCTCCGGGCACACGCCGCCCGGGGTCGCGGGCCACGACGGGACCGATCAGCGGCTCGTTGCGGAGCGCCTCGCAGACTGCGACCGGGTCGGCATCGAGGTCCAACAGCTGGCGGCAGCGCGCCACCGCGGTCGTCAGGTCCCGCAGGTCCGACAACGCGAGGTCGGCACCGACGTAAGCGGGCCCGTCCGCCGCGTCCCGTCCGGGGGCGGGGGCAGCCAGCGTGACGACCCCGTGGCCGTGGGGAAGACGCAGGGTGCGACGGTACGACGTCCCCTCGAGCGCCTCGACGCCGGGCAGGGCGCGGATGCCGAGGAAGTCGAGCACCGAAGCCGGGCTGAACGGGCGTCGGCACGGGAGTCGCAGGTGGATCGCCTGCGGTGCCGCCTGCTGCCGGTCCCGCTTGGCCTGGGCTGACTTCGCCGCCCGTCTCCGGAGGCCTGTTGGCGTGTCGGCGAAGATCTCGCGAACGGTGTCGTTGCACTGGCGGACGCTGGCGAAGCCGGCCGCGAACGCGATGTGCGTGATGGGGAGATCCGTCGTCTCGAGCAGGACGCGCGCCGTTTGGCTGCGTTGCGCCCGGGCGAGTGCGAGCGGCCCGGTGCCGACTTCGGCGGTGATGAGGCGGTTGAGTTGACGGCTGCTGTACCCGAGCCGGCGGGCGAGGCCTTCGACACCTTCGAGGTCGACGACGCCGTCGCGGATAAGCCGCATGGCGCGGGCCACGACGTCGGCCCGGATGTTCCACTCCGGCGACCCGGGGGTGGCGTCGGGCCGGCAGCGCAGGCAGGCCCGGAACCCAGCTTGTTGGGCGGCCGCGGCCGTCGGGTAGAAGCGCATGTTCTCCCGCTTCGGCGTGCGGGCCGGGCAGCTCGGGCGGCAGTAGATGCCGGTCGACGTCACGGCGCAGAAGAACACCCCGTCGAACCGTGCGTCCTTGCTCTTCGCCGCCTCGTAGCAGCGGCCCGGGTCCTCGATCACGGGTGCCAGCGTGGCACGTGGCTGTGACGCTTACTGGCGGAAATCGGACATTGCCGTTGGGCAGGGGATTATATACTTGACAAACCTCACCCATAGGTTCAGACTGGGGTTATGGAGAGAATGTCCCTGGCAGCAGTGGCAAAGCGCTTTGAGGACGAGGCTGCTGCTTGGGAGTACATGGAGGACCTTCGCTGGCACGGCAAGCCCATGTGCCCCCACTGTGGCTCGGAGAACGCCTTCTACCTAGAGCCACGGACCGGCGAGCCACGGACGACCCGCAAGGGCACTCAGAGCTACCGCCGGGTGTGGAAGTGCAAGGACTGCAAGCGCCAGTTCTCCTGCCTAGTTGGGACCATCTTCGAAGGAACAAAGATCCCGCTCTCCAAGTGGCTCATGGCGATCTACCTCATGTGTGCGGGCAAGAACGGCGTCGCCGCGTTGGAGCTTGAGCGCGATCTCGATATCACCTACAAGTCGGCCTGGCACATGGTCCAGCGCATCCGGCTAGCGATGGCGAACACAAAAGGGAATCGGTTGGCTGGCGTGATCGTGGCCGACGAAACCTTCGTCGGCGGCAACCCCGCCAAGATGAACAACCAGCGCAAGCCACGACGCTCGTTGGGTCCGAACTCACACGACAAGAAGCCCGTGTTCACCATCGTGGACAAGCGAACGGGGGAAATCCGCTCTCAGGTGGTCGAGGACGTGCAGACCAGGACGCTGCGCCCGAGCGTGGACGCGAACGTCGACAAGCTCGGCTCAATCCTCTACACGGACCAGGGTCCCCAATACACCAGCATTGGGCGGCGTTTCGCCAAGCACCACACGGTTGACCACTCGGCCAGCCAGTGGGTCGACTACGAGACTGGTGCCACAACCAACATTGCGGAGTGCTACTTCGGTCAGCTGAAGCGGTCCATCGTCGGCACTCACCACGGCGTTGCCGAGGAACACTTGCAGCGCTACGTCCGCGAGTTCGACTTCCGTTGGAACACCTGCCGCGATGCCGATGGCGAACGGGCGATGAAGCTCATGGACCAGACGGCAGGCGTGAAGCTCAGCTACTCCGAGCTGATTGCGGAGGGTCCGTTTGCTCTCGGGAAGTGGGAGCGTCCTCCAGGTCGTCCGGGTCCACGGCAAGCAGGGCCTCAACCGCTTCGTCTAATGACAGAGGATTGAGGCTGATTGGCTTGGCGGCGTTGCCTCGGGGTGGTGGCGTTGGCACAATGAAAAGCGTAACTCCTGACACGTTTTCCCTGGTCACGAATTTGTGGCGACCCGGTAGACGCCAGTTGCGTGCGGGTTGACCCGAATTGGCACCTTGACCTGGTATATTGTGGTGGAACTAACGGGAGTCGAACCCGTCCGGCGAACTTTCCAAGGGATCCCCGGGCGAACCTGCTAGTCCCGACCCGGGAGGGTGGGGGAGCGCCCATACCGTGGACGCTGATCCCCACCCTCCTTGGGCCCTTTCGTTACCGAGAGCGCCGAAACGAGGGGCGACACCGGCACGATCTTGATTAAACGAGGTCGCGGTGCGTGATGGGTGGACTGGTACTACCCCACCTCCGCGTCATTGACATCGTTGGCGAACACGTTGTAGTGCAGGTCGTCGGGGCTGACGCCGCCAGGCGAGAGCTGCAAGCCGTGCGGCACGTCGTGATTCCCCGCAAGCACCCACACGCCGCCGCCGAGCGGCTCGGCCTCGCCCTTTGAGCGCAACGCCGACAGCGCCGCCGAGATCAGGTCGACGTGGTCGTCATTGCGGCCCTTGGAGCGCAGGAACTCCTGAATCTTCTTGAGGTGGGCGGGACGACCCAGGTCTTGTAGCGCACGAAGGACGGCGGCCTGACGCCTGAACCCACGCCACTCTTCGAGGTCGGCTTCGCCGAGCCGCTGGTCGACCTGATCCTCCTCGATGACGCCGAAGTGGACCGCCACGTCCAGGAGGGCGCTCAGGTTGGCCGACACGCGGGACTGGGCCTGCGTGATCTCAAACAGCAGTTCCTCCGCCCGCTCGCGACGCTGTTGTAGATCGCCTTCCTCCGCCCGGAGCTTGAGATACGCGTCCATGAGATCCACGGACTACATCCTAGCGCGCCCCGTAGGCACCTTGAGCCAAGGACCCTACATCCAAGCCCCCCTACGAATCCCTATTCGTAAAGCCAACGTTTGTTTGGTTCGTTAGCTATATAATCCCCGTTGGGCAGGCCGTGGAGGTGCCCAGGGGCGTGCGCCTATCCCGCGGCCCGCTGCGCCGCCAGCGCGTGCGACAGCACGAGCCGGCGGTGCGTGGCTGCGTCGCCCCAGGCCCGCGAGAGCGCCCAGGTGCGCTTCATGAAGAAGTGCAGATCGCACTCCCACGTGTAGCCAATCGCTCCGTGCACCTGCAGAGCGACTCGGGCCGCGAGGTCCGCCGCGTCCGAAGCCATCGCTTTGGCCATCGACGCGTCGTGCGAGAGCGACGGTTGCGCGGTGGCGAGTGACCACGCAGCGCGGTATGTGGCGGGGCGCGCGAACTCGAGGGCGACCCGGGCGTTCGCCAGGTGGTGTTTGACGGCTTGGAAGCTCCCGATCGGCCTGCCGAACTGGTGCCGCTCTTTCGCATACGCCGCCGCCATGGACAGCATGCGGTCGGCCAGGCCGACGAGGAGAGCGGCGGTGGCGGCGGCGGCGCGGTCGGCCAGGAGGGTCGCCGCCGCTTCGGCGGCTACGCCGTAGGCGAGCAAGGTGTCGGAGGCGAGCGGCCAGTGCACGGTCGACAGGTCGCGGGTCGCGCTGAGTGCCGGCGTCGGCTCGGCCGTGCAGGACGCCGCCGGGACGGCGTGGAGTTGCCAACCGGACTCGTCGTCGCGGCATGCGAGCAAGAGGATGGCGGCGTCACGCGCACCCACGACGCGCGGCGTGCGCAGCATCCCGTCGGCCGACACCTCGCTGGGCGACGTCACGCCTTGCGGGTTCACGTCGATGCCACCGACCGCGAACATGGCGTCCTCTTCGACGAGCGCACGCAGCGCGGCCGCGGCGGCGGGCTCGGGGAGGAGCGCCGCCAGGGTGGGTGCGGCGAGCGCAGCGGTCTCGAGGAGCGGTTCGGGCAAGCAGGCGTACCCCGCCTCCTCGAGGACGCCGACGAGGTCGACGTCGTTGAGCCCCAGCCCGTTGGACGACGCCGGCACGACGAGCGCGGGTGCACCGAGCTCGGCCAGGATCGTCCAGCGGTTGGCGGAGAGCTCGGCCCGAGCGTCTTCGTCTTCGAACTCGAAGGTGCGGAGCGCGTCGACGTCGCACTCGGCATCGAGCACGGTGCGCACGCCGCTGCGCAATGCCTCCTGATCGTCCGAGAAGGAGAAGTCCACGATCAGGACCGCGGCAGCCCGAGGAGGCGCTCGGCGACGACGTTGCGCTGGATCTCGTTGGTGCCGGCGTAGATGGGACCGGCGAGCGAGAAGAGATACCCGTCGAGCCATTCGCCGGGTGCGCCGGCGGTGAGGAGCTCGGCGTCGGTCCCGAGCAGATCGAGGGCGGTGGTGTGGATGGCGACGTCGGTCTCGGACCAGAAGATCTTGTTGGCGCTCGCCTCGGCGCCGACGGCGTGGCCGCGGGCCACCTTGCTGGCGGTCCAGTAGGTGTGGAGCTTGTACGCCTCGGCGTGCATGTGCGCGAGGGCGACCGCGTCGGCGGAAGCGGGTGGGCCGCCGCGCGAGGCGAAGAGCTGGACGAGGCGGTCGGCGACCTCGGTATAGCGGGCCGGACTGCGCAGCGAGAGTCCGCGTTCGGAGCCGGCGGTGGCCATGGCGACGGACCAACCGCCGCCGACCTCGCCGAGCACTTGGTCCTCGGGGACCTCGACGTTGTCGAAGAAGATCTCGGCGAAGCCGGTCTCGCCATCGAGCTGCGGGATCGGGCGCACGGTGACGCCCGGCGAGTCCATGGCGATGAGGAAGTACGTCAGGCCCCGGTGGCGCTCGGCTTCGGGGTCGGTGCGGAAGATGCCGAAGCACCATTCGGCAAACGCGCCGCGGCTGGCCCATGTCTTCTGGCCATTGAGGATCCAGGTGTCGCCCGCCTCGCTGCGGGCGGCCCTGCTGCGGATGCCGGCGAGGTCGCTGCCGGCGTCGGGCTCGGACCAGCCTTGACACCAGATCTCGTCGCCGGCGGCCATCGGCGGGAGGAAGCGCTGTTTTTGGGCGTCCGTCCCGTACTCGAGCATGGTGGGGCCGAGCAGGAAGATGCCGTTCTGGCTCACGCGCTTGGGGGCGCGGGCGCGGTAGTACTGCTCCTCGAAGATCAGCCACTCGAAGATGCCGAGGTCGCGGCCGCCGTACTGCGTCGGCCAGCTGACGACGGACCAGCGGTCGTCGTACATGGTCCGTTCCCAGCGACGGTGCGCTTCGAAGCCCTCGGCGGTGTCGAACGAAGGGAGCGGATCGGCCGGGACGTGTTCTGTGAGCCAGGCCCGTGCCTCGGCCCGGAACGCTTCCTGCTCGGGGCTGAACGTCAGGTCCATGGGGCTAGGGAATCTTCCACAGGGGCGCCGGTGGCGCCAACGGTCAGCCGTGACCCGAGAGGGCGGTGTTGGTGCCGGTCGTGCCGGTGTTGGAGTCTCCGGTGGGGAGGCTGCCGACCGTGGTGCTGTTGGTGATGGGCTGATGGAACGCCAGCGTCCGTACGAAGAACTCGGCCACCGCCCGGCTGATGCCCGCCTCGGTGGGTTGCGCGCCGGGGTTGTCGAACTCGTGGCCGCCACGCTCGACGATCAGGAGCTGGTGCGGCACGTCGTTCGCGCCGAGGTCCCACGACAGTTCGTTCGACTGCTGGGGGTAGACGATCTCGTCGTCGGTCGAATGCATGACGAGGAACGGTGGGTCGCCGGGGGAGACGTACGTGACCGGGCTGGCGGCGCGGAGGTCGGCTCCCAGCATCTTGTGGGGAATCGGTCCGAGGAGTTTCACGAAGGTCTCGGCGACGAGGAGGCTGTCGCCCTGGTTGCCCAACGTGAGCAGGTCGCTCGGCCCGGCCATGTCCACGACGGCTTCGACTTTGCTCGACTCCTCGGGGTAGGCGCCGACATCCCATCCGGCCTTGGGGCCCGCCGTGCCGAGGAGCGCCACCAGGTGGCCGCCGGCACTCTGGCCCCATGCCCCGATTTCGTTCGGGTCGATGTTCAGCTGCGCGGCGTTGGCCCGCAGGTAACGGATGGCGCACTTGACGTCGATTATCTGGTCGGGCCACTTGGCCTTCGGGCCCAGCCGGTAGTCGACGCTGACGACGACTAGGCCCTGGGCGGCCAGGTCGGGGCCGATGGTGTTGATCAGGAACCCTCCCGAGTCGTAGTTGCCCGAGATCCAAGACCCCCCGTGGACGTAGACGGCCGCCGGAGCGGGGCCGTGCAGCGTGGTCGGCTCCGTAATCCGAGCGCGCTCGTGGTTGCAGTAGGTGACCGTGGCGTGCTGGCCGGCGCTGAGCTTCGGGGCCGGCGTGGTGCCGGGCGGGGTGGCCTTCGGCTGGGTCGGGCTGGCACCGCTCGAGCAGCTCGTCAGGGCCGCGAGGGCCAGTGCGCAGACAAATACGGCGCTCAAGGGTCTGCGCATGGGCCCCAATGTTGGCCGAACCAGGGGTGAATCGGGCTCCACCCCTCGTCTGGCACTAAATCTGATTCGGGGTCAGAATTGGTCCTCATGCCCAACGCCGTGATAATCGACGCCGTACGCACCCCGGTCGGCCGCCGGGGCGGCCGGCTTTCCGGGTGGCACGCCACCGACCTGGCCGCCCAACCGTTGGCTGCCCTTTTGCAGCGCAACGACCTGGATCCTTCGCTGGTCGAGGACGTCGTCATGGGCTGCACCATGACGGTCGGCGAACAAGCGATGAACATCGCTCGCAACGCTGCGCTGGCGGCGGGGTTCCCCGAGTCCGTCCCGGGCACCACCGTCGACCGTCAGTGCGGCTCGGCGCAACAGGCCATCCACTTCGCCGCGCAGGCCGTCATGGCGGGTGCCATGGACGTGGCCATCGGCGCCGGGGTGGAGTCGATGAGCCGGGTGCCGATCGGTTCGACGACCGAGCCGGGACCGGGCGAGGCGTACGGGCCCTTGTACTTGTCGCGCTTCGAACTGATCCATCAGGGCGAGTGCGCCGAGGAGATCGCGCGGCGCTGGAAGGTGTCGCGCGAGGAGATGGACGCGCTGGCGCTGCAGTCGCACCAACGGGCGGCTCGGGCGACGGACGAGGGTCGCTTCGCTGGCGAGATCGTGCCGCTCGAGGCGAGGGTACATCCCGACGTGCCGGGGGCGTCCGAGGTCAGTGGGTTGCTCTCGGCCGACGAGGGCGTGCGGCGCGACACGTCGCTCGAGAAACTGGCCGCACTGAAGGGCGCCTTTTCCGAGACGGGCAGCGTCACGGCCGGGACGTCATCGCAGATATCCGACGGGGCGGCCGCCGTGCTGATCATGAGCGAGGAGCGGGCGACGTCGTTGGGGCTGACGCCCCGGGCGCGCTTTCACACGTTCGCCGTCGCCGCCAACGACCCGCAGATCATGCTGACGGCGCCGATTCCCGCGACCGAGCTGGTCTTGTCCAAGGCGAAGCTCAAGCTCGACGAGATCGACCTGGTTGAGATCAACGAGGCCTTCGCGTCGGTCGTGTTGGCGTGGGAGCGCGAATACCACCCCGACATGTCGAAGGTCAACGTCAACGGCGGCGCGATCGCGATCGGGCACCCGACCGGCTGCTCGGGGGCCCGACTCATGGCGACCTTGTTGAACGAGCTCGAGCGAACCGGCGGCCGGTACGGGTTGCAGACGATGTGCGAGGGTGGCGGACAGGCCAACGCCACCATCATCGAGCGGCTCGGTTGATGGCGGGAACTCGGACGCCGGCCGTCGAGGGTTGGTTCACCACGGGCGAGGACGGCCGGGGCCCAGCACTTCTCGGGTCCCGCTGCGAGGGCTGCGGCACGTACGCCTTCCCGGCCGAGACGAGCTACTGCAAGAACCCCGACTGTTCGTCGACGTCGTTCGAGTCGGTCGAGCTTTCGCGGCGCGGCCGGATCTGGTCGTACACGGACGCCCGGTACCAGCCTCCGCCGCCCTATGTCGCGGCCGACCCCTATGTCCCCTTCTGCCTGGCCGCGGTGGAGCTGGCGGACGAGAAGCTCGTGGTCATGGGGCAGGTCGTTCCCGGCGTCACGGTCGAGGATCTCGCGGTGGGTGACGAGGTCGAGCTAGTGATCGACACGCTGTACTCCGAGGGCGGCAGCGACTACCTGGTCTGGAAGTGGCAGCCGGTCGATGGGGTTGCTGCGGGCGGGCGGGGCTGAGCGGATGGCCGACGACAAGCGAGTGGCCGTCCTGGGCGCGGGCATGCACGAGTGGGGGAAATGGGGCCGGCCCTTCGTGGAATACGGGTTGGCGGCGGCGCGCGACGCCCTCGATGACGCCGGTCTGACCTGGCGCGACATGCAGTTCGTCTCGGGGGCCGACACCATCCGGAACGGTTATCCGGGCTTCGTCTCCGGCGCCACGTTCGCCCAGGCGCTCGGATGGACGGGCGCGCGGGTGTCGAGCGTCTACGCGGCATGTGCCTCCGGCGCTGTGGCCATCGCCAACGCGCGGGCGCAGATCCTCGCCGGCCTGTGCGACGTCGCGTTGGTGGTCGGTGCGGACACGACGCCGAAGGGCTTCTTCGCCCCGGTCGGAGGCGAACGCAAGGACGATCCCGACTGGCTGCGCTTCCACCTCATGGGCGCGACGAATCCGACGTACTTCGCGTTGTACGCGCGGCGGCGCATGGATCGCTTCGGGGCGACGGAAGAGGACTTCGCTCAGGTCAAGGTGAAGAACGCACGGCACGGGCTGGCGAACCCGTACGCGCGCTACCGCAAGGAGGTCTCGGTCGACGAGGTGCTCGCTTCGCCGATGGTGGCGGACCCGTTGCGTCTCCTCGAGATCTGTGCGACCTCCGACGGGGGTGCCGCGCTCGTGCTCTCGAGCGTGGACTTCGCCCGCCGTCACTCGGGCGGGGCGACCCCGCTCGTCACCATCGACGCGGTCTCGACGGTCACGCCCTCGTTCCCCAACACCGTGATCGAGATGCCGAACTTTGCGACCGACTCGGCGGCGGCCCTGTCGGGGGCGTCGGCTGATGCGGCCGCCACCGGGTTCCGCCCGTCGATCGCCTCCGCCGCCTACGCCGAGGCGGGGATCGGTCCCGAGGACGTCAATCTCGCCGAGGTCTACGACCTCTCCTCGGCGCTCGAGCTCGACTGGTACGAGGACATCGGACTGTGCGGCGAGGGTGAGGCAGAAAAATTGTTGCGAGATGGTGATTCGGCTCTCGGCGGGCGGGTCCCCGTCAACCCCTCGGGCGGCCTGTCGTGCTTCGGTGAGGCGATCCCGGCCCAGGCCATCGCGCAAGTCTGCGAGTGCGTCTGGCAGCTTCGGGGCGACGCAACGGGGCACCAGGTGGAGGGCGCCCGGGTGGCTGTGACGGCGAACCAGGGCCTCTTCGGTCATGGTTCGTCGGTGCTCCTCCGTCGCTAAAACCCTGGTAGCTGCTTTATTTGGCCCTCCTACCAGGCGCTTCCTGCACGGAGTGTGTGATCCCCGTCCTTTCGGGTATGAGCCTCAATGACGTCAAACGAGTGCAACGCCTTGCTTAGGCTTGGCCGTACGCGTGAGTCGTCTATTTCGGGGTCGGCAAGGATCGACGCTACGAGCAGAACGACGCTGCGATTGGAGGAACCAAGTACATGTTGGCCACTGGTGTTTCTGAGTTGCGCCAAGATGAGCAGCAGCAAGGAGTAAAAGATCGAATGCCGGACCAGACTGACCATGGGAACGGGACGGGGTCCGATGACGTCCTGAAGGCCCTCGGCGAGCTGGAGTCAGTCCTCCGGGAGAACGCCGAGAGCGAGCGTCTCCTGGCCAAGCGGATCGCCGACGTCCGCCTCGCCCGGGAGAACGGGCGGGAGTGGAAGGCCATCCTTGGCGATGAAGACGAGCCGGGCACGGTGCAGCTGGTGAGCACCATCTTGCGCCGGCAGTCCGAGGCGAGTGGCTTTTTGCGTCGCTCCCTCGTCGTGGCCCTGCGGGCCGAGGGCCAGAGCATCCCGAGCATCGCGCACCTCTTCGGCGTGACGCACCAGCGGGTGTCGAACCTGTTGCGGCGGGTCGCGCAGGGCAACAGCGCCGCCGCGGACTCGAACTCCAACTCGGACTAAGTCGTCCAGCTGCGCAGCAGCGCGTCGGCCTCGCTCATGATGCCCTCGACGATCTCCGCCACCGGCGGAAGCGAGTTGAGCACGCCCACAACCTGACCCGTCGGGAGTACCCCGACGTCGGTACGGCCGTCGACGAGTGCGGCTTTCGTCATGATTGGCGCGTTGGCGGCCATGACGACCTGGGCCCAAGTGAGTTCGTTGCCCGTCTTCATGGCCCGTCCCTCGCGGAGCAAGGAGCGCAGTGTCGCGCCGGTCTCCTTGCGGAACTGCAAGGCGCTGCGCATGGCGCGAGGCAGCGCCCGCAGCCACGACTGTGCTTCGAGGTGGTCGACCAGTTCCGTCCGGACCACCCGCTGTGGCGCGCCGTCGACCTTGGTGGTGACCACGGTGCCCGTGACGGGCGTTTCCATGTAGAGACCCTTCACAGCTTCGGGCACACGGCTCTCGGCTGAGAGCAGGAATCGAGTGCCCATCGCCACCCCGGCCGCGCCGTAGGCCAGGGCGGCAATCAGGCCGCGGCCGCTGAAGAAGCCGCCGGCCCCGAGCACCAGGACCCGGTCGCCCACAGCGTCGACGACCTGCGGTAACAGCAGGGTGGTGGGCACGCTCCCGGTGTGTCCACCGCCTTCGGCCCCCTGGGCGATGACGGCGTCGACGCCCCATTCGGCGACCTTCTCAGCGTGGCGCCGGGCGCCGACCGTGGGCATCACGAAGAGCCCGGCTTCCTTGCAGCGAGCGACGAGCGCCGGGTTCGGGGCCTGGGCGAAACTGGCGACGCGTGCACCGGTTTCGATCATCAGGTCGATCCGGTCGGCCACGTCGTCCACGTCGGTGCGCAAGTTGACTCCGAACGGGGCGGAGGTCCGGCTCCGCACTTCGGCGATCGCGGCGGCGAGTTGGTCCACGGTCATCGTGGCCGAGGCAAGGACGCCCAGCCCGCCGGCTTCACACGTGGCCGCGACGAGCCGGGGCCCGGCCACCCAGCCCATGCCGGTCTGCACGAGCGGGTAGCGGATCCCGACCCGCTCACAGAACGGAGTGTGGAGGGCGGGGTGCAACGACGCGCCCGGGCCGGTCAGGTCCGAACCTCCCGGTCGCGCAGCGAGCCGGGGTCGAGGACCACACGGATGACGTCCAACTCCTCGGGACTCGGCAGGCGCGTCTCGGCGACGTCGTCACCGATGGTGAGCTCGAATCCCGTTGCCGCGACGATGTCGTCGACTTGCACGCCGGGGTGATACGAGCGGAGTCGCATGGTGCGGTCGGGCGTCTCGAAGTCGAACACGCCGAGATTGGACACGACGCGGCGGACGTCGTGGAAGCGCAGCGCGCCCGGCCCGGCCGCGGCAGCGCGGCCGTACCCGACGCCGCAGACGACATCCACGTGGTCGACGAAAGTCCGAGGACTGTGGTCGGGAACCCAGTAGCTGGTGGGATGGTTCACCGAGTTGCCGGGCGCACCACGCACGCCGACGAGCTGCACCTTCGGGTGGTCGTGGGGGCCGACCGCCGAGATGTTCTGGTTGCCCGTCCGGTCGATCTGGCTCGCCATCATCATGATGTGGCGCCGGCCTGACCACACCACGTCGAAGACACTTCGGTACGGCATGGTGGCCTCCCGTACGAGCTCCGCCGGACGGGTGGCGATCGGGGGCGCGCCGACCATGAGCGCCGCCTCGCCGTCGGTGAGGACGAGGTCGGGTGCGAAGGTCAGTTTCGCCAGCCGGGCGCCGAGCGAAGGAATGGTCCCGAAGGGGCTCGCCATGACTTCTCCGGCGTCGCGCCAGGCATCCGCGCACGCGATGACGCAGGCTTCGGCGCGGGTCACGCCGGCGTCGGGCTGGGCTACGGCAGCGCTCATTGGGCCTGACGCTCCTTCACGTGGGCCTGGTACTCGTCGTCGGTCACGAAGACGTAGCGACGGGCGAACGCCTCCCACTCGGCGGGGTCGGCTGCGGCGACCGCGTACTCCTTCTGGAAGGCCTCGTCGCGCCCGTAGTCAGGTGGATTCGCGGTGAAGTGTGCACCGCCGCGGGCCTCGGCCACGCCGTCGGTGAGCATGCGGTGGACGGCGACCGTAAAGAGCGGATGGGTCTCGTCGGCAAGCTCGCCGTTGGGGACGATCCGTTCGGTTGTGATGAAGCGCCGTTCAGCCGCGCCGAGGAAGAGGGTGTCGAAGAAGGAGTCGGGGCTCAGGATCTGCCCGTTCCCGGCGGCGTCGGCCCGGTTGACGTGAACGATCGCGGCGTCGAGGTGCAACGCCGGCATCGCCACCAGCTCGACCTCGGAGTCGGCCGGGTCGGCCAGGTACGGGCTTCCGATGCCGTAGGGCGAGCGGACGAGGCGCAGGTCAGGATTCACGGTGAGGACGTCGGAGCCGAGGCCCGCCCGGGTCGGCAGGAAGGGCACCCGCCAGGAGGCCGCCTGGAGGCCGAGGAAGAACATGCCCTCGTCGACCTCCATGACATCGACCTTGCCGTGCTGACGCGCCGCTCTCCAGTGCGGGTCGAGCGCGATGGAGTCGAGGGTGACGAAGCCGCACACGACCTTGCGCACCTTGCCGGTCGCGCAGAGGAGCCCGACATCGGGACCGCCGTAGGCGACGATGGTGAGGTCGGTGAGGTGGGAGCGGCAGATGGCGCGCACGACGGCCATCGGCTTGCGGCGCGAGCCCCAGCCGCCGATGCCGATCGTCATGCCCGAGCGGAGCTCGCCGACGATGTCGTCGATGCTTGTGCGCTTGTCGCTCACTTGGAAGTGTCGGCGTCGCGCTTCTCGACGAAGGCGGCCCGCTGCTCGTCGGCCACGCCGCGCACGTGCAGCTCGTAGGTGAACCCCTGCTCGAAGCGATAGCTGCGCTTCACGTCGACCGGATCGATGCCGTTCAACGATTCCTTGGCGCGCCGGATGATGGTCGGGCTCTTGGCGGCGATGTCGGCAGCCAGCTCGAGTGCGGCCGCATGGAGGCGGTCCGGCGGAACGACGGCGGCCACCGATCCGTAGGAAGCGAGCTCGGCGGCGGGGATCGGCTTGGCCGTGAAGACCATCCGGCGCATGACGTGCTGGGGCACGAGGCGGGCGAGGTGGGTGGCGGCGCCGAGGGCGCCCCGGTCGACTTCGGGAAGTCCGAAGGTGGCGTCCTCGGAGGCGACGACGATGTCTGCGTTGCCGACGAGGCCGATGCCGCCGCCGAGGCAGAAGCCCTGCACGGCGGCGATGACGGGGACCTCGCAGTCGTACACGGCGGCGAAGGCGGCGTAACAGCCGCGGTTGACGCCGACGAGGGCCTCGTCGCCCTTGGCGTTGATCTCCTTGATGTCGACGCCGGCACAGAAGCCGCGGCCGGTGGCGCGGAGGATCACGACCCGGTTGGTGGGGACCCGGCCGGCCTCGGTGAGGGCGTCGGCCAGGGCGAACCAGCCGGCCACGTCGAGGGCGTTGACCGGGGGGTGGTCAATTACGACCTCGGCGATCCCTTCGTGTTCCTGGACCACATCGATGGGCATGGGGCGGCCGGTCTCCTCGGTCGGATTCGGCGACTCCTGACGCTGCGTCAGAACGCCGCAGGGAACTTAGGTCAGCGCACTGGGCAGGGCCAACACGATGACGGGCTCGGTGCGGGCATGGCCGGCTGCCGTAGGGTTTGGCCCGTGACCGAGCCCGTCTACGACTTCAGCGAGCGTGTGGTCGTGGTGACCGGGGGGTCGCGTGGGGTCGGAGCGGAGGTGGTGCGGCGCTTCGTCGAGGCCGGCGCACACGTCGTCACGTGCGGGCGCCACGAGGCGGAGGTCGAGGGGGCCGTGTTCATGACCGCGGACGTGCGCAAGCCGGCGGATGCGGAGAAGGTGGTGGCGAAGGCCGTCGAGCATTTCGGTCGTCTGGACGTGCTCGTGAACAACGCGGGTGGGGCGCCGCATGCGATGGCGGCGGACATGTCCCCCCGTTTCGTCGAGGCGGTGATCAACCTGAACCTGCTGGCGCCGTTGTGGTGCTCGCAGTCGGCACACAAGGTGATGGCGGTGCAGGAGGACGGGGGCTGCATCGTGAATGTGACCAGCGTCTCCGGGGTGCGGGCTTCACCTGGGGCTTCCGCGTACGGGGCGGCGAAGGCCGGGCTCATCAACCTCACGACGACGTTGGCGGTGGAGTGGGCGCCGTTGGTGCGTCTGAACTGTGTGACCGCCGGCCTGTTGGACACCGGTGCCGGCGAGGAGTTCTACGGCGGGCCCGAGGGGATGGAGCGGGTGGCGGCGACCGTGCCCCTGGGGCGGATGGGGGTCCCGGGCGACGTGGCGGCCGCTTGTTTGTGGCTGGCGAGCCCGGGCTCGTCCTATGTCTCGGGGGCGAATTTGGTGCTCCACGGGGGTGGGGAGTGGCCGGCCTACCTACGGGCGGCGGAGGCGTCGGGGCCGGCTGGAGGGTCGGCGGAGCAGGCGGGCTGAACCAGGGCTCATACCGTTTCACCACGGCGATTAGGGGGTTACCGGGGGGTAGCTGCTAAACAGAGCGACCGTGAAATTGGCGGTCCCCACGGAGACCCGTCGCGGAGAGCGCCGAGTCGGCCTCGTACCCGATGTGGTCAAAAAGCTGGTCGGCACGGGCTGGGAAGTCTGCGTCCAGGCCGGTGCCGGCGCGGCCGCCGAATTCCCCGACGAGTTGTACAAAGACGCAGGCGCGACCGTTGCCACCGACGCTGCCTCGGCGCTGTCCGGCGCCGGTCTGGTCGTGCGGGTGAATGCGCCGAGCGCGGAGGAGGCCAAGGACCTGCCCGACGGCGCCGCCGTCCTGAGCTTCTTCCAGGTCGGCCAGTCCGAGGACGCGCTCCGTGCCCTGGCCGCGAAGAAGGCGACCGTCTTCAGCTTCGACCTCCTGCCGCGCATCAGCCGGGCCCAGAGCATGGACGCGCTGAGCTCTCAGGCGACGGTCTCGGGCTACCGGGCCGGGTTGGCTGCGGCCGACCATCTGGCCAAGTTCTTCCCCATGTTCATGACGGCCGCGGGAACGGTGCCACCGGCCAAGGTGCTCGTCATGGGCGTCGGCGTTGCCGGGCTGCAGTCCATCGCCACGGCGCGGCGTCTGGGCGCGGTCGTCAAGGCCTATGACGTGCGGGCGGCGGCCAAGGAAGAAGCCGAAAGCCTCGGCGCCACGTTCGTCGACACCGGCGTCTCCGCCGAGGGGACCGGTGGCTACGCCCGGGAGCTGACGCCCGAGGAGCTCGACCGGCAGCGGGCCGCACTGGCCGAGGAAGTCGGCCGCTCCGATGTCGTAATTACGACGGCGGCCGTGCCGGGGCGGAAGGCGCCCATCCTGCTGACGACGTCGATGGTCGAAGGGATGGCGCCGGGCGCCGTCGTGGTCGACATGGCGGCGGACCAGGGCGGCAACTGCGAGCTCACGAAGGCGGGCGAGGTGGTCGACCACAACGATGTCCACATCGTCGGGATGGCCAACCCGCCGTCAGGCATGCCGACCCACGCCAGCTTCCTCTTCGCCCGCAACGTGTCCAACGTGTTGGCACTGATGGGGCCCGAGGGATCGCTGACGCCCGACTGGGACGACGAGATCGTCTCGGGCATGTGCGTGCTGCGCGACGGAACAGCGATGGCGCCGGTGGCAGTCGAGCTGCTGGGCGGCACGGGAGGTGTGCAGTCGTGATCGGCCTCATCATGCAGTCGGCCTCGAGCGGCGGATCCGACACCGGGATCATCGCCTTCCTGACGGTCTTCGCTCTGGCGATCTTCGTGGGGATCGAGGTCGTGTCGAAGGTCCCCAGCATCTTGCATACGCCGTTGATGTCAGGCTCCAACGCCATCCACGGCATCGTGCTGGTCGGAGCCCTGATCGTCATGGGCGAGGCGCACGGAACGGGCCAACTGATCCTGGGATTCTTAGCGGTCTTCCTCGCGACCCTCAACATAGTGGGTGGCTTCGTCGTCACCGACCGCATGCTCGAGATGTTCAAGGGCAAGCCCGGTGAGCGGGCCAAGCCGACGACTGACCAAGCCTCGAAGGCAGAGGACGGGAGCGGGGCCGCGTCCTGATGCTCGCCGCAACATTCACCTTGGCGGACGGACGCGACCTTGCGTACCTGGTCGCGATCATCGGATTCATCACTGCGCTCAAGTTCCTCAGCTCACCCAAGCGCGCGCGCCAGGGAAACCTGATCGGCGCCGCTGCTGCAACGCTGGCCGTCGGCATGACGTTCACGTTGCCCGAGCTGCGCCACTCGGGGAAGAATCTCGTCCTCGCCATCATCGCGATGGTCCTCGGCGCCGCCATCGCCGTCCCCGTGGCCCGCTTCGTCAAGATGACCGCGATGCCACAACTCGTGGCCATCTTCAACGGCGTCGGCGGTGGCGCGGCCGCGCTGATCTCCATCGTCGAGCTTCTACACCTGCATGCGCTCGGCCTCAGCCCCGCGATCTACGTGACGGTCGAGGTGCTCCTCGGAGTGCTCATCGGCTCGGTCTCGTTCTCGGGGAGCGCCATCGCCTTCATCAAGCTCCAAGAGCTGATCACCGGCCGGCCGATCACGTACCCCGGCCAGCAGCTCATCAACGGCCTCGTGGGCGTGGCCATCGCCGCCATGATCATCCTCGCCCTCGTCACCGGGAGCATCGGCTACGTCTGGGTGATCCTCGGCCTCTCCCTCGTGCTGGGCGTCATCTTCGTGCTCCCCATCGGTGGCGCCGATGTCCCCGTGCTCATCTCACTCCTCAACTCGTTCACCGGCCTTGCTGTCGCGGCGTCGGGCTTCGTCTTGAACAACTATCTGCTCATCGTCGCCGGCACCCTGGTCGGCGCGTCCGGCATCATCCTCACCCGCCTGATGAGCTCGGCGATGGGTCGCTCCCTGCCCAACATCCTCTTCAGCGCGTTCGGCGCCGTGATCACCGCGACGGGTGGGGAGGAGGGCGACGCCAGCCGCCCCGTGCGGACCGGCACCCCCGAGGACGTCGGCGTGCTGCTTGCCTACGCCCGCAAGGTCGTCATCATCCCTGGCTACGGACTCGCGGTCGCCCAGGCGCAGCACACCGCCCGTGAGCTCGAAGAGGCCCTCAAGGCCCGAGGGGTCGACACGTTCTTCGCCATCCACCCCGTCGCCGGCCGCATGCCCGGCCACATGAACGTGCTGCTGGCCGAGGCCAACGTCCCCTACGAGGACCTCAAGGAGATGGACGAAGCCAACCCAGAGATGGAGTCCGCCGATGTCGCCCTCGTCGTCGGCGCCAACGACACTGTCAACCCGGCCGCCAAGTCGACGCCGGGCAGCCCGATCTACGGCATGCCGATCATCCACGCCGACGAGGCCGAGAACATCATCTTCCTGAAGCGATCCATGCGTCCAGGTTTCGCCGGCATCGACAACGACCTGCTCTACGACCCCAAGACGACGATGCTCTTCGGCGACGCCAAGGACACCCTCCAGAAGCTTGTGTCCGCCGTCGCCGACGCCTGATCAGCCGCCGCCAGTCCTCCGGGCGTCGATCGCCCGTCGCGCCGCCGGGCCCGTCACGGCGGTCCACATCGGCGAAGGCAGCGACTTGAGGGCGCGGTCGCTCGGGCCGACAAAGGTCAGCAAATCGTTCGGGTTTCCGGAGATGCACCACTGTTTGGAGTGCACGAGCCCGTGATGATGGACGCACAACAAGACCAAATTGTCCAAGTCGGTTGGCCCTCGGTCCGGCTTCCATTCCTTGATGTGGTGCACGTTGGTGAAGACGACATTCGTGCAGCCGGGGAACCGGCAATGTCGGTCTCTTCGTCGCACCTCTCGGTGCTGAGGCCCTGAGGGATCACGTCGCGCACGCCCTTCGTACATCGTGTGCCCCATGTCGTCGTCCACGGCCAGCACGATGGTCGCATCGCAGGCGACCCGGCGGACGGCCTCGATGCTGATCAGACCGCCCCGCTCCAAGTCGCCGGCGAGCTCTGTCTCCTCCCCGGTCTCGTCGAGGAGAACAGCCACCGGCGCGTGCACCACGACGAAGTAGGGACTGTTCACCGAGGATTCCGCGCCACCGTCTTGACCGGATCGGATCAAACCCATGAACGCGTCAGCCATCCGCTGGTCCCACGATGTCTCGCCGTCGACCGACGGGATCTCCTTGGCTATCGATTCGAGTCGAGACCTTGCTTCGGCGAATGACTCGGGCGGGAGCTGCACGGTCATGGTGCGCACCGCCTCGTTGCAGCGGAGCGACCGCCGGTCTTGCTCGACCGCCGGGTCGGGTGGTGGTGTTGTACGGATCGATCCCGCCAGAACAGTGAGTTCTCTTACGGAGCGTCGCCGAGCCTCGTCGAGCAACTCGCTCTCAGTTTCAGGCGTCGCCGCCTCCGCGAGTGCTCGCAGCTTGTCGAAGCTGATCTCACCGGCCTGCAGTGCCCCGACCAATTGGGGGACGTCCCACGCCTTTTGCGCCACGCGGACCAAGGTGCGAGCGGACGGTGTCGAGACGTGGAAGCGTTCCGCCGTCCACGCGGCGGCGGAGGTGGCGCCTTCTTCGTAGTGGGCGCCCCTCCGTTCGGCCTCGCCGAGGAGCTGGACGATGTGGCCGTCGATTGCCGCCCGGAATTGGAACAGGTCGTCGAGGCGCATGCCGAGCTCGGCATTGGACATCGCGGCCATCGCGCTGTTGCCGATGGGAGGGAGCGTCAGCACCGCATCGGGTGCGGTTTCAATACGCGTCATCGTCGGGAGAATGGTCGTTGTGTCTTGAAAGTGTCCGTCTGTTCGGAATCCCTCTGGCCCGTTCTCTATCGGCGCTCTCGAGCACTATGTGTCCAAGTCCGCCGCCGGTCCGAGGACTGCGTTGAGCAGGGATTCCGTCCGCCCGTTCGCTTCAAGGACAACGTTCATGTCCCGAACCGCCCATTGGACCCCGTATTGGGCGACTTGACCCCCCAACCGTGAGATTCCATCGCAGGAGGGGTTTCCGAAGGGATGGCGCTAGCTCGGAGGAAGCTGGCCCACCACGCCGGGGGGCGGAACCTGCGGGGGGTGGGGACGCGAATGGTGCGACGCATCATGCGCCGAACGACGTCGCCCCGTCTTGCGGCTCCCCCAGTGAAGTCGGCCCATCAGCCCGCGCACGCCGTCGCCGGGGATCCATTGATGGCGGCGGAACCCAACTCGACCCACCGTTGGTGGCGGCGGGGACACGAGGATGCCGGGATCACAATGCCTGTCCCTGGGTCGTTCCCGGATCCAGAGCCGATCCCGTTCGGAGTTCGCCTGGCCCAGCTCCCCACCCGCCTGCTCGACGGCGTCGAAGCCCACACCGTCGCGCTGGGCAAGCGCGCCAAGCGCAAGGCGCCCGTCATTGCGGTGTCGGTGTTCTGTCTCTGCATGCTCTCCTTCGGTTTCCTCATCGGGATAGCCCCCAACTCGTCGGGCGATCCCCACCGCGCAGTCGCATCCTCGTCGAACCACCATCACGGAGGAAATGCCAGCGCGACGTTCGCCGACAGCCAGGGCAACGCCCTCAGGATGCTTGGAGCCGATGCCCGCAGCATCAACCTCGCGCCGGCCACGACCTCTCCGACGGCTGCGCCGGCGGCGTTGGTCAACCAGCCCCCGGTCGCCGCCCGAGAGAACTTCGCCTTCGCGCCCTACTGGACGCTGGCGCAATCACCGACCTACAACATCACCGGCTTGTCCACACTGGCTTACTTCTCGATCGACGTGAACCCCAACGGGACGCTCGACGAAAGCGGCCCGGGCTGGAACGGCTTCCAGAGCCAGGACCTGACGAACCTGATCACTCGTGCGCATGCAGCCGCCGAACGTGTGGTCCTCACCGTGACGGACTTCGACCAAGGCTCGCTGAACGCACTCACCTCGTCCCCGTCCGCCCCAGGCGCACTCTCGTCGGCCTTGATCCCGCTCCTCGACGCCAAGTCTCTCGATGGCGTGAACTTCGACTTCGAGGGCAACGGCAGCAGCGACCAGGCGGGACTGACCAACCTGATTACCGCGGTCGCGGCCGCGTTGCGGGGTGCCGATCCGCATTGGCAGATCACGATGGACACCTACGCGTCGTCCGCCGGCGACTCTGGTGGCTTCTACAACATCCCCGCCCTTGCGCCTGCGGTCGACGCCTTCTTCGTCATGGACTACGAGTTGAACCTCCAAGCGACGCCCTCCGCCGCCTCGCCGCTCACCAGCGGCCAGTTCAGCAGCCTCACCACGCTGCAGCAGTACACGTCGGCCGTGCCAGCGTCCAAGGTCATCCTCGGCGTGCCCTTCTTCGGCATCGACTGGCCCACTACCAACGGGACGATGGCGGCCAACGCCGCAGGTGGCGCAAACGACATTCCCGACTCTCAGGCGGTCGCGAACGGTCCGGAGTACTGGGATCCGGTCACCGACACGGCGTGGACGAGCTACCAGGTCGGCAATCAGTGGCACGAGTCGTACTACGAGGGTCTGAACGGATTGTTCGATATTTCTCAGTTGGCCGCGCACTACAACGCACGAGGCGTCGGCATCTGGGCCCTTGGCATGGAGAACAACGACGCCCAGATGATCGCGGCACTCGACGGCATCAACCCGGGCGGGCCGCCCGGCACCGGCCCGCAGTCCACGTCGTCCTCACCAGCACCTGCTGCACCGCCGGCCGCAGCGCCAAGCGGTCCGACGGCCTCCGCGGCGGCTTCGCCCCCGGCCACGGCCGCGCCCACCCCGGCGCCACCCGGCGCGGGAGGCGGTGCAGCCGCTCCGACGACCACGCCCACCACGGCCGCGCCGTTCATCAATGCACAGCGCACCGGGAAGACGATCACCCTCACGCCAGTCGACGCCAGCCAGGTCATGCGCCTCGCCGTCGACGGCCAGGTCACCGACTTCCAGACGAACGAGCCCGCATATTCGTGCTTGAACGGGACCACTCTCAATGTCTTCACGAACTTGAAAGGCCAACCGGTGGCGGTGGCCGCAACGCCGACGAACTGCATCACCCAAGACTTCCTGCTCCCGTAAAGCGGCCGGACATCGCGACGACGGCTATCAAGCAAGTCGACGGGTCGTAGGGGTTCGGGGGACTCGCCCTTAAGGATGAAGGCGGCGTGCCCGATTCCGCCTCAGGGTTGATCCAGCGGAGCGGCCCCGTTTCGTAGCCTGGACGGCATGGCCGCCCCTCCCGACGTCGTCGAGCGCGTCTTGAGCTGGACCAAGGTCGACTTCGCCCCAACGCACCGCCAGCCGCAGTGGTGGCGCCTGGCGGTGGCCACCGTGCTTGCGATCGGGTTGTCGCTCGCCGCGTGCGCCGCCTTGGCCGCCTTGGGTGAGCACGTGTGGCCGGCGACGAAGGGATTCGTGCACTTTGCGTTCTCCGACTACGCCAAGCTGACGATCCTCGGCGTGTTGGTCGCGTGCGGCGGATGGCCGATTGTGACCCGGATCAGCTCGGCGCCGCGGTGGCTGTTCTTCCGCCTGGCGATCCTTGTGACGTTGGTGCTTTGGCTGCCCGACCTGTGGATCTGGTTGAAGGGTGAGTCGGCACAGGGTGTCGCGGTGCTGGCAGTGATGCATCTTGCCATTGCACTGATCACGTACAACGTCTTGGTGCACGTGGCGCCGGTCCGGGCAGGACGGGCCCGCCGTGGGTCGCCCGCCGTTGCCGGGGTGAACCAGGTCCGCTCCTAACGGGCGGGAGGTTGCGTAGGGGCGATCGCGTCGACCTCGCGCAAGACGTCCTCGCTAGGTCGCCACTCGCCCGCCGCGACGTTGGCCGTGATCTGCTCGGGTCGGGTCGCCCCGGCGATGACCGAGGCCACGGCGGGCCGGGAAAGCAACCATCCGAAGGCCAGGTCGAGCACGGTGTGGCTGTCGCGCTCAGCGAGTTCGTTCAACGAGGCCACCGTGGCGAGCCGCTCATCGGACAGTTGGCTGGCGGCGCGGTCACCCATGGCGGCGAGACGTGTCCCCTCCGGCGGCGGTTGGCCGGGGTGGTACTTGCCGCTGAGCAGCCCGCTGGCGAGAGGGAAGAACGGCAGGAAGCCGAGCCCCATGCGTTCGCACTCGTCGAGGACACCGTCCTCAGGCTCGCGGTGCAGGATGTTGTACTGGTTCTGGACGCTCACGAACCCCGGTCCGCCGTCGGAAGTGGCGGCGGCGGCCTCCTCGAGCAGCTGGGAGGAGAAGTTGGAGCAGCCGAACTCGCGGATCTTGCCCTCGGCGACGAGCTCGGACAGCGCGCCGATGGTTTCGGCGATCGGGGTCTTGGCGTCGGGGAAATGCAATTGGTACAGGTCGATGTGGTCGGTGCCGAGGCGCGACAGGCTGTCCTCGACGGCGATCCGGATGTAGGCGGCCGTCGCGCCGCCCTCGTGCCCTTCGTAGGGCGCGCCAAACTTGGAGGCCAGCACGATGTCTTCGCGGCGCGGCCCGAGCGCGGCTCCGAGGTAGGTCTCGCTCTTCGTGCCCCCGTAGATGTCGGCTGTGTCGAACAGCGTGATGCCGGCATCGAGGGCGGCGCCCACGACGGCATCCGTCTCCTTGCGCCCGATGCGCATGCCGAAGTTATTGCAGCCAAGCCCGACGACACTGACCTTGAACGAGCCGATGGTGCGCGTCTCCACGGCGAGCTCCCTCCCTGCGGGCCGTCCAGAGTGCGGCCACTGACGTTGCGTTGTACTGTACCGGCGACTTCGGGTTGCGGCCGTAGCGAGGGTTCGGAGGCAGACATGGCAGAGGGCGCAGTGGACGTGACAGTGGGGGCGGCACCGGACACGGTGTGGGAGAAGGTGGGCGACTTCGGGGGCGTGGCCGATTTCTTCCCGGGCATCGACTCGTTCCGTCTCGAGGGTGACGATCGCATCATCGGTATGTTCGGCATGGAGATCCGCGAACGGCTGCTCTCGCGTGACGACGCGACACGCACCATCAGTTACTCGGTCGTCGACGGGGTGCCTCTCGACGGCCACCAGGCGACCATCACGGTCGAGGAGGACGGCGACGGCAGCAAGGTCACGTGGGCGTACGTGGTGACGCCCGACGAGATGGCGCCGATCTTCGGCGACACCTACAAAGCTGCATTGGCGTCATTGGAGAACGCGTTCTCGTAAACGCGAACAGGCGGAACGTCCGCCGTGACGGCGCGCTCACCTGGGGATGCGTGGGGGTACGCGCAGGTCGCCTACCCTGACCGCCGTGACCTCACGGGCCGCGGGCGCACCGGCGGATCGCGCACCCCAGTTGCGGGCTGAGGGAGCGACGGAACCGGCAGTGACACCGTTGACCGAGGACGTCCCGAGGATCTACCCGCGCCGCCTGCCCGACCCGCCGCGGCGGGCCCTGTTGCGCCGGAGTCGGACCATCGCCAAGGTCGTGGCTGTCCGCTTCACCCCGACGGTGCTCCGTCAACTGCGCACCATCCGTCAAGGTGCGCTCCCGGCCGCAGAGTTGGCCCGACCCCTGCGCAGGAGCTTCGAAGACCTGGGCGGGACGTTCATGAAGTTCGGCCAGATCATCGCCTCGTCCCCCGGGATGTTCGGCGACGAGGTGGCGGACGAGTTCCGGGCGACGCTCGACACGGGTCCTGCCGTGCCTTTTGCCGACGTTCGACAAAGGGTCGAGGAGGACCTCGGGCTGTGCTTGGACGACGCCTTCTCCGATTTCGAGACCGAGCCGATCGGGACCGCGTCCATCGCGGTGGTGCACCGGGCCCGTCTGCTCGACGGCCGTGTCGTGGCGGTCAAGGTGTTGCGCCCCGACGTCGAATACAACGTTGCGACCGACCTCGACCTCATGCAGCCGCTGCTCGAAATTCTGGTGCGGCAGACCGGCGACCAGATGGCCGGCAACGTGCTCCAGGTCCTCGAGGGCTTTCGCGTGCAGATCGGCGAGGAGATGGACCTGCGCAACGAAGCGCGCTCCATGGAGCACTTCCGACGGCTGCAGAACGACTTCGACCTCAAGTTGATGGCGGTGCCGGAGCCCTACGTCGACCTGTCCGGGCGCAACGTGCTCACGATGGAATTCTTCGACGGCGTGCCGATCGACGACCTGGCCAAGGTGGCAGAGCTCGGCTACGACCCGACGCCGCTGGTGCAAGAGGTCATGCGCGCGTTCTTCCTGACGACGGTGCGCTGGGGTGCGTTCCACGGCGACATTCACGCCGGCAACATGATGCTGCTGCGGGACGGCCGCATCGGCGTCATCGACTGGGGCATCGTCGGGCGGTTGGACCCGTCGACGCATCGTTTCTTCATCTCGTTGCTGTCGGCCGCCATGGGGAACGAGGCGGCCTGGCCGGTGGTGACCAAGCACATCACCGACGTCTACGGCCCGGCGATCGGCGAAGCGGTCGGGCTCTCGGGTGACGACCTGACTGCGTTCTTCCGCTCGATCCTGGAGCCGGCGCTGAACCGGCCGTTCGGCGAGATCAGCCTGGCCGGGATCATGCAGACGATCCAGATGCAGATGGCCAAGGCCCAGGGCGTCGAGGCGCACCAACGAAGTGTCCGGGCCATCCTGAAGCGGCTCAGCACACAGCGACGGGTTCGGCGCATGGCCGACCAGTCGGGCGGCTTGACATCGGACTTCGACCGCGGCACCTTCCTCCTGGCCAAGCAGCTGATGTACTTCGAGCGCTACGGCCACATGTTCGTCTCGGAGGTGCCGATCCTCAACGACCGGGAGTTCATCACGCAGCTGCTGGCGGGGGTCGACCTGGGTGAGGCGTAGGCCTCGACAGTTGGGGCACTGCAGCTAAAGGGACTTCTGGTGCAGTTATTTGGTGCAAGCGCGGTTTCTGCACCAAAAGGTTGGGGCTTTGGGAACGGGGTGCAGGCAGGCTGGCCTCGGCACGGCGGGCAGCACGAGGCCAGCCACATTCACCCCCAACCCAGGGTCCTCCGGGCGGACAGGCGAAAGACACGCCTTGTCTCCTCCCCGGGGCAGCGTGCATCGTGGCACGGGGGTTGCGAAACAACTAGGGCCAGTCGGCCCCTTACCGCATGGCTGGGACACCTGGCACAGAACTGGAATCTGTTCTAGTTTTCAGCCCGGTCCGGATGGGGCCGGGGAAGGGGAGGTGCGATGGCTGACGAGACCGTGATCTACAGGTCCGACCACGTGCTCGAGTACCCCTTCGTGCGCTCGGTCGGCCCGGTCGTGGGTGCGTTCCTGACCGGCCTGCGAGACGGCAAGGTCGTGGGGATCAAGGGCAGCGGAGGGCGGGTGATCGTGCCACCGACCGAGTACGACCCCGAGACCGGCGAGGAGACCACCGACGTCGTGGACGTGGGGCCCGAGGGCACGGTGACGTCGTGGTCGTGGGCGGGCAAGCCGAGAGCGAAGCAGCCGCTCGAGGAGCCGTTCGCCTGGGTGCTGGTGAAGTTCGACGGCGCGGACACGTCATTCCTCCACGTGTTGCCGGCCGCGTCGCCCGACGAGGTGTCGACGGGGATGCGGGTCCGGCCGCAGTTCCGGCCGGAGGCAGAACGGGTCGGTCATGTCAGGGACATCGAGCATTTTGTGGCGGTCGGGGGCGCGTCGTGAGCGAGCGAGAGCCGGTGACGATGATGGACGCCGCGACGAGGTTGGAGTACGTGTTCACCGCCGGCGTCGCGATGAGCAAGAACCTGCACGGGTACGAGCAGGGCAAGTTCATCGGGCAACGGTGCCCGAAGTGCAAGAAGGTGTACGTGCCGTCGCGGGGGTCGTGCCCGACCGACGGTGTGGCGACGAGCGAGATCGTCGAGCTGCCGAACACCGGGACGATGACGACGTACTGCATCGTGAACGTCCCGTTCGCGGGGCAGTCGATCGAGATCCCGTACATCTGCGGGCAGATCTTGTTGGATGGGGCGAACCTCTCGTTCATGGGCCTGATCCAGGAGATCCCGACCGACGAGATCCGGATGGGGATGCGGGTCGAGGCGGTGTGGGAGCCACCCGAGAAGTGGGGGCCGACGCTGGCGTCGGTCAAGTACTTCCGGCCTAACGGCGAGCCCGACGCCGACTACGAGACCTACAAGGAGTACCTGTGAGCCCCAAGGGGGTGTTCCCCGACCTGACATCGGGGCGGCGGCCGGTCGGCGTCGTGTCGTTCGCGCAGTACGACAACGTCCGGCGCGAGGAGGACCGCAACGAGGTCGAGATGCTCCTGCCGGTGGTGACCGAAGTGTTCGGCAACATCGGCATCACCAAGGACGACGTCGGCTTCATCTGCTCGGGGTCGACGGACTACCTCATCGGCGGGCCGTTCTCGTTCGTAGCCGCGCTGGACGCGGTGGGAGTGTGGCCGCCGCGGGCGGAGTCGCACGTCGAGATGGACGGCGCGTGGGCGTTGTACGAGGCCTGGGTGCTGCTGCAGGAGGGCGAGATCGACGCGGCGCTGGTGTACGCGTTCGGCCGCTCGTCCATGGGCGATTTGTCGCAGGTGCTCGCCGTTCAGCTCGATCCGTACTACTTGGCACCGTTGTGGCCGGACCCGACGGCGCTGGCCGCGCTGCAGGCGCAGGCGATGATCGATCGGGGCTTGGCGAGCGAAGCAGACTTCGCGGCGGTGGCAGCGCGGTCACGGAAGTCGGCGTTGGGGAACCCGAAGGCGCAGGTGGCCTACGACCGCTCGGCGGAGTCGCTGTTGGAGGAGGACTACGCGGTGGCGCCGTTGCGGCGACACGCATTGCCGCCGTTGACCGACGGGTGTGCAGCCGTGGTGCTGGCGGCGGGGGACAAGGCGTACGAGTGGTGTGAGCGGCCGGCGTTCATCACGGGGATCGACCACCGGATCGAGACGCACTCGGTGGGGGCGCGGGACCTGACGGTGTCGCCGTCGACCCGGGTCGCCGGGGAGAAGGCCGGGGTCGGGAAGAAGGGCGTGGACGTGGCGGAGCTGCATGCGCCGTTCGCGCACCAGGAACTGATCCTGTCGACGGCGCTGGGGCTCGACGGGGATTCGGGGGTGTCGGTGAACCCGTCGGGTGGTGCGCTGGCGGCCAACCCGATGATGTCGGCGGGGTTGATCCGCATCGGCGAGGCGGCGCAGCGCATTTGGTCCGGCGAAGCGGACCGGGCGGTGGCGCACGCCACGTCGGGACCGTGTCTGCAGCAGAACCTGGTGGCCGTGCTGGAGGGTGTGTGATGGCGGAGCGCTGCGCAGTCATCGGCGTGGGCCAGACGGTCTGCAAGTCGAAGCGGGAGGACGTCTCGATCGCCGGGTTGGTGCGCGAGGCGGCGGTGATGGCGTTGGAGGACGCCGGGTTGGGGTTCGCGGACATCGACGCGGTGGTGGTCGGCAAGGCGCCCGACATGTTCGAGGGCGTGATGATGCCCGAGCTGTATCTGGCGCCGGCGCTGGGCGCGGTGGGCAAGCCGATGTTCCGGGTGCACACGGCGGGGTCGGTCGGGGGGTCGACGTCGTTGGTGGCGGCGCACCTGGTGGCGTCGGGCATCCACGAGCGCGTGTTGACGGTGGCGTTCGAGAAGCAGAGCGACTCGGACGCCATGTGGGCGCTGTCGGTGCCCCAGCCGTTCTCGGCGCCGTTGCTGGCGGGAGCGGGCGGGTACTTTGCACCGATCATCCGCTCGTACATGCGCCGGTCGGGGGCGCCGCGGGACGTCGGGATGATGGTGGCGGTCAAGGACCGTCTGCACGCGTTGAAGAACCCGTACGCGCACCTGCACCTGCCGGACATCAGCATGCAGATGGTCGAGGAGTCGATCATGCTGTGGGACCCGCTGCACTATCTCGAGTCGTGCCCGTCCTCGGACGGGGCGGCGGCCATGGTCATCGGGTCGGAGAAGGCCGCCGGTGCGTCGACGGCGGAAACGGGGCGGCCGCCGGCCTGGATCCACGGCATGGCGATGCGCTCGGAGCCCACGATGTTCGCGGGGAGGGACCAGGTGAACCCGCAGGCGAGCCGCGACTGTGCGGCGGACCTGTACCGGCAGGCGGGGATCACGAACCCGCGCCAGGACTTCGACATGGCCGAGGTCTACGTGCCGTTCAGCTGGTACGAGCCGATGTGGCTCGAGTCGCTCGGGTTCTGCGACGAGGGCGACGGGTGGAAGCTCACGCAGTCCGGCGCGACGTCGATGGTCGAGGGTGGCGACATCCCGTGGAACTGCTCGGGCGGCGTGCTGTCGTCGAACCCGATCGGCGCGTCGGGGATGCTGCGGTTCCTCGAGACGGCGCTGCAGGTGCGCGGGTTGGCCGGTGAGCATCAAGTGGACGGCGTGCAGCGGGCGCTGGGGCAGGCCTACGGGGGTGGCTCGCAGTTCTTCGCCATGTGGGTGGTCGCGGCCGACAAGCCGTGATCCGGGCGTCGGGGTCGTGCGGGGAGCGGCCGATATGCTCGGCGGAACCAATCCCCTGACCAGGAGGTCTCCGTGAAGGTCGTCGTGGACTTCGACGAGTGTGCCAGCAACGCCGTGTGCATGGGCATCTTGCCCGAGGTCTTCGAGGTGCGCGACGACGGGTACCTCTACGTGCTGAACGAGAACCCGCCCGAGGAGTTCCGTGACCGGCTGCGCGAGGCGGTCAACGGGTGCCCGACGGGGGCGATCTCGATAGAGGAAGACTGACGACGCCGGGCGCGGGCGTGGTGCCCGGGATGGCGCCCGTGCGGCGCCGTCGTTGTTCCCGATGACGGACGCTGCCGCAGCTGTCGCCGAGCGGACGGCGCCGCGGGTGCGGATGGCGCCGTCGCCCACGGGCTACTTCCACGTGGGGAGTGCGCGGGCCGCATTGTTCAATTGGTTCTTCGCCCGGCAGCACGGGGGGACCTTGGTGCTGCGGATCGAGGACACGGACGAGGCGCGCAGCCGGACGGAGTGGACCGAGGGGATCATCTCGGCGATGACGTGGCTCGGCATGGCGCCCGACGCCGGCCCGTACCTCCAGTCCGCCGAAGGCGAGGCGCACCAGGCCGCCATCGAGGCGCTGTGGTCGTCGGGCGCGCTCTACGCGTGCGCGTGCACGCGGGAGGAGATCGACGCCCGGGTGAAGGAGCGTGCGGCGGCGGGGAACCCGACGCCGGGCTACGACGGCTTCTGCCGTGATCTGGGGCTGGAGCGGGGGGAGGGTCGTGCGCTGCGCTTCCGTACGCCCGACGCGGGGACGCTCGTGGTGGACGACCTGGTGCGCGGCGTCGTGGAGTTCCCGCTCGACGCGCTCGAGGACTTCATCTGTGTGCGGGGGGACGGCACCCCGCTGTTCGCGCTGGCCAACGCGGTGGACGACCGCACCATGGCGATGACCCACGTGATCCGGGGCGAGGACCTGTTGCCGTCGACGCCGCGCCAGGTACTGCTGTGGGATGCGTTGAACCGGGCCGAGGAGCGGGAGCTGCCCCTGCCCGCCTACGCCCACCTGCCGCTGCTGGTGAACGAGCAGGGCAAGAAGCTCTCGAAGCGTCGCGACCCGGTGGCGGTCGAGCTCTACCGCGAGCAGGGTTACCTGCCGGCGGCCTTCCGGAACTACCTGGCGCTGCTGGGGTGGAGCCCGGGGGACGAGGAGATCCTGCCGGTCGAGACGCTGATCGAGCGCTTCCGGTTGGAGGACGTGCAGAAGTCCCCGGCCTTCTTCGACGTGAAGAAGCTGAGCCATTTCAACGGGGTGTACATCCGCCTGTTGTCGGTGCCCGAGTTCATCGAGGCGGCACGGCCCTGGGTCGACCCGGTGGACGGCGAGTGGGCGCCGGGCTCCTGGATCGACCCCGACACCGGCGCACCCGTGGTGGCGGAGCTGCCGTGGCCGGCGTCGCGTTTCGACGAGGTGCGCTTCGCCGAGGTCGCCTCGGTGGCGCAGGAGCGGGTGGCCGTGTTGAGCGAGCTCCCGGCACTGGTGGACTTCCTGTTCCTGGAGGACGCACCGATCGACGAAGCCAGCTGGCAGAAGGCGATCGCCGGCGACGAGGTGGCGGTCGAGATCCTGGCGGCGGCGCTGGCGGCGTACGCCGAGTGCGCGTGGGACAAGGACACGCTCCACGCGGTGACGCTGGAGATCGCGGAGGCGGCGGGGCGCAAGCTCGGCAAGGCACAGGCGCCGATCCGGGTGGCGGTGATGGGACGCACGACGGGGCTGCCGCTGTTCGACTCGCTGGCGGTGCTCGGGCGCGACGAGACGCGCCGGCGCATCACAACGGCTCTGGCGCGTTCGGCTGCTGCGGCCTGATGCTCTTCTGGCCCGTCCGGTGGGCGCTGCGCATCGCGCTGCTGTTGGCCGCGGCGATCTTCTTGTACTTCGCGGTGACGCTGGTGCAGGTGTGGCTGACGTCGCGTGAATACGACCCGCACCCGGCAGGGGCGATCGTGGTGATGGGGGCGGCGCAATACAACTGCCGGCCGTCGCCCGACCTCCAGGCGCGGCTCGACCAGGCGCTCACGTTGTACCGCCAGGGGTACGCGCACCTCGTGATGGTGACGGGGAACAAGGAACGCGGTGACCGCTGCACCGAGGCGCAATCGGGTGCGGCGTATCTGACGAGCAAGGGCGTGCCCGCCGGCGACATCCTCGAGGCGGGCGGCGACACCACCTACGGGAACATGCAGCAGGCGGCGCCCGTCCTGGCCAAGCACGGCGCCAAGGTCGTGCTGGTCACCACCGACCCCTTCCACGAGGACCGCTCCATGGCGATCGCGTCGACGATGTCGCTCTCGCCGTCGCCGACGCCGACGCAGTCCTCACCGATCACGGGCTGGTCGACGGTGCCGTACTTCCTCAAGGAAGCGGTGGGGGTGGGCCTCGGGCGGATCATCGGCTTCAACCACCTGGACTGGCTGCACGACGCCTGAGCCGGCGCTCAGGGGGCGGTCGTGCTCGTGGTGCTCGACGTCGTCGGGGGTTTGGGGGTGGCGAAGCTGATCTTGGCGACCGAGCCCAGCCCCTTGGCGGTCGAGACCGCGATGACACAGCCGGCGTGGCCGGCGGAGCCGCAGTAGCCGTCGCCCACAATGCCGGCGCGGACGCGGAACTTGGTCGAGAAGGACCCGTTGTGGCTGACGCGGATCGCCTTGGCGTCGGTGACGTCGCAATGGGGCGTGTCCCTGGAGGGGCTCATCCGCCCCCGGACGGACGCCGTGCACTGGGTGACGAACCAGGTCAGCCCGCTCCCGGCGCCCGAGTGGGTGAGGCCGTTGCCGCTGACCGTGACGACCTGGCCGTTCACGAGGCCCCGGTCCGGGGTGACCCTGACGGTGAGGCCGGCGGCGCCGGCGGTCGCCGGACCGGCGAGGAGGACGCCCGAGACGACGGCGGCGCCCAGCGCGCATGCGTGCGCCGTCCACCGGTACGCCGACCACCGGGACATGCCCCAACCTCCGAACCCGCACTCGCTTCCCGGGGGATCCCGGAGGTGCATCTTCGCATCGGCCAAGTGCTGATTCAACGCGCCCCCAGGTCAGAGGCCGAAAGGCCAGCGGGAGGCGCTCGGCTAATCTGAACGTCCACCCTTCGGGGGTGGTGTAATCGGCAACACGGCTGGTTCTGGTCCAGTTATTGAGGGTTCGAGTCCTTCCCCCCGAGCACGGCGGAGACCCACGCGTCGTATGGCGTGATGGAGCTGCCGCTCGGCCCCATCGTCTAGAGGCCTAGGACACCACCCTCTCAAGGTGGCGACACGGGTTCGAATCCCGTTGGGGCTGCAAATTGCCATTGACCCCTAATGGCGAGCCAGCGTTGAAAGAGTTGGGTCGTGAGCTACCAGGAGGTAGTCCATGCCCAAGCGAAATCACGGAGAGTTCCGCCGGGCGGCATGCGAACGGATGCTGGCCGGCGAGAAGGCCGGCGAACTGGCCAAGGAACTCGGGGTTTCTGAGGGAACCCTCTACCTGTGGAAGCGCCAAGCGCTGATCGATGCCGGCCGGGCTGAAGGCGTCAAGAGCTTTGAGGCCGACGAGTTGGCCCGGGCGCACACAAGACCATTGCCGAGCTCGAGGCCGAGCTCGAGGCGGTCAAGGCGGCCAGCGCGCTGTTCAACGGGGAGGAGCCGATCTCCCCAAAAGGCGGTGCCAGATTGCCCAAGGCCTGAGCAATCTGGGCTACAACGAGCGCGTTGCCTGCCGCATCGCCGGGGTCTCACGCTCGTGCTTCTACGAGTTCAAGTACCGCATCCCTTCGGACCGTGAGATCCGGCGGTTGCTAATTGCCATTGACCCCTAATGGCGAGCCAGCGTTGTAAGAGGTTCGGCGCCTAGGAGGATCAGCTCGGTCGCGAGACACGTACGACGAGCGTCCCGCCGCTGTCAATGCCCCAAGCATCCTTTAGGCCGATGCATGATCGTCTTGACGTAGGTATCGGATCAGCCCGATGACGTCCTCGGGAACCAATCTGCCGATTGCACCGCTTGAGTAGACGCTGACCACGACCCTCCCGTCGGCGTCGAGGACGAATCCCGTCGACTGAAGGTATGTCGGCTTGTCATTGACGAACGCGCCGGTTGCCGCCGCGACGACCTGAGCGTCGGCCGAGTGTCCGACCGGGAACGTAAGGCCGTGTTTCGCGATGAGCTCCTTGGTGGTGGCCTCGTCGTCCACCGACAGGGCGACGACCTTGGCTCCGACGTCAGCCAAGCCCTCGCATGCTCGCTGGAAGGCGCGCAACTGCGCGTTGCAGTAGGGGCACCATGCACCTCGGTAGAAAAGCACGACGCCGAAGCTGCGGGCGAGGTCGTCGGGTAGGACGAGCGTGTCGCCACCGGTGAGGGCAGTGGTGAGACTCGGGAAACGGTCACCAGGGTGGAGCAGGGTCACGGGGGTCTCCTTAGGGTGTACGACGAGGAATTGGCTCGACGAAGTGGTCGGGTTTTCGCTTACTTCTTTGCGATGACGTCGACCATTCGGATGTCGGGTTCCTTGTTCAAGAGGTCGGGGGCGACCTGACCAAGTGCAGTCGGGATCTCGCCGTTCAGGTGGGCCTGGCGGCCATCTTCGGTCTCGAACGTGTCGAAGATGCCGTACTGGGTGTCGCTGAGTTTGAAGGCGTACCAAGTGACGGTGCCGATCTCGGCGGCGGCCAGAGCCTGACCTTTCTCCAAGAAGGCGCCGAGCTCGGCACCTTTGTCGGCCTTGGCGTCGAGCAGGGCGAGTAGCCCGAGCTTCACGGTCATGTGAGTCTCCTTTCGTTGCGGAGCCGCAACGATGAGATGAGTGTCCGCGATTGATCGGGTCTTACCCCGCTATCTCGAATCGGTGACGCGAGTGACGTTGGGCAGAGGTTGGCATCGCCGTTGGGGCGAGCCGGCTCTCAGTCGCCCTCGGTGGTGGCGCGAATGGCCTCAAGCAGCCCGTGAAGATCCTCGGCGCACGGCCCACATGCCCGTAGGTGGGCACTGACTCCTGGGAACTGAACCTCGGGGTCCTCACCCCCGGCCATCATGTCCGCGTAGACGTGCAGGACGGCCATTGCCTCATCGCAGCCCACGTCCTTCGGGTCGGTGCGAAGGAACCGCTCCAGTTCGGGCCACTTCGTCATGGTGTCTCCATCGACTCGATATATCCCGCGCTGACCAACTCCTTGCGCAGCTTCTGACGAGCGTCGAACATCACCTTGTAGATGGCGCTTCGGGTGGTCCCCATGCGGGTCACGAGAGCATCCAATGGGATGCCCTCTACCACGATCGCTGTGAACACGTCACGTTGCTTTGGTGTCAAGCACGTCTCAGCCGCCACGCGAACTGCGCCGATCAGATCCTGGAGTTCTGCGGCTTCGGCTGGCGGCGTCCCAAGGCGGTCTGGCAGAAGGTCCCAGTCCGGCGGTGCGTCAGAGGCCCGATGTCGCTTCCAGAAGTGACGGCCCAGCTTGGCGGACACTTCGAAGACCACGAACTTGTAGGCCCACGTCGTAAAACGGCTCTCACCCCGAAACTCGTCGATCCGGTCGGTAATCAGCAGTACCGCATCGGCCGCGGCTTGATGAGCCAGATCATCCAGCTCGGGACCGGTTACCTGTCCGCCGGCGTTGCGGCGTCTGATCTCGCTTCG
>DASXBZ010000133.1:0-10206 GCA_036491435.1 Acidimicrobiales bacterium
GCTGTCGAACTCGGGCGGTGCGTGGGACAACGCGAAGAAGTACATCGAGGACGGCCACGAGGGCGGGAAGGGCTCGGAGGCGCACAAGGCGGCCGTCATCGGCGACACCGTCGGCGACCCGTTCAAGGACACGGCCGGACCCGCGCTGAACCCCATGATCAAGGTGATGAACCTCGTGTCGCTGCTGATCCTGCCGGCGGTGATCACCTTGCGGAACAACACAGGTGCCCGTCTGGCCATCGCCGGGGTGGCGCTGGTCGTCCTGCTCGTTGCACTCGCCTTCAGCAAGCGGGAGGGCGAGGCGATGGACGCGGACAGCGACGATGCGATGCCCGCCTCCGTCGCGGTGGCCCGGGTGGTCGACAAGGACATGGCGAAGGTCGGGGAGACGGCTCCGGAAACGACGGCCGCGAACCCGGCTCCGTCGGGTGGCGGGGTCTGATCAATTCCTCCTGCTCAGCGGCCTCGGCACCCGTGCGATCTCGGTGCGGTGGCCGAGCCCCGCTCTTGACAGGCACCTCCGCAGCGCCTCACTCTGATTTGACCATGCCCTCCGAGTCATCCTTCCGATCATTGCCCCGCGGGGTGCGTCGTGGGTAAGGCGCTCGTCATCGTCGAGTCGCCGGCCAAGGCGCGCACCATCAGCGGCATGCTCGGGCCCGACTTCATCGTGGAGTCGTCGGTCGGACACATCCGAGACCTGCCACGCGGGGCGGACGAAGTGCCCGCCGCGGTCAAGGGCGAACCGTGGGCGCGCCTCGGCGTCGACGTGGACAACGGGTTCAAGCCGCTGTACGTGGTCTCGTCGCCCAAGAAGTCGGTCGTGGCAAACCTCAAGAAGCTCCTCAAGACGGCCGACGAGCTGTATCTCGCAACGGACGAAGACCGCGAGGGCGAGTCCATCGCGTGGCACCTGTCCGAGGTCCTCAACCCCACCGTGCCGGTCAAGCGCATGGTGTTCCACGAGATCACCCCGGCCGCGATCGCACGGGCGGTCGACGAGTGGCGCGACCTTGACCGGCGGTTGGTCGACGCGCAAGAGGCGCGGCGCATCCTCGACCGGCTTTACGGCTATGAGGTCTCGCCGGTGCTGTGGCGCAAGGTCATGCCGCGGCTCTCGGCGGGCCGGGTGCAGAGCGTGGCCACCCGCATGGTGGTCGAGCGCGAGCGCGCCCGCATGCGGTTCCGCTCGGCGACGTGGTGGGGGATCGACGGCACGTTCACCCGCGAGGCCGCGGCCAACGGCTTCGGGGCCGCCCTGGTCGCGCTCGGCGGCACGGCCGTCGCCACGGGCAAGGACTTCGACGAGCAGGGCGCGCAGAGCGCCAAGAGCGAGGTACGGGTCCTCGGCGAGGACGAGGCGACCTCGGTGGCCGAGGCCCTGACCGGGCGGGCCTTCACCGTGAAGTCGGTGACCGAGCGCCCCTTCCGTCGCTCTCCGGCGGCGCCGTTCATGACGTCGACCTTGCAGCAGGAGGCGGGCCGCAAGCTCCGCTTCAGCGCGCAGCGGGCCATGCAGGTGGCCCAGCGTCTCTACGAGCAGGGCTTCATCACCTACATGCGGACCGACTCGACGACGCTGTCCGACGAGGCGCTGACCGCGGCGCGCTCGCAGGCCCGCGAGCGCTACGGCGCCGCCTACGTCCCCGACGCGCCGCGCCGCTACGAGCGCAAGGTCAAGAACGCCCAGGAGGCGCACGAGGCGATCCGGCCGTCGGGCGAGACGTTCCGCACGCCCGAACAGGTGGGCCGTGAGCTCTCGGGGGACGAGTTGCGCCTCTACGAGATGATCTGGATGCGCACCGTTGCCTCGCAGATGAACGACGCCACCGGGACCAGCGCGCAGGTGCGGCTAGTCGCCGACGTGCCGAGCGGCGTGGCGGCGGGCCAGGAAGCCGAGTTCTCGGCGGGCGGGCGGGTCATCTCCTTCAAGGGCTTCCTCGAGGTGTACGAGGAGGGGCGGGACGACGACGAGCCGGAGGCCGAGAGCGCCGAGGAACGGGTGCTCCCCGCGTTGGCCGAGGGCGACCGGGTCCAGGGCAGTGCGTTCGAGCCCGGGTCGCACACCACCCAGCCGCCGGCGCGCTACACGGAGGCGTCGCTGGTGAAGGCGATGGAGGAGCTTGGGGTGGGGCGGCCGTCGACCTACGCCAGTGTCATCGCCACCATCCTCGACCGCGGCTACGTGTGGAAGAAGGGGACAGCGCTCGTCCCGAGCTTCACTGCCTTCGCGGTCGTGGGCCTGCTCGAGCGCTACTTCGCCAACCTGGTGGACTACGGGTTCACCGCCTCGATGGAGGACGACCTCGACGAGATCGCGGCGGGCACCGGGGAGGCGTTGCCCTGGCTGACGCGCTTTTACTTCGGCAGTGACGCGCCCGGCGCGATGGCGAGCGACGGGACCGAGGTGGACACGCTCGGGCTGAAGGCGACGGTGGCCGCGCACCTCGCCGAGATCGACGCCCGCGAGATCAACTCCATCCCGCTGGGTGAGGGCAGCGACGGGGAGCAGATCGTGGCGCGGGTCGGGCGCTACGGGCCGTACCTCCAACGCGGCGAGGACCGCGCCTCGATCCCCGACGACCTGGCGCCCGACGAGCTGACGATCGAGCGGGCCGAGGAGATCCTCGCCGCGCCCTCGAACGACCGCGTGCTCGGGACCCACCCCGAGAGCGGGCTCGAGGTCCAGGTGAAGGCGGGCCGGTTCGGCCCCTACGTCCAGATGGGCGAGGTCGTCGACGGCGGCGAGAAGCCGCGCACGGCCTCGCTGTTCGCGGCGATGGACCCGGCGACGCTCACGTTCGAGCAGGCGCTCGAGCTCCTGCGCATCCCGCGCACCGTGGGGACGGACCCGGACACGGGCGAGGAGGTCGTGGCGCACAACGGGCGCTTCGGGCCCTACCTCAAGCGCGGCTCCGACACGCGCAGCCTCGGAAGCGACGAGCAGTTGCTCACCGTGACGCTCGACGAGGCCAGGGCGCTCTTCGCGCAGCCGAAGCAGCGGCGCGGTCGGGCGGCAGCGGCGCCGCTGCGCGAGCTCGGCACCGACCCCTCGACCAACCTGCCAGTGGTGGTGAAGGAGGGCCGCTTCGGTCCCTACGTGACCGACGGCACGACCAACGCGAGCCTGCGCAAGGCCGACACCGTCGAGGCCATCGACATGGACCGGGCGTCCGAGCTGTTGGCGGAGCGCCGGGCTGCGGGCCCCTCGACGCGCAAGAAGAAGGCGCCTGCAAAGAAGAAGGCGCCCGCAAAGAAGAAGGCCGTAGCCAAGAAGACGACCGCGAAGAAGACGGCGGCGAAGAAGACGACCGCAGCCAAGAAGGCCGGCGGGTCCGCCAAGCCGGCGGCCGAGGCCGACGGCGCCGATCCGGCCGCGATGAGGGCCGCCTCGACCGAACCGTTCTGACCATGCCCGCCCGGGGTCGCCTCATCGCGCTCGAGGGCATCGACGGCTGCGGCAAGTCCACCCAGGCCAAGGCCGTGGCCTCGGCTCTCGGCGCGCTCGTGACCCACGAGCCGGGCGCCACGCCACTCGGCGCGCAGTTGCGCCGGTTGCTCCTCGACCCCGATTCCGATTCGGCACCGGTGACGCCGCGGGCCGAGACGCTGCTGATGGCGGCCGATCGGGCGCAGCACGTCGCAGAGGTGATCGAGCCCGCGCTGGCGTCCGGCGTGTGGGTGGTCACCGACCGCTACTCGGCATCGACCATCGCGTACCAGGGCTACGGCCGCGAGCTCGGCGGCGACGGGCTGGCCGAGGTGGTGGCGTGGGCGACGGCGGGCGTCGAGGCGGACCTCTCCGTCTTCGTCGACGTGCCCGTCGAGGTGGCGGCGACCCGCGGGCGCGGCGCGGACCGCTTGGAGCGGCTCGGCCCCGCATTCGCGGCACGCGTGCGCGACGGATTCGCGGCGCAGGCGGAAGCCGAGCCCGATCGCTGGCTCGTCGTCGACGGCACCCGCGACGTGGATGCGATCACGGCGCATATCGTCGACGGCGTGCGCGCGCGTCTGGGGCCAGAGCCGGAGCACGGCCGTTGAGCGAGGAGCGCCCGTCGCCGGCGCTCTTCGAAGGGATCGTCGGGCAGGACGAGGCGGTGGCCGCGCTGAAGGCGGCCGCGGTGAACCCGGTGCACGCCTATCTGTTCCGGGGGCCCGAAGGCAACGGCGGGCTTGCGGCGGCGCACGGTTTCGCAGCCGCCCTGCTGTGCCCGACCGGGGGGTGCGGCGACTGTGCCACGTGCAGGGCCGCGCTCGCCGGCACCGACCCCGACCTCCATATCGTGCGACGCAGCGGGGCCTCGCTGTCCAAGGACACCATGCGCCAGGTCGTCTCCCTGGCCCAGCGCCGTCCGCTGGCCGCAGCGCGGCAAGTGATCGTGGTCCAGGAGATGCACCTGGTGCTGGACCGTGCTCCGGTCCTGCTCAAGACGCTGGAGGAGCCGCCCGGCCAGACCGTGTTCATCCTGCTGGCAGACGAGCTCACCCCAGACCTGACGACGATCGCCAGCCGCTGCGCCGAGGTGCTGTTCCCCCCGGTGCCCCGCGAGGTGGTGACGCGGACGCTCGAGGCGGACGGCGTCGCGCCCGAGGTGGCGGCCGTGGTCGCCGAGAGCAGCGGGGGCAACATGGAGAGGGCCCGCGTGATGGTCGACGATCCCGATGTGACGGCCCGCGTCGCACTCTGGGCCTCGGTGCCCGACGAGCTGGTGTCGTCGGGTTCGGCCGTGGCGACGCTGACCCGCCGGGTGCTCGAGTCCGCCGACCGCGCCGTCCAGCCGCTGCGGGTCGCCCACGATCGGCAGATCGAGACGCTCGCCGAGGCGGCCAAGGAGATGGGCGAGCGCGGCCTGCCGGGGCGCAAGGAGATCGTGGAGCAACACCAGCGGGAGGAGCGCCGCTTCCGCACCGACGCCCTGCGGGCGGGGCTCGGGGTGCTGGCGCGGACCTACCGGACGCGGGTGACCCGGGGCGTGCAGCGGGGGATCCCCCCGGGCGACCTCGACGCCCGCGCTGCGGCGGACGCCGTCGGTCTCATCACCGAGGTGGCCCAGGCGCTGCCGCGGAACCCGAACGAGGCGCTGCTGCTCCAGTCGCTGTTCACCCGGCTGGCTGCATTGTCCGTCTAGCGGACCAGCGGGTCCCGCCGACCCGTCGGCGATCGGAACCTGGTGTGGGGCCTAGCATCGCGGGTTCAAGAGAGCCAGGGGAGACCAGATGGCGGGGAGCGGTGCGGAGGAGGTCACGAACCACACCGACCCCGCCTCCGCGTTGCAGATCCGGGTCCTCGGCCCGGTCGAGATCGCCTGGGCCGGCCGGCCGGTCGACCTCGGTGGCCTCAAGGCGCGGGCCCTAGTGGCGCGCCTTTTGATCGACCGGGGCCTCATCGTCTCGGTGGACCGGCTCATCGACTCGCTGTGGGGCGATCACGAGGGTGCGGGGGCCGAGATCGCGCTGCGCTCCACCATCTCGCGGTTGCGCAAGCGCCTGCGCGAGGCCGGGGTCCCCGAGGACCTCATCGTGACGCGCGCACCGGGCTACCTCATGGAGGTCGGCGCGGAGACGACGGATGTCTTCGTCTTCCAACAGATGATCGCCGACGGCAGGCGGCAACTGATGCGACGACGGCCGAGCGAGACCGTGCGGGTGGTCGAGGAGGCGCAGCGCCTCTGGCGCGGTGCGGCGTACAGCGAGGTGCGGGACGAACCCTTCGCCCGAGCGGAGGCGCGACGGCTCGAGGAAATGTTCCTCGCGGCGAACGAGCTACGCCTCGACGCTGCCTTCACCTTGGGCCAACACGAGTCGCTCATCGGGGAACTGGAGAGGCTGACGAGCGAGCATCCCATGCGCGAGCGCCTCTGGTCCCAGCGCATGCTCGCGCTCTACCGCTCGGGACGGCAGGCCGAGGCGCTGCGCGTCTATCAGGAACTGCGGGCGACGCTGGTGGACGAGGTCGGCATCGAGCCCGGGCGCGACGCGGCGTGGATGGAGCACGCCATCCTCACGCACGATCCCGCACTGTCGTTCGTCTCGCCCGTCGAGCCGGCGCCGGGTTCGTCCGTCTCGGTGGAGGACCTCGCTAGGGCGGCCGCAGGTTCTTCGACTGGGTACCGCGTCCGCATCCCGATGTCACCGACCCGGGGACCGCTCGTCGGACGGGACCGGGAGTCGGCGCTGCTGCACGACTGGTGGGCGTCGGCGGAACGGGGTGAAAGCGACCTCCTGCTTGTCGAAGGCGACCCGGGCATCGGCAAGACGCGCCTCGTCGGCGAGTTGGCGCGTGGCGTCGAGATCGAGGGCGCCCTGGTCTTGTGGGGCCGCTGTGACGAGGAGCCGGTGGCGCCGTTCCAGCCCTTCGCCGAGGCCCTTGGCCGGTACTTCCACGCCGAGTCGGCGGACCGGATCTCGCGCATGCCCACCTGGCAACTGGCGGAGCTCTCCCGCCTCGTCTTCCGATTGCGGGAGTACGCCACACCCTTCGAATGGGACCCAGGGGACCTCGAGAGCAACCGCTTTCGCTTTTTCGAGGCCGTGACGGCGACACTGAGCGAGATCTCGGGAAACGGGAAACTGCTCCTGGTGGTTGACGACCTTCACTTCGCGGATCAGCCCACCCTCCTCCTGCTCCGCCACGTGTTGCGCAACATCGACCGTGCGAAGGCGGGCATCGTCGGGATCTACATCGACACGGAGGTACCGGCCGCCCACCCGGGGCGTCAAGCCCTGGCCGATCTCCGGTCCGACCGCTCGGTCGAGACCGTGCACCTCGAGGGCCTGACCGAAGACGGGGTCGAGGAGTTCGTGCGCAGCTGGCCGAAGGTGCCCGTCGACCTGGTCCCGCAGCTCTTCAAGCTGACGGACGGGAACCCATTGTTCCTCGAGGAGATGCTCGACCATCTCGGCGAGCAGGACGTCGAGCAGGGCAGTCGCGACGGCGACTCTCCCGTGCCCGCGGAGCTCGAGGCTCCCGAGGCGATCCGGGAGCTGGTGGCACGACGCGTGTCGCGCCTGCCCGAAGATGTGGTCTACCTCCTCCAGGCGGCGGCGGTCGCCGGGCAGGAGTTCGAGGGGAGCATCGTGGCCGAAGCCGCCGCGTTGAGCCCGGATCAACAGCTTGACGCCTTCGACCGCGCGGAGGAGTCGCGCCTCCTCCGCCGCACCGGCGGGCTGGTCCGCGACCGCTATGCCTTCACGCACGGCCTGGTGCGCGACGCGATCTACGGCGAGCTGTTGCGCGGTCGGCGGGTGCGCTACCACTACAAGATCGCGCTGGCGACCGAGCGCATCCACGGTGAGGGGATCGATCGAGTCGTCAACGAGCTCGCGCACCATTTTTACATGGGGGCGGCTCTGGCGGGCGCGGACAAGGCCGTGCGGTACTGCACGGCCGCGGGCGGCCGGGCGCTGCGCCTCCTCGCGTTCGAAGAAGCGGTGGGTCATCTCACCCGTGCGCTCGAGGTGGCGGAGAAGTCAGGCGACGCCGATCAGTCCACACTCTGCGATGCACTGATCGCATTGGCCGAGGCGCAGAACCAGGCCGGCGACGAGACCCGGGCCAACGAGAACTTTGCGCGGGCAGCGGCGTTGGCGCGTGCGATCGGAGATCCCGAGCGGCTGGCCCTGACCGCCCTGCGTGCCGGGCCGGTGAGTTATCTCGGCGTCGTGGACGCCCACTCCGAGCAGATCGAGCTGCTGGAGGAGGCCCTGGCCGCGTTGCCCGCCGATGACTCGCACCTGCGCTCCAGAGTCACCGCACAGCTCGCCGTCATCATCGTCGCCTTGACGGGGGTGCCGGCCCCCGGAGTGCTCGAACGAGCGCAGCGGTTGAGCTCGGAGGCTGTCGCGATGGCCCGGCGCCTCGGAGACCGTCTCGCTCTCGGGTACGCCCTGCGCGCCCGCATCAACGTGCTGTGGGGCATTGATCCGGCTCCCGAGCGACTGGCCGCGGCCACCGAGCTCGGCGAGATCGCGTCGGACGTCGGCGACCAGTTCCTCTCGTTGCACAGCCACATGTGGCGAGTCCGCGAATTGCTGGCGCAGGGCGACGTCGATGCCGTGCACGAGGAACTGGAGCGGTTCGAAACGCGTGACACCGGGCCGGTGCATCCACTCGAAGCGTCGTGGTCGCTCAACGTCGGGGCGATGATGGCGCTGATGGCGGGCAACATCGAACAGGCGGAGTTGCTGGCTCTCCGGGGCATGAAAGCCGCCGAGGGCTACAGCGACCTTGCCGCCACCTTCTACGGAGGACTGATGGTGTGGACCTGGTGGCAACGCGAGGAGGTGGTGGGCCTCGAGGCGATGTTCCAGGAAGTGATCGGCCAGGCCCTGGAGGGCTATCCGATCCTCCTGACGGCGTTGGCGCTCATCCACGCCGAGGCGGGACAGCCCGACCGGGCGATGGCCGACCTGGAGGCGCTCGGAGAGATCGGCTGGGATCTCGTCGCGAAGGACCAGACCGAAGGCCTGTCGCTCGCGCTGGCGGCGGCGGCGTGCGGTGTACTCGGGGTGCGGGCGCGGGACGCGGCGTCGGCCGTGTACGAGCGGATGCGCCGCTACGCCGGCACGGCGGTGGTCCTCAGGGTGCCGGCAGCTGCGTGCGCGGGCCCGGCCGACCACTACCTCGGGCTGTCGGCCGCCGCCACCGGAGACCTCGCGCTGGCCGAAGTGCACTTCGAAGCGGCGATCCGCCTGGCCAATCGAATGGACTCGCCACCCTTCGAGGCGGCGTCCGAGGTGGAGCTGGCGCGCACGCTACGCCGACGCGGGCGGGAAGCCGAAGAACGGGTGGCCGTGCTGCTGCGCAAGGCCGAGGAAACGGCGCTGCGCCTGGGACTGACTCGCCTGGCCCGGATGGCCGCCGATCCGGGCTGATCACCGGGCGATGCGTCAGGAACCCGACGGGCGCACCTTGTCCCCGTTCTCGTCATCCTCGGCGATCGCCGCCAATTTGTCGTCCGCCTCCCGGATGCGTCGGCTCATGCCCTGCAGCAGCGCGTTGCGGAACCCCGGGATCTCCATCATGGCCTCGAGCTCACGGGGCCCGATGATCAGGACGTCGAGGTCCGACGTCGCCGTCACCGTCGCGCTGCGCGGCCCAGCCTCGATCGCCGCAAGCTCGCCGAAGTAGTCCCCCGGTCCCCATTCGTTGACGACTCTCCCGGTCCGGGTGACGACGACGGTGCCTTCGAGGATGATGTAGAGCTCGCGTCCGAGCCGGCCCTCGCGCAGGATGACCTCGCCCTCCTGCACCTGCAGGCGCTCGGCCAGGCGGGCGATCTCTGCGAGCTGCTCGGCCGTGCACTCGGCGAACCAGGGCACTCCTTGCAGACGTTCGATCACCATGGTGGGCGCGCCGCTGTCCTCTGTCATGCCCACCTCCGGTGGAAACGTCGGCGTCAGGCTACGCGAAGTCACGATCGCCATCGGCATCGCATCACGAAACCCTGCGATCTCGACCATGGCGGCGAACTCACGCGGCCCGATGATCAGTAGGTCGACCTCGCTCAGGGCGGTAAGGGTCGCGTGACGGGGCCCGAGGTTCGTCGCGATCACCTCGCCGAAGACGCTGCCCGAACCGAGCGTGTCGACGTGACGGCCGTCTTGGGTCACCGCGACCTTGCCCGAGAGGATCAAGAAGAACTCACGGCCCACCCGGCCCTCCCGGGCCAGTACCTCACCCTTCTCGACCTGGACCCGCTCGGCCAGTCCTGCCACCTGCTCGAGCTGCGCCGTCGTCAAGCCCCGCAATTGGTCCACCGCCCGGAGCCGTTCGACGGTCGTCTGGTGCCACACTTCGATTGCCACGGCGCCTCGACCCCTCTCTGAAGCGGTAACGCACTGCCCGGCACCGCCCGCGGTACGCCCACTGTGCGCCCGGGCCCTTGCAACGGCGTTGCACGCTCGTGGGGCAGGGCGGAGACGATGCGTGGGTGGGCGTCGAACCGGGCCTTGAACTGGGGGTACGTCTGACGTGCCGAGCCCGTGGGGCGGCCGTGAGCGACCGACCCGCCGCGTTCGCAACGTCGCCCGGCCCCGGGTGCGCGCTGACCTACACTGACTCTCCGCCGCCAGCCCGGGCGGTCACGGGGGTCGTCCCGGTCGAGCCTGGGCGTCGATGGTTGGCAGACGCCTGGGTAGCTCAGTCGGTAGAGCAGCGCACTCGTAATGCGCAGGTCGTCGGTTCGAGTCCGACCTCAGGCTCCA